>JANJWV010000022.1 GCA_024709365.1 Desulfomicrobium sp. | reverse complement strand
GGTCGGGCGCCCGCAGAGGGGATGCTCTACTCCACTTCCTGCTTCACGCCGATGGCGACCTTGTACAGGAGGGTCAGTACCAGGAACCCGGTGGCGTAAATGCCCAGGGACACGCCCAGTTCGAGCTGGGAGGGGACGTACTCGGTGATTTCGTGCAGGGGGTTCGGCACGAAGCCGCCGCCGATCATGCCGAGGCCCTTGTCGATCCAGGCCCCGATGAAGATCAGGAGGCAACCGATGATGAGCAGGTTGTCCTGCTGCCTGTTCTTGGGCACGATCAGAATCAGGATGCCCGCCACGGCCATGATCATGGCCGACCACATCCAGGGCACGAGCACGCCGTGGCCGTGGTAGCCGGCAAAGAGGTACTGCAGGTGCGCCATGTGCGACGGGATCTGGCTGTAGAAGACCGTGAACACCTCGCACAGGAGCAGGAACAGGTTCACGCACATGGCGTAGACCACGGTCTTGCCCAGGGTGGGCAGGACGCCCTTGCCGGGGTCGAAGCCGGTGAAGATCTTGGCGATGTACGTCACCAGGATGAGGAAGGCGGGGCCGGCGGCAAAGGCCGAAGCCAGGAAGCGGGCGGCCAGCACGGCGGTCAGCCAGTAGCCGCGGCCGGGCAGGCCGCAGTACAGGAAGGCCGTGACCGTATGGATGGAGACCGCCCACGGAATGGACAGGTAGATGAAGAACTTGATCCACTTGGGCGGCGCGACCTGCTTGCGCTCGGCTTCGAGGGTCACCCAGCCGACCAGGATGTTGATGAGCAGGTAGCCGTTCAGCACCACCATGTCCCAGAACAGGATGGAGTTGGGCGTGGGATGCAGGAGCACGTTCATCAGGCGCTGCGGGGAGCCCAGGTCGGCGACGATGAAGAGCAGGCACAGGATGACCATGGCCACGGCGTTGAATTCGCCCAGAATGAGAATCTTGCCGAACTTGTGGTAGTCGTGCAGGTACTTGGGGATGACCAGCATGACGGCCGAGGCGGCCACGCCGACCAGGAAGGTGAACTGCGCGATGTAGAAGCCCCAGGTCACGTCGCGGCTCATGCCGGTGATGGTCAGACCATGGGAGAGCTGCTGCCAGTAGCAGGCCGCCCCGATGCTCATCAGGAGGAGCAGAAAGGCGATCCAGCCCCAGTATACTTTCGATCCTTGTATGGCTTTTTCAAGCATGGTTCACCCCTTTACACGAGATAGTAGACACAGGGTTTGGTGCCGAGGTGCGGACTGCGCCGGATGGCGAAACGCTCCGCCATGAGCTTGCGCACATCGGACTCGGGGTCGGCCAGATCGCCGAACGCCAGGGCACCCTCGGAAACCTCGACGCAGGCCGGCATCTTGCCTTCGGCCAGACGCTCGGCGCAGAACTCGCACTTCTCGACGACGCCCTTGGTCCGGGTCGGGAAATCAGGGGTGGTCGTTTCGATGTACGGGCGGGGGTCCATGAAGTTGAAGCTTCTGGAGCCGTAGGGGCAGCCGGCCATACAGTAGCGGCAGCCGATGCAGCGGTGGAAGTCCATCATGACGATGCCGTCCTCGCGCTGGAACGTGGCCTTGGTCGGGCAGACGCGGACGCAGGGCGGGTTGTCGCAATGGTTGCACAGGGCCAGGGCGGACTTGGCGGCCGTCTCGGGCTGGAACTCGTTGTGCTCGTCCAGGAAGAGATGCTCCATGTGCGTTTCCCAGATCCACTTGATGTTCTGGTTGCCCGGGATGTTCGGCACGTTGTGGATGGTATGGCAGACATGCACGATGTCCTCCATGACCTTTTCGTTCAGCTTGGCCGTGTCGATGACCATGGCCCAGCGCTTGGCCGTAAGGGTGTGGGCCCCGGCGTGAACCTTGTGGCGGGAGGCGAAAAGCAGTCCCTCGCTCGGTTCCCCGCCGCCGGAGGCCAGAAGCTCGGAGGCGGGACGCACACTCCAGCCGAGCACGGCCACGGCGGCAATTTTCAGGAAGTTTCTACGCATGGTCTTCATTTCTTCACCCCCTTCGGATCAACATGACAATCCCAGCAGTAGGGGCTCACGGAAACCGTCGCGTGGCATTTGTCGCAGAACTGATCCTTGTTCTCGTGACACTTCATGCAGGTTTTGGTCAGGCTCTTCTGGAAGACCTGGTGGTTGGCCTTGGAGTGGTACTCGTGCACGCCGTCGCGGACGACCTCGTCACGCCACTCGTTCAGCATGGCCATGTGCTCAGCGCGCATGAACTCCACGCTCTCCACGCATTCCTTGGAGTTCTTGGGCTTCTCGATCTCGGGTCTCACGTAGGCCGCACTGCCGATGTTGTTCCAGAAAGGATAGGTCATGAAGACCACGAACACGGCAAGACCGGTCAGTATTTTATTCTTGTCGTACATTATTCATCCTCCCCGGGCAGGTCTTCACCACGCAGATCGGTTTCACGTTCCTTTTCGCCAGGGAAAACCAGCGCGTTGGCGACAAGTTCGTGCAGGCCGCAGACGCTGACTTCAGGCACCCAGTACGCCATGGAGTTGGGAAGCACGGCGCGGTCGATGGCGCAGACGCAACCCAGCATGTTCACGCCGTATTTCTCGTGAACATACTTCACCGCATTGGCGCGGGGCAGGCCGCCCATCATGCGCAGTTCGTCGTTCTCGCCGGCGTTGAGGCCAGCGCCGCCGCCGCAGCAGAAGGTCTGCTCGCGGATGGTGCCTTCGGGCATGTCGGTGAACTTCTCGACCACGCTCTTGGCCACGAAACGGGGCTCATCGAGGAGGCCCATGCCGCGAGCGGGATTACAGGAGTCGTGCCAGGTCAGGTGAACGTTGGCATTGCGCTTCTTGTTCAGGTTGAGCTTGCCGTGTTTGATGAGGTCCGCGGTGAACTCGGCGATGTGGACCATCTTGGTGCTGGCGGCATTCTTGAACACCGTGCCCGTGATGGGGTTGACCGGGGTCTCCATGCGCGAGGACTGGAAGTCGGGACCGTTCAGGGTGTCCATGTACTGGTGGATGACGCGCCACATGTGGCCGCACTCGCCGCCGAGAATCCACTTCACGCCCAGGCGGTCGGCTTCCATGTACATCTTGGAGTTCAGGCGCTTCATGGTTTCGTGCGAGGTAAAGAAACCGAAGTTGCCGCCCTCGGAGGCGTAGGTCGACCAGGTCACGCTCAGGCCGTACTCGCGCTTGAGGTACTCGAAGAGCATGAGGTAGCCCATGCAGGTGTAGGTGCCGGGGTCTGCGAAGACGTCGCCGGAGGGCGTGATGAAGAGGATGTCGGCGCCCTTCTGGTTGAAGTTCGGCTCAGGCCGGATGCCGGTGATGTCTTCGATGTCGTCGCAGAAGAAGTCGATCATGTCGAAGAGGGCATGGGGCTGGATGCCGAGATGGTTGCCGGTGCGGTAGCAGTTGGCAACCGGCGTGGCGATCCAGTCGATGTTCAGGCCCAGCAGGTTGAGCAGTTCGCGGCCGATCATGGTCACCTCGGCCGTGTCGATGCCGTAGGGGCAGAACACGGAGCAGCGGCGACACTCGGAACACTGGAAGAAGTAGTACCACCACTCCTTGAGTACCTCGGCCGTCAGCTTGCGTCCGCCGACGAAGCGGCCGAGGATCTTGCCGAAGGTCGTGAACTCGCCGCGGTACACGGAGCGCAGCAGTTCGGCGCGCAGCACCGGCATGTTCTTGGGGTCGCCGGAGCCGATGAAGAAGTGGCATTTGTCCGCGCAGGCGCCGCAGCGCACGCAGATGTCCATGAAAATCTTGAAGGAGCGGAACTTGTGCAGGCGTTCGCGCAGTCCGTTGAAGATGATCTCCTGCCAGTTCTCGGGGAGGCCCCAGTCGTCGTCGAGGGGGTTCCACTTGTGGGCGTTGGGCAGGCCGACGTATTTCACGCTCTCGGGGTTGGCGGCGTAGCAGTAGCGGCCGGGCTTGATCACCGCCGGCACGTCCATCCAGTCCGCCTTGGGGGGCGTGTAGTCGATACTCGCAAAAAGCTCTTCAGGGCGTGGCAGATCAGACATTACTCGGCTCCTTCTGCTAGAGGCTTGTCCACAGGAAGATCCTTCTCGACCATCTTCTCACGGAATTCGTCCTCGTATTCTTCATATGTGTGGTAATGAACGTTCTCGAACTTCCAGGGGTTGACATGCCTGAACTTTCTGGAAGCGCAGTTCATGTTGCGCGTGGGCGAGAGGAACACGCCGCCCATGTGCATGAGCTTGCTCAGGGGGAAGTACGCCAGCAGCACGGAGACCAGGAACATGTGGATGTAGAACAGCACGCCGATACCCTCGGGGACGTTCCAGGAGAAGGTCACCAGACCCATGGCCAGCTGCTTGACGGCAATGATGTCGACCTTGGCGAAGTAGCGCATGAAGATGCCCGTGAAGGCGATGCCGAGGATCAGGAACAGCGGGAAGTAGTCCTGCACCAGGGAGATGTAGCGGATCTGGGGCACGACGACACGGCGCAGGAAAAGATAGGTCACCGCGATGACGAAGACGAGGTCTGTCAGGTACAGGGTCGGCGCGCCGATCTGCAGCATGGCGTCCATGGACTCGATGCCTGCGATCAGCCCCGGAACCGGCTCGGTGAAGAAGCGCATGTGGCGCAGCACGATGGTCAGGAAGGAGTAGTGGAAGGCCAGCGCGCCAAGCCACAGCCACTTGCTCGAACCGTACGTCACCTTGGTGCCTTCATGCAAATCCACCTTGGTGTTGCGGAACAGGGACCTGAACAGCAACACTTCGAAAAGCATGCGCATCACGACGCCGCCCGTGGTGGAGGGGTTCTCGATGGTGCTCTGCTTGATCCAGGGCAGCGACTCCTGCTGGCCGCACGTTGTGGGGATGCAGAACGGCACGGCCGATTTGCCCCAGTCCACAACCCTCAAACAGAATCCCACCACGAAAACCGCGACTGCCAGGAAGGGTATGTACAGCCCAAAGGCTTTTTCCATACCCAAGGCCCCGGCGCCCACAAGGGCTATTGCCGCGAGGGCAAAGACCAGGAATAGGGAGTAAAGAGCTTTCATGTACCTTTTACCTCGCTAAAGGGTTAACACTGAAAATATACTTAACGGACACTACCCCGCTACCTCCTCGTCTTTCAGCAAATTCGCTTTTTCAAGCAGCTTGTGCGTTCTGTTGTATAATTGGTTGGCTTTCTGCTTCCACAGGACCTCGCGGCAAGCCATATACAGATCGAATCCGTGCATGGTCAGGCGATCGACGCGCACGTTCCAGTCGTGCAGCGTCTCATCCATCTCCTGCACCCGGCCGGTCTTGGCCAATTCCCGGCGCACGATCTCCTTGAGCGCCGGCAGAAAGCTCAGGGCCACGGACGGCGCAAAACCCTGCACCGCCCTGATGCGCAGAATCCCGTCCAGATCCGTGGAACACTCCGCGACGTCCCCGCCGCGCAGAAGGGTCATGAATATCTTCTCGATGTTGCTGCGAAAGGTATGCCCGACCGGGTTGGCGAACTGGTTGGAAGACCCGGAGAAAAATTTGGCGCCTTCGTCAGGATAGGTTTTGATGATGGCATCGGTCCATTGCGCACAAATGCCCTTCTGATTGTCGGTCAAAAATTTGCTCAGTTCCATAATTACCTTGAATTCCAGATTGTTAAAAAAAGCGAACGTTGCCTTGGCAACGCATGTGGCGAGCAGGACAGATTTGCGCGGTTCTTAAATCACCTCCCCTTCAAGGTCAAGCGTTTGTGAAAAATGAAACAAGGATGGCGGGAATAACATGGCCGTGAATCCGCCATGTTAATTCATGTTTCCGGCCGGCCCGGACCAAGGCCCGCTCCGGCCACCCCGCGTCTTCGGGCTAGGCATCCAGCTCCGCTTGTGCTACCAGTGCCGCCACGTCCACACGAACTTTCGACCCCCGCAACGGCACCTACATGAAGTTACGAATTCTGCTTCCCGGTCTGGTCTGCTTGTTTCTCTATTCGGCCGGGCTGGCTCTCGCCGACAACGCCACCGACACGGAACCCCAGTCCTGGCGCCTGTTGGCCGACAGAACCGCAGCCAGCCATGACAACAAATACATCGAAGCCTTCGGCAACGTGGTGCTCGAACGCGGTGCCGACTATATACGCGCCGAGTACGCTCGCTATTACCAATCCACGAAATGGGTCTTCCTCCGGGGCAACGTCGAGGCCAAATTCCAGGGGGATTTCCTGAAGGCCGAGGAAGCCGAATTCGACCTCGAATCGAACACGGGGTGGCTCAAGAACGGCCAGGTCTTCATGGAAGACCCGCACATGTACTTCGAGGGAGCCGTGCTGAAGAAAACCGGCCCCGAGACGTATGAGTTCCGCGAAGCCACCGTCACGGTTTGCGACGGGGACCGGCCGGCGTGGTCCATCAAGACGTCGCGAGGCGACATCACCGTCGACGGGTACGCCCATCTCTGGGGCCCACGTTTCCAGATCATGGATCAACCCCTGCTCATGGCGCCTTACGCGGTGATACCGGTCAAGACCAAGCGGCAGAGCGGCTTCCTGCTCCCGGAAATCGGCACGAGCGACAAGCTCGGCATCACCTACGACCAGCCCTACTATCAGGTCATCGACGAAGAGCAGGACGTGACCCTCTATTCCCACCTCATGACGGCCAAAGGGCTCATGCTCGGCGGTGAATACCGGCTCGTGCCCGACATCCACACCAAGGGCATCTTCAAGTTCGACTATCTGTTCGATCAGGAGACCGAGGGAACTTCGCTCTACAGCGACAATTCGCAAATGAGCCGCGACAACCACAACCGGTGGTGGGCGCGCGGCAAGTTCGACGGCTATCTCGGCGAGCCCGACTGGAACCTCAAGCTCGATCTGGACCTGGTTTCGGACCAGGACTATCTGCGCGAGTTTTCGCACGGATATTCGGGCTTCAGCAAAAGCAGGAAGGATTTCCTGCAGTATTTCGGCCGCGATATCGAGGACAACGACAATGAATTGCGGGTGAACCGCCTCCTGCTGAGCCGCAACTGGGCCAATGTCGGCGTCCAGGGGCTGGTCGAATACACCCAGAACCTCGAATACGGCAGCAACAGCAAGCTGTCGAACAAGGACAGGGACGACGACCCCACGCTGCAGCGCCTGCCCGAGCTCAACCTGAACCTGTACCAGACCCAGCTCCTGAGCACGCCCCTGACCATCGAGGGCAGTTCGCAGTTGGCCTCCTTCTGGCGCGAATACGGGACCACGGGGTCGCGCCTCGACGTTCATCCCATCGTGGGGCTGCCACTGCACTTCGAGTACGGATCCGTCATCCCCAAGGGCGGCCTCAGAGGCACGACCTGGTTCGTCGAGAAATACGAAAACGAGGACGAAGACGTGGACACCGACGACAGCAATCCGTCGCGGTTCCTGCCGGACTTCACCACCTCGGCCTACACGGAGTTTTCGCGCGTGTTCACCCTGACGGAAGAAAGCGACGTCCCGTCCGACGCGGGCTCCTTTACTTGGCTGAAACTCAGACACGCCGTACAGCCGAGACTTGAATACACTTACATCCCCTTCGAGTCGCAGGACAAATACCCCTATTTCGATGAGGACGACCGCATCAGGCCGACCAACGAACTGACCTACTCCCTGACCAACCTCTTCACCACCAAGACCGGACGGATGCAGCCCAGCCCCGACATGCAAGGCAAGTCGGCCCTGAAGGTTGACTATCTCGATCTGGCCCGTCTGCGTCTCGAACAGTCGTACGACATTCGCGAGGAGACCAGAAGCGACGACACGGACGAATACCCGAACCGCCCATTTTCCGACGTGCTCGCCGACCTGACCACGAGCCTCACACCCTGGTTGTACCTGACGAACAAGACGTGGTACTCGCCCTACGAGAACCACGTGACCGAGCACGAGCACGCCCTCTGGGCATACTATGAGGACAGGGTGTACGCTTCCTTCAGCCTGGATTTCCTTGAGGAGATCGACGAATACCTCAGGCAGGAGCAGGAGCGGCAACGCATCGCCGGCTTCGGTGGAGGGTTCGGCATCACCAGGGAATGGAGCGCCGCCTTCCTGTACAGGGTGGACTGGGAGTCCGGCACCGACCTGGAAAAGCGCCTCGCCCTGCGCTATGATCATCAATGCTTTTCCACCGAGACTGTCTGGACCAAGACCGATGAAGACACCCGTTTCGAGTTCCGTGTCATCCTGGCGCAGTTGGGCTCCGTAGGCCGATAAATCATGGCAAGCGCCAGGCAGATACGCCTCCTCCCTCCCGAACTGCAGAACCAGATTGCCGCGGGCGAGGTGGTGGAACGCCCCGCCAGCCTCCTCAAGGAGCTCATCGAAAATGCGCTGGATGCCGGTGCGACCCGTCTGCGAGTCCTGATAAGGGACGGCGGGCAGTCCTGCATCCGGGTCAGCGACAACGGATGCGGCATCCCTGAAAACGAACTCGAGCTGGCCCTGACGAGGCACGCCACGAGCAAGCTCTCGACCATCCAGGACCTCGGCGCCATCCGCAGCTTCGGGTTCCGGGGCGAGGCGCTGCCGAGCATCGCCTCCGTGTCCCGCTTCCGTCTGGCGTCCGCCACGCGCGATGGGGAAGGTGCGGCGCTGGAAGTGCTCCACGGCCGTGTCGTGGCCATCGGTCCTGCGGCCATGCCCAGGGGGACCGAGGTCGAAGTCCAGGACCTCTTCGCCAACGTGCCGGCCCGACTCAAGTTTCTGAAACAGCCCGCCACGGAAACGCGCAAATGCGGCGAACTGTTCGTCCGCATCGCACTGGCCAACCTGGACGTGGACTTCGAACTGCTGAACGGTGACAGGACGGTCCATCGTTTTCTGGCAGGCGAAGATCTCCCCAGACGCCTGTACTCCGTCTGGCCGAGGGAGCTGGTTGACGCCGCGCACCACGCGGACATGACGGACGGTCCTTTCTCCGTCCGCGGCCTCGTCGGCGACCCTTCGACGGCCCAGGCCCGCGGCGACCGCATTCTCGTGTACGTCAACGGCCGGCCCGTCCAGGACAGGACCATGATCAGCGCAGTCCGGGAGGCCTACCGCGGCAGGATTCTGGGCAAGGAATACCCCCAGGCCGTGCTGTTCCTGCAACTCCCCCCCGATGAGGTCGACGTCAACGTGCATCCGGCCAAGACCGAGGTCCGCTTCCAGGATGAGGGGGCCGTCTTCCGTCTCGTGAGGCGCGCCGTGTCCAAAGCTCTGGAGACGGGCAACGACATGCCGCCGCTGGCCGAGAATACGGCGCAATTCTCCGTGGCCCGTGCCCTCCCCGTCCTGCCCGTTTCCGCATCCCCGGAGAGGGACGTCGCCCTCACCCCTGCTCCTGCCCGGCCCGACAGTCCTTTGTACGAGCAGGCCTGGCCCCGGAAGTTTTCTTCCTCAGCGGCCGTCCAGCAGCTTTTCGAAACGCCCGAGGAATTCCCCGCAGCGCCGGAAACGGCACCGCGGCGCAGTCCCGACCCCGGTCCGCAGCCCGAGGCCCAGTCCACACGCTACCTGGGGCAGTTCGCCGACACGTACCTCATTCTCGCGGGCTCGGCCGGGATCACGCTCATCGACCAGCATGCTGCGCACGAACGCGTGCTTTTCCATATGCTGCGCTCCAGCGGTTCCCGCGGAGACCGCCGACCGCTGCTCATGCCGCTGGAGATCCCCATGCACCCGTCTCAGGCGCAGTGGGTGCAGGAAATCTGGCACCAGCTCGACGGGCTCGGCTTTTCCCTTGAACTGGCGGCCGGACCGAAGCTCCTGCTGCACGCCGTGCCGGCCCTGCTGACCCCTTCCAAGGCCCGGGAATTCCTTGAGGACGCCCTGGCGGACAAGGCCAGATCCATGGAAGATCTCTGGGCGGTCATGGCCTGCAAGGCGGCCATCAAGGCCGGCGACGTGCTGACCCCTGACGAGGCCCTGGCCCTGATCGAATCCTGGCAGTCCCTGCCCGACAGAAATTTCTGCCCGCACGGTCGCCCCGTGTCCCTGCTCTGGACCGTCGGCGACTTGGAGAAACTGTTCAAGAGGCGCTCCTGACAGCAGCGCCTCGAACCACGCACCAGACTTGAGGAGGAACCTTTGAATATTCTCATCGTTGGAGCCGGGGGCCGCGAACACGCCCTGGCCTGGAAAATAAGCCGCAGCCCGCTTCTCACGAAGCTCTTCATCGCCCCCGGCAACGGCGGCACGGCGCGGCTCGGGACCAATGTCGCCATCCGTGACGACGATATCGAGGGGTTGACCGCTTTCGCCCGGGACAACCGGATCGGCCTTGTCGTAGCCGGCCCGGAACTGCCCCTTGTCCTGGGTCTCAAGGAGGCTCTCGACGCGGTGAACATCCCGTGTTTCGGCCCGTGCGCCTTTGCAGCGCAACTTGAGGGCTCCAAGGCCTTCGCCAAGACCATGATGCGGGAGACCGGGGTGCCGACGGCCGACTTCCGGGTTTTCGACTCCTACGACGACGCCCTGGAATACGTCCGCGCCCATCCCCTGCCCATGGTCATCAAGGCCGACGGGCTGGCCGCGGGCAAGGGCGTGGTCATCGCTCAGACCATGGCCGAGGCCGAAGGCGCCCTCAAGGACATGATGTTGGACCGCGTCTTCGGCGACGCAGGTCTGACGGTCGTCGTCGAGGAGGCCCTTGTGGGCGAGGAGGCATCCTTCCTGGCCTTCTGCGACGGCACGACCGTGGTGCCCATGCCCTCCCTGCAGGACCACAAGCGCATCGGCGACAACGACACGGGTCTCAACACCGGGGGCATGGGCGCCTACAGCCCGGCCCCGGTCCTGCCCGAGGACAAGTATGCGGCCATGGCAGACCTCGCCATCCGGCCCATCACCACGCACCTCGCGGCCATCGGCCAGCCTTTCAAGGGAGTACTCTACGCGGGCCTGATGATGACGGAAAAGGGGCCCATGGTCCTGGAGTACAACGTGCGCTTCGGAGACCCGGAGTGCCAGCCCCTCATGGCGCGCCTCAAATCCGATCTCGTCGAAATCATGCTCGCGTGCGTACGCGGCGAGCTTGACCCGTCCAAGGTGGTTTACCATCAGGAAACCAGTTGCTGCGTGGTCATGGCCGCCAAGGGGTATCCCCAGAGCTACCCCAAAGGGATGGCCATCAAGGGCATCGACGAGGCGGAGAAAGTCGAAGGCGTGAATGTTTTCCAGGCCGGAACGAAGCTCCAGGACGGACGGACCGTCAGCAGCGGCGGGAGGGTGCTGGGCGTGACCGCCCTGGGCGCGGACCTCGCACAGGCGCGGGAGCGCGCCTATGAGGCAGTGGCAAGGATATCGTTCGACAACAGCTATTACCGCACGGACATCGCCGTCAAAGGATTGAGGAGAACACAATGACACAGGTTGCGATCTTCATGGGCAGCAAATCCGACGAAGCCACGGTACGGCCTTGCGCGGATGTGCTGGACAAGCTCGGCATCACTTACACCTTCACCATAACCTCTGCCCACCGCACCCCAGAACGGACGGCCCGGCTGATCCGCGAACTCGAGGATGCCGGAGTGCAGGTCTTCATCTGCGCCGCCGGACTTGCGGCTCATCTGGCCGGTGCCGTGGCGGCCAAGACCATCCGGCCGGTGCTGGGCATCCCCATCTCCGCCTCGTCGCTGGGTGGCTGGGACGCGCTGCTGGCAACGGTCCAGATGCCTCCGGGCTTTCCCGTCGGCACCCTCGCCCTGGACAAGGTCGGCGCCCGCAACTCCGCGTGGCTTGCGGCCCAGATTCTGGCGCTGCACGATGCTCCCCTGTCCGAGCGGATCCAGGCTGAACGTCGCAAAATGATCGAACAGGTCGAGGAAGACGCGAAAACGCTGTAACGTTCGGTTCCCATCGCAAAAGAAAAGGCGGGTCACCCCGCCTTTTCTTATGCCTTGTGTACAGACAACCTACTGAAGAAACTTGAAGAACTCGCTTTCCGGAGTCAGAACGAACTGCGTCTGGTCCTTCATGGTCTTCTTGTACGCA
The DNA here is from genome assembly GCA_024709365.1 of Desulfomicrobium sp. Lineage (GTDB taxonomy): Bacteria > Desulfobacterota > Desulfovibrionia > Desulfovibrionales > Desulfomicrobiaceae > Desulfomicrobium. Next base: position 3,087 of record JANJWV010000022.1, on the reverse strand, counting down.
TCCATGGTCCGCACGAACTCGTAGAATTCGGGGTCCTGGGTCAGGGCCTGGGCGTAGATGGCCGTAGCAGCCGCTTCGCCCTCACCGCGGGCGGACTCGGCAGCCCTGCGCGCATCAGCCAGGATGACCGTCCTCTGCCTGTCGGCCATGGTCGTGATCTTCGCGGCCTCCTCCCGGCCTTCGGAACGATACTGCTTGGCCTGCCGCTCGCGCTCGGCCTGCATGCGGCCGTAGATGGCCATCTGGTTCTCCTTGGGCAGGTCGGTGCGCTTGATGCGCACGTCGATGACTCGGATGCCGTAGTCGCGCAGCAGGGAATTGGCTTTGGCCGTGACCTCCTCCATGATGGTGGAACGTTCTATCGCCACGATTTCAGTCAGGGTGTAGCGACCGAGAGCCTCGCGCAGCTGCGAGTAGACGATATCGTCGATGCGGGACAAGCCGCCCTGGATGTTGCGCACCGTCCTGTAGAACAGGAGCGGATTTTCGATCACCCAGCGCGAATAGTTGTCCACGACCATGTTCTTCTTGTCCTGGGTGATGATCTCGGCCGCCGGCGAGTCGTACTCGAGGACCCTGGCGTCAAAGAAGATGACATTCTGCACGAAGGGCAACTTGAAATTGAGTCCGGGCCCGAAATCCTCGCCGACGGGCTTGCCCAACTGCAGGAGTATGGCCCGTTCGGTCTGGTCGACCACGAAAACGCACTGCAGCAGGAGGAAAACACCCACGACGATGGTGGCCAAAGTGATCTGGATCGTTCTCATTGCTGCGCCCCTCCCTGCGTGGACACGCCCGCCTTGCCCGACCGCTGCAGGGGAAGGTAGGGAAACACCCTCTGCATGGACTCGTTGGAAATGATGATCTTCTCGACCTCGGGCCTGGAAAGGATTTCCTCCATGGTTTCGAGATAGAGCCTCTTCTTGGTGATGTCCTTGGCCTTGCGGTACTCTTCGAGCACGAACAGGAAGCGGTCGCTGTCACCCTTGGCCTGGAGTATCTTCGACTCCTTGTAGGCCTGGGCCTGGTTGGTGATGGAGGCCGCCTCGCCCCTGGTGCGGGGAATCAGGTCGTTCTCGTAGGCCTCGGCTTCGTTGATGAACCGGCTCTTGTCCTCCTTGGCGCTGGCCACGTCCTTGAAGGCGTCGATGACCTGCTTGGGCGGGTGAACGTCCTGGAGCTGCACGGCCACGACCCTGATGCCGCTCTTGTAGCTGTCGAGGGTCTTCTGCAGGAGGTCGCGCGTGTCGTTCTGGATGGTCAGCTTGTCATCCGTGAGAGCGGCGTCGATCTTGTTGTACCCGATGACCTCGCGCATGGCCGCCTCGGCGGCGTCCTTCACCGTCTTTTCCTGGTTGGCGACGTTGAAGAGGTAATCCTGGGCGTTCTCGATGAGGAACTGCACGATGAACTGGACATCGACGATGTTCTCGTCCCCCGTGAGCATGAGGGATTCCTCCGGCACCAGGCGGACCTGGGATCCGGTGACAGCAGTCAGCGCGGAGCCCCCACGGAATCCGACTTCGATCCGCTGGATCTTCGTCACCTGGGGCGTGAGTACGGACTCGATGGGGAACGGCAAACGGTAGTGCGGGCCGGGTTCCGTGGTGCGGTCGTAGGCGCCGAAACGCTTGACCACGCCGACCTCGTCCGGCTGGACGATGTAGATGCCGCTGCCGAGCCAGAGCAGGAAGGCGATGAGCACGATGACCTTCCAGCCGGGAAGGTTCATCTGTTTCAACTGTTTGACTTTCTCGTTCAAATCGCCGAGATCCGGGCCTGGTATGGGCCCAGACTGCCTCTGCCGCCGTTCTTGTAGTTTTTCCCAATCCCAATTCATAATTATCCTTGGTAAAAGACTCCTCCTGAGAGGTCAAGGAAATGAGAGGATACCTATTTGACCGCACCCGCCCAACATCCTGAAGACACCGAAAAAAAGGGCCCCACTTCGGGCTGCGACGTAATGATTTATACAGATGGATCCAGTCTTGGCAATCCGGGTCCCGGTGGTTGGGCCGCAATTCGGGTCTGGGGAGACAGGAAGAAGGAAATCAGCAAAGGGTATATTGAAACGACCAACAACCGGATGGAGATCCGCGGCGTCATCCATGCCCTTACGGAACTCTCGCGGCCATGCATCGTACACGTCCACACGGACTCACGTTACGTATGCGACGCGGTCACCAAGAGATGGATTGCGGGCTGGGTCAGGAACGGTTGGCTGACATCAGCCAAGAAGCCGGTGAAAAACCGGGATTTGTGGGAACGTCTGATACCTCTTCTGAAGAAGCACAAAGTCCATTTCCACTGGATCAAGGCCCACGACGGACATCCGGAAAATGAACGCTGCGACGAACTGGCCAAGAACGCGGCCAAGGCTCCAGGAAGAGCTCTGGACGAAGGATACCGTGCGGATTCGTGACAGGCGCGGACGATGATCAGAACAAGACGTCGAAAGACTGAACCAGTAGCGCGGCACCAATCCCTATCTTGACCGAAAGACCGAGCACCTTGCCGAGCATGGCTCCCCAGGCGGCCTGCTTGGCCTCGTGCACGGGGCGCTTGTTCAGCAGTTCGATGCCCAGACACCCGAAATAGGCCCCGATGACGGCCCCTGCCAGAGCGCCCAGGCCCAGAAGGAACGGAGCCCCGAAGATGGCACCGGCAATGGCTCCGGCGATGGCGCCCCAGTTTCCGGACCGGGAGGCGCCATATTTTTTGGCGCCGACGGCCTGCAGCCCGAACTCGATGCATTCCCCGAGAAATGAAAAAAAGAGGAAAAGAAGGTAGGTCCGAACAGGAATGGTCACTTCCGGGTTCAGCACGTCCCAAATCCAGAGGATAAGAATGATCAGCCAGTTAGCCGGCAAACCGAAGACGTGTGTAGCGAAGGCAGTGATGAGAAGGAGGAAGATGAAGGCGGCGAAGAAAGCGGACATGTGGTTGTGAGAGCGAAGAAATAAAAAAAGTCCTGGCGACGACCTACTTTCCCACCAGTGGACTGGCAGTATCATTGGCGCTGGAGGTCTTAACTTCCGAGTTCGGAATGGAATCGGGTGTGGCCCCTCCGCCGTGGTCACCAGGACG
>JANJWV010000010.1 GCA_024709365.1 Desulfomicrobium sp. | reverse complement strand
GAGCCTCGTGCACCACGAATTCTCCGGGGAGTGTCGGGAGCACATGCGGCTGCTCGCCGCCAGGGAGATCGAACGATACCAGGCCGACCTCGTGCTGGTCGGGAAGGAGGAGCGCAGGGTCTGGTGCAGGCTGTCGATGGCCGTGTCCGTTTCCGAAGACGGCACGCCCCTGTTCTTCCTCCCCCTCGTGGAGGACATCACCGCGCGAAAACAGGCCGAGGAAGATCTTCTGCTGGCCACCCGGAAGGCCGAAGCCGCCAACGAGGCCAAGTCCGCCTTCCTGGCCAACATGAGCCACGAGCTCCGCACCCCCCTGAACGGTATCATGGGCATGCTCCAGCTCATCCAGAGCTGCTCCGAACAGGAGGATGTCCTCGACTATGCCGCGGGAGCGATGAAATCCTGCGACCGCTTGACCCGGCTGGTTTCCGACATCCTGGACCTCTCGCGAATCGAGGCACGGCAGCTCGCGATGCAGAACCGCGCCTTCCAGCTGCTGCAGACCGTGACGGAGATTGTCGACCTCTTTACCCCCGTGGCCCGTCAAAAAGGGGTCGATCTCACCACGACCCTGGACGAACGCCTGCCTCGAACACTCCTCGGCGACAGCGTTCGCCTGCAGCAGATCCTGACCAACCTCATAGGCAACGCACTCAAATTCACGATGCAGGGATCGGTGCGGCTGGAAGGCTATCCCCTCCGCTCTCCCAGGCCCGGGAAGCGGGGCGTCCTGTTTCTCGTGTCCGACACCGGCATCGGCATCCCGGACGACAAGCTCGTGTCCGTGTTCGACGCCTTTTCCCAGGCCAGCGAGGGGTTTACGCGCGGCTACCAGGGAGCCGGCCTCGGCCTTTCCATCTGCAAGAAGATTGTCGGCATCATGAACGGGAGCATGGCCGTGGAAAGCGAGCCGGGGAGCGGCACGACCTTCGCCGTCCGTCTCGATTACGACCTTCCCGAGGCTCACGACGACACCCGTGAGGAAACCATCCCTGCGGCAGGGCCGAAATTCGTGGGTCAGGTTCTTTACGTCGAGGACGACCCCATCAGCAGGTTCGCCGGGAAACGGCTTCTGCAGTTGGCCGGGTGCGAGGCCATGACGGCGGAGAACGGCGCGCAGGCACTGGAGCTGCTGCGCAGCCACGATTTCGACGCCGTGTTCATGGACGTGCAGATGCCCGTCATGGACGGCGTCACCGCCACGCGAAAAATCCGCTCCGGCGTGGCCGGGGAGAGGAATGCCGACATTCCCGTCATTGCCATGACGTCCTATGCCATGGCCGGCGACAAGGATGCCTTTCTCGAGGCCGGCATGACCGACTACATAGCCAAACCCGTGCGGATCGACTCCATCGAACGGGCATTGGCGGCCGCCTTCGAGCGCTGACTCCCGCACAACATACCCATTGGGAGCCACAAACGATGAACAAGCCCAGGTTGCTGAGCATATTTTCAGTATCTGTAGAAGAAAATGTCGAAGGCTTGAAATCCATTACCTAAAAAAATGGAGGAAAAGAAATGGCTTTTTTTACCTGGGAACAAAAATATGAACTCGGCATTCCCGAAATGGACAACCAGCATAAAAAATGGGTCGCTATTCTCAACAAATTCTACGACCAAGTTTCCAAATCAGACTTGAAAAAAAACATGCTTGAAATGTTGGATGAAGCTTTGAATTATACAAAATTCCATTTCAGGGAAGAAGAAAAATTCATGGCGAGCATCAATTACACAAATATCGACGAGCAAAAACGAATGCACAAAAATATCATTACGACACTTGAAGATTTCAGAAAAACAATCATATCAGACAAAACAATAACATCTATGAGTCTTACAAATGAAATGAAGAAATGGTTCAAAGAACATATTCTTGTCGAAGACAAGAAATATGCGGAATTTCTGAAACAGAAAAAGTAGGATATCTTGGCCAGCCGTCAAGGGCTCCCCACATTGGCCAGGCAGTCACCTTGAGAGGACCGTCCGGGGCGTGAACAGCGACGAAGTGGTGGATGACGCCGCCGGAAACCCACCCCGGAACCTGAACAGCACACCGATGACAGCACAACCCTGCTTTGTCATACATTCATATCGTTGACAGCGATGTCGTGTTGAGGCTTATGGAAGGTTGCCGAGCGGGGCCCGCACGCGTGGCAGCCACGTCCGGCAGTCTCGGACAAGACGTGCACGGACTCTTCGGAGAGCGCATCGTTACGCGATTTCCGTGTCCCGAGAACGTGTCGGAATCAGACACCCGGAGGAGGAGATGAGCCTCCCCGCACAGGAGCCTCCATGAGCGAACGGAGCACCGTCCCCCAAGCCGCCCGGCGCAGGGAGTCGAAACGCACGAGCACGCGCCTGCCCTTCCCGGTCGTCGCCATCGGGGCTTCGGCCGGCGGCATCGAAGCCCTGCGCACCCTCCTTGCCCATATCCCGGCAACGCTCAGGGCGGCACTCGTGGTCGTCACGCACCTGCCCGCCGACACCAAGAGCCATCTGCAGGAGGTATTGACCAGCTTCACCTCCCTGCCCGTGCGCGAAATCGGAGAACAGACCCGGCTCGAACCCGGCACCGTCTACACCGTGCCTTCCGGGCGCGAAGTCGGCATCGAGGACGGCCGACTGCATCTGCTCCCGCCCGGACACGACCTGCGCTACAGAATCATAGACCGTTTTCTGGACAGCCTGGCGCTCGACCAGGGGTGCAACGCCGTCTGCGTCATTCTTTCGGGCTCCGGGTCGGACGGGGCAAACGGGGCCGTCCACATCTCTAAGGCCGAGGGCCTGGTGCTGGCCCAGGACCCATCGACCGCCATCCAGCCCGGCATGCCCTCAAGCGTCCTGGAAACAGGCGTGGTCGACGCGGTGCTGCCCATTGAGGAACTGGGCGCCAGGATCGCAGGGCTGTCCGGCATGTCCTTGCCTCCGACGGAGAAGCCTTGCCACGTCAAGAAGATCCTGGACCTCATGCTGCGACAGACCGGCCAGGACCTGTCCGGATACCGGCACAGCACCATTGTCCGCCGCATCAACAAGAGAAGGCTTCTGACCGGCCGGGCGAGCCTGGATGATTACCTGCGGGAACTGGAAGACAACCCCATAGAATCCTTGGAACTTTTCAAATCCATGTTCATCGGGGTCACGTCCTTCTTCCGCGATCAGGGCGCGTTCGAGGTACTTCGTGAGAAGGTCCTGCCGAAGATCTTCGAGAACCGATCCGACGACGAGACCGTACGTGTCTGGGTTGCTGGCTGTTCCACCGGAGAGGAAGCATATTCCATCGCCATGCTCCTCGACGAATACATGCAGCAGGAGGGAATCCGCTGCGCGGTGAAGATCTTCGCCACGGACATCGACCAGCGATCCATCGAAACGGCGCGGAAAGGCGCCTACCCCGCCAAGGCGCTTCAGCATATCTCCCCGGAGCGCCTGGAGCGGCATTTCCTGCACGGCAACCGCGACTGGACGGTCCAGGCCCGCCTGCGGGAACGGATCGTCTTCGTGCACCACAACCTGCTGCAGGACCCGCCCTTTCTGCATCTCGACCTGGTTGTATGCCGCAACCTGCTGATCTACCTCACACCGCCGCTGCAGTCCAAGGCCCTGTCCCTGATGGCGCACGCCCTCGACGCCGGGGGCTATCTCTTCCTCGGTTCCGCCGAAAACGTGGACAACGCCAACCTGCACCTGGAAGTAATCGACAAGAAATGGAGGATATTCCGCAGCCGCGCGGGCGCCGAACGACCGGATGTGAACAGTTCGGCCATGCTGCGCCGCTCCCTGTCGCTGCCGGTCCTGCCCGAATACTCCCAGCCGAGGATCAAGAGTCCGGCGGCAACGGCAGGCGAAGCCCTGCTCCGCCACTACGCCCCGGCCGCCGCCCTGGTCAGCCCCGAATATCACATCCTGCACCTGACCGGCGACACCACCCCCTACCTTTCGCTGGCTTCGGGGGAACCGAGCCTGAACATTCTCAAGCTCGCGCGCAAGGACCTGCGGCTGCACCTGCGCTCCATCCTGAACCAGGCCATCTCCTCGCTGGAGCCGAGCACGGCAGGCGGAATACGCCTGCAGGGAGAGCCTCCCAGGTGGCTGGACCTTTGCGCCGAGCCCGTCACGGACGACAAGGGACGCCTGCTCTCCGTGCTGGTCATTTTCAAGGAAATCGAGGCCCAGGAAATCAGGCCCGAAAGTGCCGCCCTCCAAAGCCTGAGCGAGAGCAGCCTGGTGCTGCGGTATGAGGACGAGCTGCAGGTCACGCAGGAGCAGCTGCAGAAAGTCATCGAGGAGTATGAGAAGCTCAACGAGGAACTGCGCGCCTCCAACGAGGAACTGATCAGCATGAACGAGGAGCTGCAGTCCTCCAACGAGGAGATGGACGCCTCGCGCGAAGAGCTGCAGTCCCTGAACGAAGAGCTCTCGGTCAAGGTGGAGGAACTCGCCCACGCGCACGGCTTCGTGGAGAACCTGCTGCGCAGCACCAAGCTGCCCGCCGTCTTTCTGGACAGGGAGCTGCGCGTCATGCGCGCGACGCCGGAGGCCAAGGAAGTCTTCCACCTTGCCGTGGCGGACCAGGGACGCCTCATTTCCGAAGTGAAGTCCCGCGTAGCCGACGAGAATCTGCTCCATGACGCGCAGGAGGTCCGGCGCACATGCGCGGAGTTGGACCGGGAACTTCAGGACGCGGACGGACGGTACTTCCTCAAACGCGTCTTCCCGTACTACGGCATCCGTGGCGACGTGGAAGGCGTGGTCATGACCTACACGGACATCAGCAAGCTGAAAGCCGCGGAGCAGGTGCTGCGGCTGAACAACGAGGAACTCGAAGCCCTCGTGGCCAAACGGACGCAGGAACTGGACCTGGCCCGCATGGAATCGGAACGGCGGGCCGCGGAACTCGAGGCCATCATGGAACAGGCACCGGCCGCCGTGTGGATCACCCGTGACCCCGAGGCCAGGACCATCATCGGCAACCAGGCCAGCTACCGGATTCTGCGCATGCCTCCCGGGACCAACGTCAGCCAGACCGTCGAAGGCGTCCCCTACAAGCCCACGTCCGGGGGAAGGGAATTGGGGTTGCACGAACTACCCATGCAGCGCGCCGCCAGGGGGGAGGTCGTGGTCGGGCAGGAGGTGGACCTGGTTTTCGAGGACGGCGAGGTCCGCACCATTCTCGGCAACGCGACCCCGTTGCGGAATTTCCTGGGTGCCGTGTCCGGCGCCGTGGGCGCGTTCCTGGACATCACGGAACTGAAGCGCGTCCAGAACCAGGCCCGCCGCTGGCAGCATGTCTTCGAGAACGCCGAGTTCGGGATGGCCATCTCCAGGGTGGATAACAACTCGCTTGTGGCCGTGAACCCGTCCTTCGCCTGCCAGCGCGGTTTTCTGCCCGAGGAGCTGGTCGGCCTGCCCGTCTTCGACCTGTTCACGCCCGAAGCCCGGGTGCATCTGCCGGAACAGATTCGGACCGTCGAAGAAAGCGGCCACGGCGTGTTCGAGTCCGAGCACCTGCGAAAGGACGGCAGCACCTTCCCGGTCCTGCTGGACCTGACCGTTTTGAAGGACGAATCCGGCCGCCCCGTGTCCCGCGTGGCCTATGCCCTGGACATCAGCGAATCCAAACGGATGGAGAGGCAGCTGCGCGAAAGCGAGGTCATGCTCCGCACCGTTGCCGATTACACCTTCGACTGGGAATACTGGCGCTCCGCCGACGGGCGGCTGCTGTGGGTCTCCCCGTCCTGCCTGAGGATAACGGGCTACAGCGCCGAAGAGTTTCTGTCGGATGCGGATCTGATCCTGAAGATCGTCCATCCCGAGGACAGGGCGCTGTACCAGGGCCACCTGAAGGAGAAGAGGAACCAGAACAAGCCGTCCGAAAATCTCGATTTCCGGATTGTCCACCGCGACGGCCGTGTGGTCTGGATCAGCCACCACTGCGTCGACATTTTCGCGTCGGACGGCACGCCCCTGGGCCGGCGCATCAGCAACCGCGACATCACGGACCGCAAGCTGGCGGAACTGGAGGCCCAGAGCTGGGCCAGATTCCCGGCCGAAAACCCATCCCTGGTCATGCGCATCGGACCGGACCTGCGGATCACCCACGCCAACAGGGCGAGCGAGAAATTCCTGCGCCGGTTCGGACTCCGGACGGGCGACTGTATCCCCGCAACATTGCTTGAACACGTCGAGACGCCTCTCCCACGCGACACGCACAGCCAGTTGGAGATCAACGTGGACGAGCGGGTCCTGTTCATGGACATCACGCCCATCGACGGGGAAGACTATTTCAATATCTACGGAATGGACATCACGGACCGCAAAAAGGCCCAAATGCGCCTGCAGCGCACGAATGCCATGCAGGAGGGCGTGAACCGGATCTTCCGCATCGCCCTGGCCAACACCACCGAGGAACACTTCGGCGAAATCTGTCTGGAAATCATGGAGAAGCTCACGGACAGCTCCTTCGGTTTCATGGGAGAACTGGACGGCTCCGGGATGCTGGAAATATTCGCCATAACCGATCCGGGCTGGGAGCAATGCAGCATCTATCTGCACGCAAAGCGCAAGGAAGGCTTGCCGCCCAAGAAATTCCCCGTTCGGGGAATCTACCGCTCGGTCATGACCGACGGCACCTCCGTTTTGACCAACGACCCTTCGAAACACCCCGATTGGCGCGGCATACCAGGCGGGCATCCCCCACTGGCCTCTTTTCTGGGAGTGCCGATCAAACACGGGAGCACGGTCATCGGCATGGTCGGTTTGGGCAATAAACCCGGAGGCTACGACCCGCTTGACCAGGAGGTCGCCGAGTCCCTGGCGGTCGCCGTTTCCGAGGCGCTGCAGAAAATCCGGATGCGCAGGGCTTTGTCCGAACGTGAGGAACAGCTGCGCATGTTCGTCGAGTACGCGCCCGCCTCCATCGCCATGTTCGATACCCGCATGCGCTACATCGCCGTCAGTCACCGCTGGGCCGAGGACTACAATCTGGGCGACCGGAACCTCATCGGCGTCAGCCATTACGAGATTTTCCCGGAAGTTCCGGAGCGCTGGAAGGAAATCCACCTCCGCTGCCTGGCCGGTGCAGTCGAATCCGCCGCCGAAGATCCCTTTGAGCGCAGCGACGGCTCCGTGCAGTGGCTCTGCTGGGAGATCAGGCCCTGGCGCAGGGATTCCGGCGAGGTTGGCGGCATCGTCTGTTTCAGCGAGGACATCACGGTCCGCAAACACGCCGAGCTCGCGACCCTGGCCGCCAAGGAGGCCGCCGAATCCGCCAACCGGTCGAAGTCCGAATTCCTGGCCAACATGAGCCATGAAATCCGCACTCCGCTCAACGGAGTGCTGGGCATGCTCCAGCTCCTGCGCCTCGGGGGCGGTCCCGAGGAACAGGACAAATACATCCAGATGGCCTTCGACTCCAGCCGCAGGCTTCTTTCCCTTCTGAACGACATCCTGGACTTCTCGCGCATGGAGGCAGGCTGGATCACGCTGGCCAGCGAGCCCTTCGCGCTCGAAGGCCTTCTCGATTCCGTGTCCCATATCTTCAGCATGGCCTGTGCGGAAAAGAGGGTCGAACTCATCACCTCGGTCGAAACCGGGTCAGCCGGGCGGCTGGTCGGGGATGAAGCCCGAATCCGGCAGATTCTGTTCAACCTCGTCGGCAACGCCGTCAAATTCACCGCCGAAGGCTCGGTCCGGGTGGAGGCATGGACCCGGCCGTTCCGCGACGACCCGGACAGGGCCCATCTGTACATCAGCGTCAGCGACACCGGCATCGGCATCCCCAATGAGAAGATCGCCCTGGTCTTTGAACGTTTCACACAGAGCGAGACCTCCTACACGCGCCAGTTCCAGGGCGCAGGACTCGGACTGGCCATCGTCAAGCGACTGATGCACGTCATGGGCGGCGACATCTTCGTGGACAGCACCGTCGGCCGGGGCACGACCATCGTGCTCCATCTGCCGATGCCCATCGACGGACAGGCACGTGTTGCGGAAAACGGCAGGAGACACGAGGCAGCGGACAGCGACAGGACCTTGTCCATCCTGGTCGTCGAGGATGAAATCGTGAGCCAATTGGCCGTTGCAGCCATGCTGAGGCGCATGGGCCATGAGGTGACCTGCGTCGGGGACGGCCGGGAGGCGGTCGAGGCCGTGCGCCGACAGGCCTTTGACTGCGTTTTCATGGATATCCAGATGCCCGTGATGAGCGGCTTGGAGGCAACGGAAAACATCCGCAGAATCAAGGAGCCCAAGGGACGCTCCGACGTGTGGATCATCGCGCTGACGGCCTACGCGCTTTCAGGAGACAAGGAAAAATTCCTGGCCTCCGGGATGAACGACTACATCAGCAAACCGACGCAGACCGGCCAGCTTGCGGAGGCGATACGGCGGGTCATGGCCCGTAAATGATGATCTGCCCGGCGCCATCGAGCCCGACAGCCGCCCGCAAAAATTCCCGTCCCCTCAATATGCCTTGGGCCGGGCTATATTCCGGCCTATGACGCTGAACGTGTTCTCGACCACCAAGATGGCGTCGGGGTCGACATTCAGGATCGTCTGTTCCAGGGAACGCAGGCGCAGGTTGTCCGTGACGGAATAGACCATATCGATGGGCTCCCCGGTGTACCCGCCCCGGGCCGGGATGACCGTGGCGTAGAATTTGTTGGATTCCGTGAGCTGACGGACGATCTCGTCCGCCTTGCGGGTGATGACGCGCACGGCCTTGCGCTGATTGAAGAGCGACAGGACATACTCGGTGACCACCGAACTGATGAAAAGCATCAGCAGCGAGGCCACGATGGTGTCCGGGGAGAAGCGCGACAGGGCCAGGAGCATGACCGCTCCGTTGACCACGAAGTAGAACACGCCGAAACGAAGACCGTACTTGCGGTTGAGGATGACCGCCAGCACGTCGAGCCCTCCGCCGCCGCCGTAGGAGCGCAGGATGATGCCGCTCCCCGCCCCCATGATGGCCCCGGCGGCGATGGCGGCATGCATGCCGTCGCGGATGCCCAGGTCCAGATGCACGTACGAGGTCATCAGCGCGATGGCGCTCATGGTCAGCAGATTCAGGAAGAAGAAGCGGCGGCTGACACCCTTCCAGGCCGCGATGAAGAGCGGAACGTTGAACAGGAAATACCATTTGGACAGCGGCACTGCGGGAACCGCGTCATTGGCGACCACGGCCAGGCCGTAGAGGGCGCCGGGCACGAAACTGTAGTGGGCCGCAATGCCGTTGTAGCCGACGATGAAGACAAAGGCCCCGAGCATCAGCAAAAAAGTGTTCCAGACAAGAGAATCAGTGATTGACTTCAGACGATACCCCATTCCTGACAGCCCCCCGCAGCGTTGTCGTGAGCTCGTCAGCATATAGGGCGAAGATGATGCCGGCAAGGATAATGACGCCGCTCAGCATCTGGACGCCGTTCACCGTTTCGCCAAGCACCAGCCAGGCCGCCACGCCGCTGACGGGCGGCAGCGTGTAGTAGAACAGGCAGGTTCTGGTCGCCCCCAGCACCTCTACCGCCATGTTCCAGAACAGGTAGCACAGGAGCGAGGCGAAGACGGCCAGATAGACGAGGGACCAGACCAGGGTCTGTGTCATGGCCGGCAGAGTTAGCGTGCCGCCGCCCTCCCACAGGGCGATGGGCACGAGCTGGGCCGTGCCGAACAGGCAGCAGGCCATGAGCAGGGCCGTCTGGCTGAGAGTGCGGGTGACTGATTTGACGGCGAGGTTGTACACCACGCTCATCATGGCGGTCAGCAGGATGAGAAGGTCGCCGCGGGCCAGGTTCATGGTGGCCAACCGCCCCAGATTGCCGTCGGTGACGAGCAGGCAGACGCCGAAGGTGCTCGCGGCAATGCCGATGTACATGCTCCGGCCCATGCGCTGGCGCAGGAAGAACTGCGCCGCAAGGGCGGTCAGCAGGGGCGACAGCGTGGAGATGAGCGTCATGTTCAGCGCCTCGGAAGTGTGCCCCGCCAGGAAAATGAGGGTATCGAACAGCGAGACGCCGCACAGGGCGATGGTGAAAAGGGGCAGGAACTGGCGCCGGATCTCGGCACGTTCGCGCCAGAAGGCTGCCAGCCCGAAGGGGGCGAATAGGGCCGAAGCCAGGGCCCAGCGCAGCAGGTTCAGGGTGCCCGGCTCGGCCATGTTCGCCAGTCCCCGCGAGGCGACGAAGTTGCCGCTCCAGTTGATGATGCTCAGGGTTATGAACAGGTACCCTGCGATCTGGGTGGTCTTGAAAATCTTCCAATTCATATCGCTGATCCTTCCGGCCCCGCTTTCCGGGTGCGCTCCGGCGCACCCTTGCAGCGCAGCCGTCGCTGGTCGGGAGAGGTTGAAGCCTTCATCAACGCGTTCGAGGCCTGGCGTCGAAGCACTCTTGACCCGAAATGACGGGGCGGCTTCCCCGCGAGGAAACCGCCCGTCTTGCCGGCCTCCCCGGCGGGGAAGCTCCGCGTCGCGGATTCGGCGCGTCTAAGCGACCTGCGCCGCGTAGTCTCCGCTGCTCTTCAACTGCGACCTGTCGGCATCGTCGGCCACGGCGATGCGCAGCATCCAGCCCTCGCCGTACGGAGAGGTGTTGACCAGGGCCGGGTCGGAACCGAGGTTTTCGTTCACTTCGGTCACGGTGCCTTCGATGGGCATGTGCAGGCTGCTGACGGCCTTGATGGACTCCACGGTTCCGAATTCCTCACCGGCCCCGAACCGCGCGCCGGCGGAGGGCAGGTCGACGAAGGCGACTTCGCCCAGCTGCTCCTGCGCAAAGTCGGTGATGCCCACGACAGCGGTGCCGTCGTTTGCGATACGCACCCAGGTGTGCTCGGGATGGTAGAGAAGCTCTTCGGGGAAAGTCAGTTCACTCATGATGATATCCTTATGCCCGCATCGTTGGTGCGGGATTGCGTGTTTCGTGTGCCGCGACCGGCGGTATCAGCCTCGCAGCCAGCCCTCGGCCGCCTCGAACAGTCCCTCGGCAAGGGTCGGGTGGGCGTGGATGGTGTGCGCGATGTCCGCGGCCGTCAGGCCTTTCTGCATGGCAAGGGCCGCCTCGGCGATGAGGTCCGTGGCGTGGGCGCCGGCGATGTGGGCGCCGAGAATTTTGCCGCTGCCCTCTTCGCAGACCAGCTTGAACATGCCCGGCAGTTCGCCCATGGCCTGGGCCTTGCCCAATTCGCGGAACTGGAAGACCTGGGAGCGCACGGCAAAGCCTTGTTTGCGCGCCTCGGCCTCGGACAGACCCACGGTGCCGATCTCCGGGGAGGTGAAAATGCCTGCGGGGATCACGCCGTAGTCGAGGATCCTGTTTTCGCCGAAGCAGTTGGCCACGGCGCACAACCCTTCGGCCGAGGCCATGTGGGCCAGCATGACGCGGGCCGGCCCGAGCACGTCGCCGATGGCGTAAATGCCGTCGGCCGTGGTGCGCATGCCGCCGTCGGCCTTGATCCAGCCGCGGGCGTCGGTCTCGACCCCGGCCTCGGCCAGCTTCATCCCTTCGCTGTTGGGCGTGCGACCCACGGCCACCAGCACCATGTCGGCCTCGATGACGCTCTCCGGACCCGACGCTCCGGGCACGAAGGGCGACGGCCCGAGCACGCAGGTCACCTTGCCGTCGGCCACGGCGGCGCTCTTCACGGTCTTGGCCAGCTCCACCCGCAGACCGTGCTTTTTCGCCTCGCGCTGCAGGAGACGGCTCATATCCTCGTCCACGGACGGGATGGGCAGCAGACGGTCCAACCCTTCCACCACCGTCACGTCGGCACCCAAGGCGCGGAAAATGAAAGCCAGCTCACAGCCGATGACGCCGCCGCCCACGATGACCATCCGCGCGGGAACGTGATCGAGGTTCAGGGCGTCGTCGCTGTTGACGATGTATTTGTGGTCGACCGGCAGGGAGGGCAGATCCAGGATTTTCGACCCCGTGGCGATGATGACGGCGTCGCCGGGAATCTCCTCGACGCCGTCGGCGGTGCGCACCAGAACCGTGCGTCCGGGACCGAGTTCCGCCTGTCCGCGCACCAGACGCACCTTGAGGGACGCGCAGGTTTTTTCCAGCCCGGTGCACAGTACCTTGCGGACGCGCTCCTTGCGGGCGACGATGGCCGTCATGTCCGCCCGGAACCCGGCCTTCACCCCGTCTTCGGGGGCAATGCCGAATTCTGCCAGACGGCCCGCGGTTTCCAGGGCCTCGGCCGAGGCCTTGATGGTCTTGGTGGGGATGCACCCCCAGTTGAGACAGGTGCCACCCACTTCCGCCCTTTCCACCAGCGTGACCGACGCCCCGCGCCGCGCGGCGTCGAACGCGGCGACATACCCGCCCGGACCGGCGCCAATGATCGTGATCTGTTTCATGGATTCTCCTCTTTTTGCGTCCGTGCTCGCGCCAAGGCGACAACCCGCCTAGAATTCGTGATGCAGCTTGTAGGTGACCGGGAAAGCCGCGTGCAGGGACGCGGTGACGAGACACCCCTGCTGCATGATCTTTTCCACCCGCTCGAAAATGAACTCGAACTCCTCGTCCATGTGCACCGTCACATCCAGAACGATACCGGTCACGCGGGCGCGCTTCTTCTCGTCAAGGCCCGTCTCCAGGGTGGCGGTGCCTTCAATGCGCTCATACTTGGCGCCGCGGGTCTCCAGTGCCTTGCCCAGCGCGCCGCAGAAACAGTACAGGGCGGCGGAAGCCAGCAGCTGCTTGGCGGTCCCGCCGCGCTCGTCCTCGGGCACCCCGGTGTAATCGATGCCCAGATCCCCAAGAACCTTCGACCCGGTGTGGATGGTCTGCTTCTCGCCTTCGCGATCGTACGAAACAATGACTTCGGCCATTTTCTTCTCCTTCGTGAAATTAAGACATACGGTCCGTGGCCCACAAAAAGCATATTCCATTCCAACTGCTTTTCTTCAATGATCTCGGCATGAAGAGCGCTCACATGCGAATTTCGCTTGACGGGACGACAGCGAACGGAAATAGGGAGCGACACGAGTGTCGCCGAACGTCGCGACACGCCGGTCCAACCATGGCGACATCGATTTTTACACGACAATATTGTCGCATATCGACATTGACCGGGACCGTGCGTCGAACAGCGGGCATCCATTCTGATATTTCACAATAATCACGGAGGGCTGCAGGCACATTTCGACTACGGCGAGACAGGCGCGCTTTATGCAAACCTGCACCGTAGTTCCAATCAGCAGAGAGACGGAATGAAAGAAACATACAAGACATTGCAGAAACGCCTCGACGAGATTGAGGCCAGCCACACCCGCTTGCTGAACCATCTCCCGGGCATGGCCTACCGGTGCGTGGTCGAACGCAACTACGAATACAGGATGGTCTTCGCCAGCAGGGGGTGCGAAC
This sequence comes from Desulfomicrobium sp., assembly GCA_024709365.1. GTDB lineage: Bacteria > Desulfobacterota > Desulfovibrionia > Desulfovibrionales > Desulfomicrobiaceae > Desulfomicrobium. The sequence goes on along the minus strand of JANJWV010000010.1, from coordinate 15,607 downwards.
GGGTTTTGGGCATGACCGTGGACGAGGTCCTGCGCGACCCCACCAACACGGTGGAGCTCATGGCCTACGAAGAAGACCTCGCGAACATGCGCAACGCCATTCACGAGGCCATACTCCGTCGAGAAAGCTACGAGATTTTCTACAGGGTGCGGCTGGCTTCCGACGAGACCCGTTGGATATGGGACCAGGGTGAGGGTGTCTTCGACGCGGACGGGAACTGCATATTCCTGGAAGGGATCATGATGGACGTTACGGTCCACAAATCCAGGGAAATCGAGCTCAAGCGCGAAAACCGCTTTCTTCGCACCTCGGTTTCGGGCACGGGAGGGCTCAGCGGCATCGTCGGCAACAGCCCGCCCATGCAGAAGATGTACGGCCTCATCATGAAGGCGGCCAAAACCGACGCGAGCGTCATCCTGTACGGCGAGACCGGCGTGGGCAAGGATCTGGCCGCCAAGACGATCCACGACATGTCGGGCGTCAAGGGCCGGTACATTCCGGTCAACTGCGCCGCCATCCCGGAGCAGCTGCTGGAAAGCGAGTTCTTCGGGCATGTGAAGGGCGCGTTTTCCGGGGCCTCGGCCAACCGGCCGGGCTACCTGGCCGTCGCGGACGGCGGCACGCTTTTCCTGGACGAGATCGCAGAACTCCCGCTGAACCTCCAGGTCAAGCTGCTGCGCGCCCTGGAAAGCAAAACCTATACGCCGGTGGGCTCCAACGAGGTGCGCACCTCAAATTTCCGCCTCATTTCCGCCACCAACCGGAATCTGAGCGCATTGGTGAAGGAAAAGACCATGCGCGCGGACTTTTTCTACCGCATTCACGTCCTGCCCATCGTACTCCCGCCCCTGCGGGAACGGAGGGAAGACATCCCGCTGCTGGTGGAGAATTTCGCAAAAAGAAAAGGCGTTTCCGCGTCCCTCCCCCGGCAGGTAATGCGGAAACTCGTCGAGCACTGCTGGCCCGGCAACGTGCGTGAACTGCACAACACCCTGGAAAACTACTGGGCCATCGGCGAACTCGTGCTGGCCTCCGACACGCCCTGCCCCGACATCTTCGACTTCACCCCCATGGATGGGCAGGTGGTTCAGAAAACAACCGCAGCACTAGCCGATCCAGATCCTTCTCGAACCCCCCCCGACCCGACTGACGGACAGTTCAGCGCGCTCACCCCGACCCTGACCGGAGTTTCCCTCGCCGACACCAAGGATGAAGTCGAAAAGCAGCGCATCCTGCTGGCATTGAAGCAGAACGGCTGGAAAAAAGGCCATACCGCGGACACTCTGGGCATCACCATGCGTACCCTGCAACGCAAGCTCAAGAAATACGACATCGGCAGCGCCTTCAGGACATAGGCGGGTTCCCGTTGGGCGTGGCGCCCGCAAAAAAAGAACCGGTACGGAGTACTCGACTCCGTACCGGTTTTTCATTGCTGCGGAGCAATCGACTCCGCACCGCATCTGTTCCTTACGCGATCAATCCCTGACAGGCACCGTCACCGGCACGGCGCCCTGCAGATCGACATCGGAGACGGGCTCTTCGCGCAACGCGGCGCGTACAGGCTTGCTGCAGGTTCCAAGCACGTTGTCCTCGCGGATCATCTTGAACCAGGAGATGACCACGAAGACGATGGGGACCAGCATGAGCGCGCCCGAGAAGTTGGCGAAGATCTTCACCGGCGCCAGCCCACCGAGGGTGATGGCGGCCACGGCGAGAGCGGCCTGCACCAAGGCCCAGTAGAAACGGTGGCCGCACGTCGGCTCGGATCCCAGCTTCAGCCTTGTGGTTGCAGCGCAGGAAATGACGTAGGCGCAGGAGTCCACGCTGGTAGCCAGGAAGATGGTCGAAAACAGGCAGTAGCCGATGAGGACCGCCGTCGATGCGGGCAAGGTCTTGAGGACCGAGACCAGGGCAGCAGGACCGCCGCTCGCGTTCAGCACCCCCACGGCATCGACGATGCCGTTCAGCTGGGCGTACATGGTGTAGCCGCCGAACACTGCGTGAATCATGTAGGAACCGGCGATACCGCCGGCCAGCCCCATGGCGATGACCTGGCGAACGGTGCGTCCGCGGGAGATGCGGGCGATGAACAGACCCATGAACGGACCGTAGGAAGCCATCCACAGGGCGTAGAAAATGGTCCAATCCTGCGGGAAGGAGCCCTTAGTGTAGGGATCAGTCCAGAAGATCATGCCCATGAAGTTGTTTAGCATGTGGCCGAAAGAACTGGTGAAGTTGTCGACGATGAACACGGTCGGGCCGGTCACGAAGCAGAAGGCGACCATGCCCAGGGCGATGATGACGTTGGCGTCGGACAGCAGCTTGATGCCTTTCTTCAGGCCGGCTGTGACAGAGGCGGTGAATATGACCGCACTGACGGCCAGAATGATCATCTCCAACTTGAAGCTGGGCTCGATGCCCAGCGTCGAGGCCAGGGCATGGTTCACGATGGGCACGGAAACGCCCATGACTGCGGCGTTGGAGAACATGAGACCGATGATGAAGAAAATCTCGATGGCCTTGCCCATGCCGCCGTTGACGCGCTCGCCGAGGAAGGGCTCTGCCGCCGTGCTGATGCGCAGCACGGGCTTCTTGCGGTTGTAAAACATGTAGCAGATGGGCAGCGCCGTGACCATGTACCAGGGCCAGGTCACGGGGCCCCAATGCAGGAGGACGTAGGACATGGCCCACTCGTAGGATTCGCGGGAGAGCGGCTCGGCGAACATGGGCGGGAACGCCAGGTTGTAAAGGGGCTCCACGATGGACCAGAACATGACGGCTCCTGCCACGCCGGAGCAGAACATCATCGCGATCCAGGAATAGTTGTTGAACTCGGGCTTTTCATCCGCTTCTCCGAACTTGATCTCGCCGTAGCGGCTGAACATGAAGTAGCCGGAAAGAATGATCATGAGCAGGGTCGCCCAGAGATACCAGGTGCCGGTAGTGTGCGCGAAGACTGCGTACGTGGATTTGAGAACCTGCTCGCTGGCCTCGGGGAACAGGATCGAGCAGACGATGATCCCGATGAGCACCAGCGTGGCCGGTATCAGGATCTGCTTGTCGGGGCGAAGATCGGCTTCTTGGCCCGAAAATTTCGTTGGCATACGTGTCAACTCCTCATGCGGAAAATCACTGTTTCAGGTTGCTGGTCATTGTTCATGGTAATGGACCCCGGCTTCGTGAACCGCCTTCGCATTACGTTCGGACAGTGCGTGAGACATCTCAGCTGAACGAGCGACTCGCGCAATATTTGAACAGGCCTGAATGCACGTTTTGAGCCACAATTCACAATCAGATTTCATCAATATTCTCAGAACAGTACAGCAACGGACAGTCGAAGGAGCCATTCCTGTCGCTGTCGCTACGTCACGCGTGTCGCATGGTGAGATGAGGGGGAACGGGGGCAACCTGAGCGGGTATGAACGCGGTGTCGAAACGAGCCATGCGCGGCATCGCGAACCCGGCCGATCGCCGGCGGCATGTCGCGAAATGTCGAGGCGAGGCCTGTACGTCATTCGTGTCGCCCCGCCAAGAGATTTTTTATCCGGTGAAATGACGAACGAAACAAGAGTCTACCGGAGGCATACAGCGGACGCGGACGCCGCCTCCCGGACGCGGATGGTGACAAACGTGTCGCATCGGTCGCGCCCTTTCGCCCCGGACGCCGTCCGACCGTTGCCATGCGCCATTTTTTTCACGATGGCATCGTTCTTGATATTGGCCCGTCAGCTGGACGAGCGCTCAGGCGCCTTTTCATAACTCAAGAGGAGTCGAAACATGACCGTTAAAGCCAAGCGCGCCGCCCTTCTGGGCTTCGACTGCGCCATCCCCAAGCGCCTGGAGGCCCTGATGGCCGAAGGCGCCCTGCCCAACTTCAAGAAGTTCATGGAGACGGGCAGCTATATGACCGAGGGCTACAACCTGCCCACGGTCACCCCGCCCTCCTGGGCGACCATCTGCACCGGCGCCTACCCGCGCACCCACGGCGTGGAAGACTACTATTACTATGTGGACGGCAGAAGCCTGGAACACAAGAAGACCGTGCAGGCCTTCGGCTCCGAGATCCTGACCGCCCAGACCATCTGGGACCGCTGGGACAAGGACGGCAAGAAGTGCGTCGTGGTCAACTACCCCATGGCCTGGCCGAGCAAGATGAAGAACGGCGTCATGGTCATGGGCGAAGGCATCTCCCCCTGCGAGACCCGCTGGATGGAGGAAGGCAACGCCCACAGGGAGTTCCTGGCCTCCGAAAGCGTCATCTCCAGCGAATTCTTCCCCATGGGCGTGCAGGCCAGTTTCGACAAGGCGCGCGGCTGGGCCAACCTGCCCGACTGCGACGAGGCCCTGGCCTTCACCGTGGACATGCCCTTCAAGGAATCCATGCACCCGCTGGAGAACCAGACCTGGTACGGCCTGTGCTGGGAAAGCGGCGACGAGGGCTTCGACACCTTCGCCCTGTGCCCCGAGAAGGACTACTCCAAGGCCTTCTTCACCATCACCAAGGGCCAGTGGAGCGCCCCCGTCGTCCATGACTTCACGGTCAAGGAAGACGGCCGCAAGGAAAATGGCACCTTCCGCTGCAAGCTGATCAGCCTGTCCGACGACGCCGAGGAGTTCAAGCTCTACGTCACCGGCATCTCCGGCCACACCGGGTTCATCGCCCCGGCCGAGGCCGCCGGCGACATCGATTTCTCCCAGGACGTCATCGCCAACGACATCGGCCTGGTGGGCTTCATCCACGGCATCCTGGACATGGACACCGTGGTCGAACTGGCCCAGTTCCACTCCGACTGGCTGGTGCGCGTGGCCTCGAGCCTGCTGACCGCCAACGCCGACTGGGATCTCTTCTACATGCACTCCCACCCCATCGACTGGTTCTACCACGGCTGGCTGGCCGACATGGACAGCAAGGACGAGGCCGTGCGCGCCAAGGCCTATGACATGGAGCGCAAGATCTACCAGATCGAGGACCGCATGCTCGGCAGGATGATGGAGATCTTCGGCGAGGAGACCCTGGTCTGCCTGTGCTCCGACCACGGCGCCACACCCATCGGGCCCATCCTCAACACCGCCGAGGCGCTCAAAGCCAAGGGCCTGTGCCACTACGAGCCCAAGAACAGCGACAACTACTGGGAAATCTACGAAGCGAGCGAAGGCTACAACTACGTCCTGGACGTCTCCAAGTCCGTGGCCGTGCCCCAGCGCTACATGTTCGTGTACGTCAACCTCGAGGACAAGTACCCCGGCGGCATCGTCAAAGCCGAGGACTACGAGAAGGTCCGCGACCAGATCATCGACGCCCTGCTCGACTACAGGCACCCCGAGACCGGCGAGCGTCCGGTGCTCCTGGCCGTGCGCAAGGAAGACGCCCAGGTTTTCGGCATGGGCGGCGCCCAGGCCGGCGACGTGGTCTACGCCCTGAAGCCCGAGTACATGGCCGAGCACGGCTACGGCTTCCCCACGGGTGAGTCCGGATGCGGCAGCCTGAAGAACATCCTCCTGTTCAAGGGCCCGAACATCAAAAAGAACTTCAAGTACGAGCGCCCGCGCTGGCTGGCCGACATCGTGCCGACCATCTGCTACTGCACCGGCAACCCCATCCCGGACGACGCCGAAGGCGGCATCATGTACCAGATCATGGAAGACCCGAACCTGGTCAAATAACCAACCCGCGCCCATGCGCCAACGCGCGGGCGCCGATGAAAGGATACAATCATGGCTGAGAAGAAAGCTCTCATCGTCCTCGCTCCCGCCGCCGAACTGGCCGGCGGAGCCTCCATTGAAAAGCTGCTCAAGAAGGCGGCCCTGTTCTCCTCCTACGCCGCCGGCGACGTCATCGACGCCGCCGTGGCCGCCGAGACCGTCACCGCCCTGCAGCCCGCCGACGCGGCCGCGGCCGTGGAAAACGGCGTGGCCCTGGGCGTCATCGACCTGGGCGCGGCCGACAGCGCGGCCCTGAACGCCGCCCTGGAAGTCATCCTGGACGCCGCCGACCGCAAGACCGTGGTCGCCGTGGCCGCGAAGAACGGCCTGGCCCTGCACGGCGCCGGCATCAACGCCAAGGCCGGCAGCATCGCCCGCCCTGCGTCCGCCAAGGACATCGTCGCGACCCTGTCCTACATCACCGATTTCCCCATCACCACGGAGTGCTGCGGCGCCATCCTGTACCAGGCTCTGAAGAGCCCCAACATGAAGCTGGACGAAACCACCAAGCTCAAGGAAGCCCTCATCCGCATGGAAGGCGCCCTGGCCCGCGACAACCGCGAACCCTGGGACAAGCACGACTGCGCATAGACACCCCTCCTTGCATCCCGGCCGCCGTCAGGGTTTTGGGCGGCGGCCGGCGTGCGTTTCCATACGCAATGGCTTCAGGTCATTGGCATAACCTTACGTACGGGGGGCTTCGGCTCCCCGCTCCCATTTTTGCGGCACGGACATGAGTGGAGGTTGACGTGACACATGATGTAGCGGCGGCGCAGCAACGCCGCGATCTGGATTTCGCGCGCAAGGGGCTGCTCTGGGCGCTGCTGTCCGGTGTGCTGTGGGGGTTCGACGGCGTGATGCTGGGGATGATACTCGGAAGCCCGCTGCTGTCGGACCCGGCCATGTGGCTGCTGGCTCCGGCCACGGTGGCAGCCCTGTCCGACGTCTGCGGCGCCCTGTGCCTGCTGGCGGGCAACGCCGTCGGCGGCCGCTGGAAAGAACTGCTGCGCACCCTGCGCAGCCGTCCGGCCCGGACCGTGGCCCTCGGCGGGCTGTGCGGCGGTCCGCTGGGCATGACCGCCTACCTGCTGGCCATCAAATTTGCAGGGTCGGCCTACGTCATGCCCATCACGGCCCTGTATCCTGCCGTGGCCTCCGTGCTTGCCCGCATTTTCCTCAAGGAGCGCATCGCGACCCGCGCCTGGTTCGGCATGTTCCTGTGCATCGCCGGAGCGGCCGCCATCGGCTGGGTCGCGCCCGAGGGCCAGGCCGGACCGGGGTTCTACCTTGGCGTGCTGCTGGCCCTGGTCGCCACCCTCGGATGGGGGGCAGAAGGCTTCCTGGCCACGTCCGGCATGGACCTGCTCGACCCCGTGGTGGCCCTGAACGTGCGCCAGCTCGTGTCGGGCCTGACGTACCTCATCGTCGTGCTGCCCCTGGCCGGGGGCTACGGCCTGCTGCGTCCCCTCCTGACCCACCCTGCGGGGGGGGCCGTGGCCGGGGTGGCCGTACTGACCGCCATCTCCTACGTCAGCTGGTACCGCGGCCTGAACATGACCGGCGTCAGCCGGGCCATGGCCATGAACGTCACCTATTCCCTGTGGGGGATCATGTTCAGCGCCCTGTTCACCGGCCTTGTCCTCACCGCCAACCTGACCGCCGGCGCGGCCCTCATCACCGTGGGCATGATCATGGTCGTCGGCGATCCCAGGAACATGGCCCAACTGCGCAACGTCGCATAACGTCCCGGAGTACCGATCATGACCACCCCGCCCCTCAAAATGAAAATCGCCCAAATGTTTCGCTTCTGCGAAGCCCTCAACGCCCAGGCCGTCCTGGAACTCGTGCGCGACCAGTACCCCGGAGAGGCCTACTGCTCCCTACCCGTCATCGAGGAACTCCTGCAGTCCCTGAAGGCCGTCGGCATCCTGAACGAGGAAAGTTCCTACCTTGACGACGCGGGCACGCTGGTGTCGGTGTACCGCATCAGCGAATACGGGCTGTCGAAGATCGAAGGCTACGAATAGCGGATTCGCCCTCCACCGCTTCTACTGAAAACGGCCGGTCAGACCTGTAGTCTGCCCGGCCGTTCTTTTTCCTCCCACCCTCACCTAGGATCACGTCGCATATCCGTTGCTACCTCGTTTGACGTGTGTCCGTCTGATGGCACAATCTGCTAACAATAGGAAATGAATTGCTTCTGTGCTTCCTGAATCGACCATTTCGTCATATCGCCCTCCGGCTTAGCCTTCCTGGCTGACGGATCGTCGTCGATGTCGGCAATATTTTCAAGAGTGTCCCGGCTTGATGCCGCCCGACATCTCCTCACAGACCAGCGTAGCTTCATCTCCCATCGGCCCCGTCTTGACGCGACCGTACCCAGACATATATTGCACATGTATATAGCAATTCAAGGAGGTCCTCATGGAAACCGGAACGGTCTTTGTCAACAATCGGACCCAGGCTGTGCGCCTGCCGGCCGGGACGCGGTTCCCGGAGTCCGTGAAGAAGGTTCAGGTCAGGGTCGTGGGCAAGGAGCGGGTTCTCTGTCCGGTGGACTCGTCGTGGGACAGCTTCTTTCTCGGCGACGCCACCGTCACGGACGACTTCCTGTCGGAACGCGCATCCCAGGAACAGCCGGAACGGGAAGCCCTGCAGGCTGAATGACCATGCTCAAATACCTTCTCGACACGAACATCGTCATCTACGTGATCAAGAACCGCCCCTTGAGCGTGCTCGATGCGTTCAACCGCAACAGCGGGCGGATGGCCATCTCCTCCATCACCCTGGCCGAGCTTGCCCACGGCGTCGAAAAAAGCAGCAACCCCGCCCGGAACCTGGCGGTGGTCGAAGATTTCACGAGCCGTCTGGAAGTGTTGCCCTATGACGACAGAGCCGCCTGGCAGTACGGAATCATCCGGGCCGCCCTTGAAAAGCAGGGCACACCCATCGGCGTCAACGACCTGCACATCGCGGGTCACGCCCGCAGCCTGGGGCTGGTCATCGTGACCAACAATCTGCGCGAGTTTGAACGCATTCCGGGCGTGAGCGTGGAAAACTGGGTCGACGGGGTGGCGTGAATTAGATCCGGAAAACCGGAGACGGAGTTCGGTAAAAAACAGGCTACCCGAGCGCGGCTCGCAGTTCCGGCACTCCCCTGCCGCTTTCGAAATCCGCCGCCAGGACATTACGGACTCCGGCGCTTCGCAAAAAGCGCCGGGCGCGTTCGACGTCGGCCCGCGACGCATCGGCGCGGGTCACGACGCCGAGCACCACTCGGTTGAACATGGTCGCGAATTGCGGTGGGATGAGGCAGGAGGCGTGCGTTGCGCTGACGAGCATGAGGATCATGTCGCACTCCGCCGCCGTGGTGACGAGGGCCGGGTAGAAGCGCCTGTTTTCCAGAAACTCTCCCGGCGTGTTGATGAAGGGGCCGCGATATTCCACGGCCATGAGCTTGCGGGGTGCGTAGGCGGCATCGCCCAGGGCCCGGATCAATGCGCTTTTGCCTGACCCGCTCTGGCCGATGAGCAGCACGGCGGGCACTACGACCTCGTCATTTCGACGGACGCGTAGCGCAGGGTGCGGTCGAAGTATTCAAGCACCCCGCGCAGGGCCGATTCCACGCTGGCCACGTCCCCGGTCAGCACCAGCGAACCGCCGAAACGGTCCAGGAACCCGATGTCCACGGCCGCGGCCTTGGTGGCGATGTCGGCGGCGATGATGACGCATTCGCTGGGCGTGATGGTCAGGATGCCGATGGCGTCACCAGCCGCATCGTCCAGCCCCACCTTGACGTAAATGTCGCGCTGGGGGCTGGCGATGACGTGGGCCAGGGTGATCTGCTTGCCCGGGACGTATTCCTGGATGATGCGCTGCTTGGCGTCCTGCATGGTTCGGCCTACAGGAGCTGCGCCTTGAATTCGGCGCTGGGCGAGGGGATGACGATGTGGCTGAGCACGGGCCCGCTCTCGCCCACCCCGGCCACGCCGGCCTCGACGGCGGCCTTCACCGAGCCCACGTCGCCGGTCATGACCACGAAGGCCTTGCCCCCCAGCCCTGCGGCGAAGCGGATCTCCAGCAGCTCGACCTGGGCGGCCTTGGCCGCGGCGTCGGCTGCCAGGATGCACGAGGCCGTGGTGCTCGTCTCGATGACGCCGAGGGCGTTGACGGCTCCCCGCAGCCCCGTGCCGCTCAGGGCCGGGAAGACGTCCGCGTGGACGTTGGCCAGCACGAAGCTGTCAACGACCATCTCGCCGCCGATGGCGCGGCCCGTGTCCACGGAACTCTGCACCGCGCCGGTGTCCCCGGCCACCACGACCAGGTAGCGGCCGGGACAGGTCGGCCGGGCCATGACCAGGTCCACCAGCGCGGCCTTGGCCATCTCGTCGGCCGTGTGCATGCCCATGGCGATGCTGTTCAGTTCAATGCAACCGATTGCGCGTACCATACTTCTCTCTCCTAAGCAGACCGTTGAAAAACGGCGATCTGCTGCGTCAGCGAAAAAAGCCAGACCGCTTATGTATGCGAGAGTACACTGCGCGCCCTGGCTTTTTTCGCTTCATTGCATCTCACCATTTTTGAACGGCCTGCGAATTTCGAGTTATTCAACAGGCAGTTACGCCCTGATGACAACCTTGCCGTCCGCCACGGACGTGACCGTTCCGTCGATGCTCGCATGCACCCTCGCGCCAAGGGACTTTTCCGGGATTTCACCGATCAGGTCCCCCCGGGCGATCTTGTCGCCCACGGCCACCAGGCACGCCGCCGGGGCGCCGATGTGCTGCTTGAGCGCGATCTCCACCACCTGCGGCGCGAACCCCTCGACCAGGCCGGGATGGGTGTCGTACTTCACCACATCCAGACGCTGCATGAGCCGGCTCGTCGGCACGTAGCGGGTGCCGCGGAAGGGGTGGACGACTGGCTTGCGCCCTTGGGCGTCCCAGCGCACGCCTTCCTGCATCAGCGCCCGTTTGATCTGGGCGTTGACCTCGCGCGGCGAGACCAGCATGGGGCAGGCGAATTTCTCGCAGATCCCGCACTCGGAACAGAGCAGCGCCTCGCGGGCCGCGGGGCTGGCGGTCAGGTCGGTTCCGCCGGCCGCGCGCATGAGCAGGTGCGGGCGCAGCCTGTGACCGAGCAGGTTGCGGGGGCAGAGGTCCGTACACTGGGAGCACTGGCAGCAGATGGTGGAGGTGATGCGGCGCACTCGCTCCGGGTCCATGACCTTGCGGGCCACGACGGTGTGGTCCGGGGGCAGGACGATGAGGCCGCTGGTGGTCTTGGTTACTGGCTGGTGCGTGTCGGGCAAGACACGGCCCATCATGGGGCCGCCGTCCACCACTACGAAGTCAGTGATGGTCGGTCCGCCAGCGAAGGCGAGTACGTCCTCGACCAGTGTACCCACCGGCACCCTGACGACCATGTGCCGCTTCACCTCGCCCGTGACGGTCACGTAGCGTTCGGTCAGAGGCGTGCCCTCCATGGCCCGGGCCACGTTGCACAGGGTTTCCACGTTGCTGACCACCACCCCGACCTGCAGCGGGATGCCCGCCTCGGGCACGGTGCGGCCCAGGACCTCATGCACGAGCACCTGCTCGTCGCCGGCCGGATAGAAGTCGCGCAGCTCGAAGACTTCGAGCCTGCCCGACTTGTCCGCGGCCGCCGCCTCGCGCACCGCCTGCATGGCCTTGCGGTGCTTGCCCTTGAGGCAGATGACGCCCCGCCCCGCCCCGGTGCAGTCCAGCACGGCCAGGAGGCCGCGGACCATGGCCGCGGTCTGCGATTCCATGAGCACGGGGTCGCTCATGAGCAGCGGCTCGCACGAGGCGCCGTTGACCAGCACCGTGTCCACCGAGGCGTTGACCTTCACATGCGTGGGAAAGCCTGCGCCGCCAGCGCCGACAACCCCGGCATCGCGTATTTTCTCGACAATCTGCGCGTTCATGTTCGTCCTTCGAAGATGCGGAGCGCTTATCTGGCGGCCCGTTTGGGCAGGATTTTTTCCACGTCGGCGTGCGGACGGGGGATGACGTGCACGCTGACCAGCTCGCCCACGCGCTCGGCCGCGGCAGCCCCGGCGTCCGTGGCCGCCTTGACCGCGCCGACGTCGCCGCGGACCATGACCGTTACCAGCCCGCTGCCGACCTGCTCGCGGCCGACGAGCTCAACGTTAGCTGCCTTGACCATGGCGTCGGCCGCCTCGATGGAACCGACCAGACCCTTCGTTTCAACCATTCCCAATGCGTTCATGAGTGCCTCCCGCCCCGATCCGCCCATCTGTGTGGGCGTGACGCGGCCGAACCCGTTAGATGTTGTCGCGGATGGTCTGCAGGGCCTGACGGCTCAGACGCTTCAGCTGCTCTTCATCCGTGATGTGACAGTTATTTTTCAGCATTTCCGACACGGAGCGCGTCAATGCGTCCAGCGTCGTGCAGTCCAGGGCTGATTTCCCGGAACAGGCCGGACACGTGCAGCCGACCGGGCAACCCGCGGCGGGTGTCGCGCAGCCCGCATCCCCGGACTTCGGCCCGTAGACGATGACCACGCCGCGCCTGGACAGCTCGTCCTTGGCGCCCGGCGTCAGGATGATCGAACCGTCGGCATAGACCTTCCCGGTCTCCCGGCAGATGACGGAGTCCAGGTCGCCCGCCTGGATGAGTTTCTTTCCCATGCTTACCTCCCGACGCTGATGAGGGTTTGGATGACGGCAACGCTGGGCCGGGGGATGACCACGGCCTCGACCAGCTGCGCGTCCAGAACGGAGCGGGCGGCGGCGACGGCCTCTTCCACGGCCGCCACTTCCCCGCTGATCACGAAATACGATTTGCCGTTGATGCCCTGGCCCGTGACCAGCCTCGCCAGGGTCACGGAAGCCCTCTTGGCGGCCGCGTCGGCGGCGGCAATGCCGGCCGCCACGGTCCGGCACTCGACCACGCCCAGGGCCTCGCCGGGTTCGGGCGACGTGCTGCGTTTCAGCACGTCAAGCACCTGCGGCGAAACGCCCGACAGGACGAAGCTCCCGGCCAGGGCACGGCCCGACTCCCGCGCCAGGGCCACGGCGGTGCCCACGGCCGCGCGGTCGCCGCCCACGTGGATCAGAAAGCGGCCCGAACAGATGGTTGAGGCCCGCAGCAGCTCCACGTCCGCGGCCTTGACCATGGCGTCGGCCAGCTCCACCCCGGCGGCGATGCTGCGCGCTTCTACCAGTCCCAGGGTGTCCATCAGGCTTCCGTCCTCACTTCGACTTCGTCGATGATGCCGATGATGGCCGCGTCCACCGGGATGCCCGGCGAGCGCAGGGCCTTGCGGGCGGAGCTGCCGGTCACGACCAGGACCCGCTCGCCGATGCCTGCCCCGACGCAGTCGGCGGCCACGAAGCTGTCCCGCTCCGCGTCCCCGGCCGGGTCGATGCGGCGCACGACCATGAGCTTGAGGCCGTTCAGGGTATCTTCCTTGCGCGTGGCCCAGACGTTGCCGATGACTTTCGCGATGATCATGGTCGGGTCCTCAAAAAGTGCTGATGGTGACGTTCAGGGTGCGCGCCGTGTCCGCGGCCAGGGGCGTGACGATGGCGCGGGCCGGGATCTGCAGGGCGCAGGCTCCGGAGTCGGCCGCCTCGCGCACGGCCGACTCCGTGATGACGGTCGTGCGGGTGCGCACGGACTGCGGCCGTACGGGTTCGAGCAGGGTCAGGCCGTAGGCCGCGAGCTGCCGCTCGTAGCCCTCGTAGAGCCGCAACAGGGCCTCGGGCGCAGTGGCCGCGTGCTCGCGCCACTCGTAGGCCAGGACCTGTACGGGCACGCTCCGCAGGAGCAGGCCCAGGGTCTCGGCCATGACCTCGCCGGCGGCCCGGCCGGCGGCGAGGTCGGCCATGTCCGAACAGGACAGACTGGGCAGGACGTAATGGTCGAACGGACCTTCGGCCTCCCCCGAAAAATGGATGTCCCCGCCCAGACGCCGGGCCGTTTCCGCGGCCACGGCCTCGTCGCGCCCGCCCAGAACCAGCACGCGGACGCGCGGGGTTTGCAGCTGCCGCGTGACCTCGGCGACGACAGCGCGGACCAGGGCCTCAATATCCATGGCCGCCCTCCCGGCAGTTGAGGGCGATGCCCAGGGGCGTGACGAGCAGCGGGTTGGCCGGCTTGTACACGGGCAGGCCCGTCTCCGTGGCGATGACGTCCTCCATGCCCCGCAGGCAGCAGGTGCCGCCCACCAGATGCACGGACCGGACATTGCGCCCTTCGACGTGGCGCCTGACGATGGTGCCCATCTTCTGCAGCACCGGTCGGACCACGGACAGGATCTCGTCCTGGCGCGCGGGGTCCTTCTTCAGTTCCTCGGCCTCCTCGAAAGGCAGGCCGTAGTTGCCGGCCAGGACCAGGGTCAGGTGCGTGCCGCCCGTGGCTTCGTCAGCCACGTAGGCCACCCGCCCTTCCTCCAGCACCGACAGGCCCGTGGTGCCGCCGCCGATATCGACGATGACGCCGTTGTCCAGCCCGAGCACGGCGTTGGCGGCCGTGGGCTCGTCCAGGATGGCCGTGACCTCCAGCCCCGCGCCCTCGACCACGTGGCGGTGCGTGGCGCTGTCCTTGACGCCCGTGCCGGGCGGGACGGCGATGGCCGCGTGGGTCAGGCGGCGCCCGAGGCGCTCTTCCAGCTGGCCGGCCAAGCGGCGCACGATGCACGTCGCCCCGATGTAGTCCACGACCAGCCCGTCGCGCACGACCTGGGCGAATTCCAGGGCGCAGGCCACGGGCTCCTTGGCCGCGTTCAGCACCACTACCACGATGTAGGCCGTGCCGAGGTCCACGCCCACGTGCAGGAACTCGTCCTTGCCCACGGGGCGCGTGGTCCCGATGCAGCTCTCCAGGGCTCGGATGCGGGCGTCAATGGCCGCGATATCAGGGGCGACAAAGTCCATGTTCGCCCTTCCTGCCGATGATGGTCCCGGTCACGGCGGAGCTCCAGCCGGCGCTGTTGCCCTCGTCGAAATCGATGTGCATGGACAGCCGGAAATTCTCGTGCACGCGCACGACGACGTCCTCCAGCACCAGCGGCCGTTCGCCGCCTACGCGCACGCAGACGCGCTCGTTGTCCCGCACGCCCAGACGGTGGGCGTCGGACGGGGTCATGTGGATGTGCCTGGCGGCGACGATGACGCCGCGCTCGAGCCCCACGATGCCGGTCTGGGAGGCCAGGATGATGCCCGGCGTGCCGTCGATGTCGCCCGACTGGCGCACCGGCGCGTCCACGCCGAGGATGCGCGCGTCGGTACGCGAGATCTCGACCTGGGAGCTGCCGCGCGCAGGGCCGAGCACGGCGATGTTGTCCATGACGCCCTTGGGCCCGATGAGGCGGACGCGCTCCCTGCACAGGAACTGGCCGGGCTGGGACAGGTCGCGGACCGGGGTCAGGGGGGCGCCGAACAGCGCCAGGGCGTCGGCTTCGCTCAGATGCACGTGGCGGGCCGACAGCTCCACGGCAATGGGCTCGCCCTCCGGACAGGGGACTGCGGCCTGAGGCCCGAGCTGGCTCATCACGTGGATGACGATATCCTCGAGGATATCCCTGATGGCATTTTCATTCATGAATTGCGGCCTTGTTGCTGTTCGAAACGGCAGCCGGGGAAGGCGGGCCGTCCCCCGGCTGCGTGGTGTTCATTACTTAGCCTTCGATCTTGGGCAGGATAATTTCCACTTCGCCGTGGGGGCGGGGAATGACGTGCACGCTGACCAGCTCGCCTACGCGGCCGGCTGCGGCGGCGCCTGCGTCCGTGGCGGCCTTGACCGCGCCGACGTCGCCGCGGGCCATCACGGTGACGAGCCCGCCGCCGACCTGGGTGCGGCCGAGCAGGGTCACGTTGGCGGCCTTGTCCATGGCGTCGGCGGCGTCGATGGCGCCG
>JANJWV010000233.1 GCA_024709365.1 Desulfomicrobium sp. | reverse complement strand
GGC
The DNA here is from genome assembly GCA_024709365.1 of Desulfomicrobium sp. Lineage (GTDB taxonomy): Bacteria > Desulfobacterota > Desulfovibrionia > Desulfovibrionales > Desulfomicrobiaceae > Desulfomicrobium. Next base: position 16,767 of record JANJWV010000233.1, on the reverse strand, counting down.
ATTTTCATAAGGTCCATGGATACCTCACTTTCCTGGAAATTGTATGAGACATATTGAAATTATTGGTTCTTCTTGATCCGTGTCTCTGTACTGGAGATGGCCGAAGACTTCAACGTTGTGAAAAGGGGGACGGGTCGGCCTTCCCCTCTTCCTCTAAAAATATGAGAAAAGAATTTGTTGGTATTATTAGGCGTCGCCGAATGTGAATAATTCACTCAATATTCTGAAATGATGGTTGTTTTTTGAAGCCCCAACGGTTCCGAACAAAGTTCCCCGCAGTGTTCGAGCCGGATTTCACCCTGGAGAAGGAACAATGGAAAATGTTTGGAACAATCTTTTCCACAAGTGTTCCTTCGCCATCTTTCATTTTGAAATAATTGAGTTTATTTATCCTCTTCGGCCAGTTCATCGAGGTATCGGCCGTAGTCGTTCTTGGAGAACTTCGCGGCCAGCGCCTTCAGGTGTGCGCTATCGATGAAGCCTTTCCTGAAGGCTATCTCCTCGATGCAGGCGATCTTGAAGCCCTGACGTTCCTGGATGGCCTGCACGAAGCTGCCAGCCTGCTGCAGGGATTCGTGGGTCCCGGCGTCGAGCCAGGCGTAGCCGCGGCCGAGGAGTTCCACCTGCAGGGTGCCGCGGCGCAGGTACTCGAGGTTGACGTCCGTGATCTCGAGTTCGCCGCGGGGGGAGGGACGCAGGGCCTTGGCGATGGCCACGACGTCGTTGTCGTAGAAATAGATGCCCGGGACGGCGAACTTCGATTTGGGTCTGGACGGTTTTTCCTCGATGCTGACGACCTTGCCGGCGTCGTCGAATTCCACCACCCCGTAGCGCTGGGGATCCCTGACCGGATAGCCGAAGACGATGCCGCCCTTGTCCAGGCCCACGCAGTTTTCGAGCACCGTCGACAGACCTTCGCCGTGGATGATGTTGTCGCCAAGGACCAGGCAGACGCTGTCCGAACCGATGAAGTCCTCGCCGAGGATGAAGGCCTGGGCCAGGCCGTCGGGCGAGGGCTGCACGATGTAGGTGAAGCGCACGCCGATCTGGCTGCCGTCGCCGAGCAGGTCGCGGAAGCGCGGCAGGTCGTGGGGGGTGGAGATGATCAGGATATCCCTGATGCCCGCCAGCAGCAGGATGGAGAGGGGATAGTAGATCATGGGCTTGTCGTAGACGGGCAAAAGCTGCTTGCTGGTGCCAAGCGTCAGTGGGTAGAGGCGCGTGCCGGATCCTCCGGCCAGAATGATTCCTTTCATGGGGTATCCTTTCCTGTTGATTTCAGGGACAAACTCTACGCGGGAAGATGGCTGCGGACAAGTGGCCGCGGCTTTGCGGTAATGACAATGTCGCTGGCCTTTGGTAGCGATAGGCGTCGACTCTGAAAGAAACAAAGGGGATGGGATGCGCATAACCTGGAAGAACGCTTGGCAGCCGGGACCCGTGATCGTCGCCGTGGGCATGGACCATGGCCTGGCACACGGCTTTATCGATGCGGTGCAGGAATTGCGCGCCGGGGATGTTTTGGATGACGGCGCCTGCCGCGTGCAGGTGGAGAGCAGGATCCGCCTTTGCCGCGAGGACGGCCTGTGCCTTGAGGCCTGGACCGGGCAGGTCGCGGGAGCCGTCACGGCCGGGGAAAGGGGCTGCGTCCTTTCCCGCAGCGGCTTTTCCCTGGCCTGGATCACCCTGAGCGACAAGGGGTCGCGCGGCGAGCGCGTGGACGCGAGCGGCCCCTGCATCCGCGACACCGTCGCCGAGACCATGGAGCTGAGCCTGGCCAGGGGGGTGATCATCCCGGACGAGCCGCTCATGCTCAAGGCCGCCCTGGTCGACTGCTGTCTGAACCACGGCTTCGATCTCGTCTTCACCACGGGCGGCACCGGTGTGGGGCCGCGCGACATCACGCCCGAGGCGACGCTGCCCCTTCTGGACAAGAGGCTGCCGGGCTTCGAGCGGGCCATGACCCTGGCTTCCCTGTCCAAGACCCCGCACGCCGTCATTTCCCGGGCAGTGGCCGGGACCATGGGGAAATCGCTGGTGGTCAACCTCCCGGGCAGCCCCAAGGCCGTGCGCGAAAACCTCATGGCCATCCTTCCGGCCCTCAGGCACACGGTGGAAAAACTCCAGGGAGACCCAAGGGATTGTGGACAATAACCCCGAGCTGACCCCCTCCGCCGAACTCAAAAGCTTTTTTGTCAAATTTTCCGTGATCCGTCTCGGAATCATGGTCTTTCTCCTCTTGCTGGCCGTCTCCGAGATCCTGAACCTTTCGGACCGGGGCATGCGGCTGGAAGTGGACAGGGATGTCCAGTACATCCTTTTCTTCGCCTCGGGTTTCGCCCTGAGCGCCGTCTATCTCCTGGCGTCGAAACGGTTCATCGGCTCCATGGGCCTGTTCCGCTTCCAGCTCACCGCGGACCTGTTCCTGACGACGTGGTGGATCGTGCTGACCGGCGGGTCGTTCAGCGCCTTCATGATCCTCTACTTCCTGTGCCTTTTCTTTTATGGCCGCATCGTCGGTTTCCAGACGATCGTCTTTTCCTCCATAGCCGTCTGGGTCCTCTTGTTCCTGATTTCGTGCGTGCAGTTCTACTTTCCCGCATTCTGGGGCCAGGTGCACATCCGCGGTTCCGATCTGGCCTACAATTACAGTCTGTTCACCCTGGCGCTCATTCTGGTCACGTCCCTGGTCAAGCTGAGCCGAACGGCGGAAAGCAGGCTCCTGCAGCGCCTCATCGAACAGGAAGGGGCCCTGCGCAGGTCCGAGGAGATCAAGTACCGCGTTTTCGACTGGCTCGACGCGGGCCTGCTGGTGGTCGACGACGGCCGGCGCGTCACCAGCATCAACCAGCGGGCCCTGGACTGGCTTCCGGGTTATGACCGCAGCCGGGCCATCGGCGCACGGCTCGATTCCCTCTACCCGGAGTTCGTTCCCTTCTGGGCGGACCGCCGCAAATCCAACCGCCGTCACATGGTCGTCAGTGCTGGCCGCGACCTCGTCTTCGGCTTCAAGATGACGGAACTGCCCGAGAACCAGGGGTGGATGATCCTCTTCTCGGACATCACCGAAGTGCAGAAGATGGAACGGCAGATCAAGGAGATGGAGAAGATGGCCAGCGTGGGAGAGCTGGCGGCCGGCCTGGCCCACGAGATGAAGAACCCTCTGGCCGGCATCAAGACGAGCCTGCAGCTTCTGCTCTCAGACGATCTGGAAAAGGACTTCTCCGAACGCCTCTCAAGGGTCATCCTGCGCGACATCGACCGCCTGGACTTCCTGCTCAAGGATTTTCTCATCTTCGCCCGCCCCCAGGCTCCCTGTCCCGACCATCTGGTTCTGGCCGAAGAGATCGAGCATGTGCTCATGCCCCTGCGTCTGCAGCATCCGCGGGTCAGGATTCGCGTCGAGGTCGATGACGCCCCATGCCGCTTCGACCGCAACCAGTTTCATCAGATTCTCGTCAACCTGCTGGTCAACGCCATGCAGGCCCTGGAAGACGCGGACGATCCCGAGATCGTCATCACTTCTTCCCGCGAAAACGAAAAAATGGTCCTCTCCATTGCCGACAACGGTCCAGGGCTCAGCCAGGACGTCGAGGAGAAGTGCTTCGACCCCTTTGTCACCACCAAACCCGTCGGGTCGGGGCTGGGCCTGGCCATCGCGCGCCGGCTCGCGGCGCAGAACGGGACCTTCATCGACCTGCAGAACAACCCTTCCGGAGGGGCCAGGGCCGTCCTGGTCCAGGATGAATCTTTTTTCCGCGCAAGTGCGGATCAGGATGCGCCGTGAACACCTACATCGCCGACCTCCACATTCATTCCCGGTTCTCGAGGGCAACGAGCAAGAACCTGACGCCGAGAAATTTGGTGGCCTGGGCCGCCGTCAAGGGCATCGACGTACTGGCCACGGGCGACTTCACGCATCCGGGCTGGATGGAGATGATCCAGTCCCAGCTCGAACCGGGGGAGGACGGCCTCTTCCGCCTGCGCGACACCAAGGGCCTTGCGGCGGAACTGCCCTGGTTTTCCGGCAATCTCGAAGCCTCGGGAATCCGCTTCACGCTGTGCACGGAGATCAGCTCCATCTACAAGCGGGGCGGCAAGGTGCGCAAAGTCCACAACCTGGTCTTCATGCCCGGCCTGGACGCGGCCCTGAGGTTCAACACCCGCCTGGCCCAGGTCGGCAACCTGGCCTCGGACGGGCGGCCCATCCTGGGGCTTGATTCGCGCGACCTCCTGGAGATGGTCCTGGAGACGGACCCGCAGGCCTTTCTCATCCCGGCCCACATCTGGACGCCGTGGTTTTCCGTCTTCGGTTCCAAGTCCGGCTTCGACCGCATCGAGGACTGCTTCGGGGATCTGACCGGCGAGATTTTCGCCCTGGAGACGGGCCTGTCGTCGGACCCCGAGATGAACTGGCTGTGGAGCGCCCTGGACCGCTTCTCCCTGGTCTCCAACTCCGATGCCCATTCGGGGGAAAAGCTCGGCCGCGAGAGCAACATCTTTTCCGGCGAGATGTCCTTTTCCGGCATGCGCCGCGCCCTGCGCCGCGAGGAGGGGGGTACGCGCTTCGAGGGCACCCTCGAATTCTATCCCGAGGAGGGGAAATACCACCTCGACGGCCACCGCAAGTGCGGGGTCATGCTGGAGCCCGCGGAGTCCGCGCGGCACAAGGGACTGTGCCCGGTCTGCGGAAAGCCTTTGACCATCGGCGTGCTGAACCGGGTCTTCGCCCTGGCGGACCGGGCCGCGCCAGTGCGGCCGCCCCACCAGCCGTCCTTCACGTCCCTGGTTCCCCTGCCGGAAATCCTCTCGGAGATCCTTGGGGCCGGGCCCGGGACCAAGAAGGTCCAGGGCATGTACAGCCAGCTCATCCGGGACTTCGGCTCGGAGTTCGCCATTCTGCGCTCAGCGCCCGTGGAGGACCTGCAGCGTTCCTCCAAGATGCTGGCCGAGGCTCTGCGCCGGATGCGCCACGGGGTTGTGCACCGCCACAGCGGGTATGACGGCGAGTTCGGACGCATTTCCATGTTTTCCCCCCAGGAGCTGCTCGAATTCAGGCACGGGCGCATGCTGTCCATGGCCGCCCCGGCCGCGGAGTCCGAGGAGGTCGGGCAACGCTGGCGCAGGCCCCAGGCCCAGACGGCCACGAAGCGCGAGGAGCCCCTGCAGGCGCCCAACGAAATGCAGCTCGCGGCCATCCTGGCCGGGCCGGGTCCTGTCCTGGTCCTGGCCGGGCCAGGCACGGGCAAGACCCAGACCCTCATGGGCCGGGTGCGGCACCTGCTGGACCAGGGCGCGGACCCGTCGCGCATCCTGGTCCTGACCTTCACCCGCAAGGCCGCGCGGGAGCTCAAGGACCGCCTGCAGCGCGCCTGTCCGGCCGGGGCGGCGCTGCCCAAGGCCGACACCCTGCACGCCCTGGCCCTCGAATACTGGGCCCGGGTCATGGGCGAGGCGCCCATCCTGCTCTCCGAGGAATCGAGCCGCCGCCTCTTCGCCGCCGCCAACCCCGAGCTGCAGGGCAAGGCCCTGAAGACGGCCTGGAACGACCAGTCCCTGGCCCGGGAGAACGGCGAGCGCATCCCCGGCGAGCAGACCCGCCGCTACCTGGACCACAAGGCGCGCTTCAACCTGGTGGACTACACCGACCTGCTTGAATTCTGGCTCGAACACCTCCAGCTCGGACAGCACGTTCCGGACTGGGATCACGTGCTGGTGGACGAGGTGCAGGACCTTTCGCCCCTGCAGATCGCTCTGGTCACGGGCCTGAGCGGAAAGAGGGGCCAGGGGTTTTTCGCCATCGGCGACCCCAACCAGGCCATCTACGGTTTCCGCGGGGCCGTGCGCGACATCGAGGCGAGGCTGCGCGCCATCTGGCCCGACACGCGCAAGGTCAGGCTGGTGCACAACTACCGCTCGTCCCAGCAGATTCTCGACCTGGCCGCGAGCCTCTTTCCCGAACGCGAGTCCCTCGTGGCGCAGCTCGGGCACGGCGCGTCCATGACCCTCTTCGAGGCCCAGAGCGCGGACCAGGAGGCGGGCTGGATCGCCTCGCGCATGCGCGAACTCCTGGGGGGAACGGGCCACTGGCATGCCGACGCACACGGCGGGGCCGCGCTCTCGCCGGGCGACATCGCCGTGCTCGTGCGCCTCAAAGCCCTCATCCCGCCCATCGTCAAGGCTCTGGAGGGCGCCGGCATCCCCGTGTCCGTGCCCGAGCAGGAGCCCTTCTTCACGGACCAGCGGGTGGAGGTGGTCATGGGCATCGCCGGCAACGTGCTGGGCATGCCCGAGGCCGTGCAGCAGGAATTGCCGCCCTGTCCCGAGGTCATCGTCGAAAAGGGCCCCCTGGCCATGGCCGTGCATCTATCGCAGACGCCCCCCTTCGACGAACTGTTCTGGAAGAGCCGGGCCTTTCTGGATCTGGTCAAGGCCCACCAGAGCTTCGGCGGCTGGCGGGGCCTGCTGAACATGGTCCGCCTGGAGACGGAGCTGTGCGCCATCAGGTCCAGGGCCCAGAAGGTCCAGGTCATGACCCTGCACGGCGCCAAGGGCCTGGAGTTCGAGGCCGTCTTTCTGCCGGGCCTGGAGGAGGGCATCCTGCCCTTTGCCGGCATGGACATGCTGCTGGGCAAGACCGTGGAGGACGGGGTGGACCTGGACGAGGAGCGGCGCCTCTTCTACGTCGGCCTGACCAGGGCCAGGTCGTCGCTGTTCATGAGCCACTGCGCCAGCCGCCGCATGTTCGGCAAGACCTTCAAGCTCGGCCTGTCCTCCCTGGTGCGCCGCCTGCCCCAGGACATGCTGCGCAAGAGCGCCATCCGCCGCCACGTCAGGAAGAGCGAGAGGCAGCTGAGTCTCTTTCCGGCCCCATGAGCTTCCGTCTGGCCGCACCGTCATGCGTCATCCCCGACAGGGTCGGGCCCAACTGCCGCGCCCTGGCGCCCCTGGTGCGGGAGGTCGGGCTCATGCTCCTCGAAACTCGGGGCTGTCAGGATTACGACGACCGCGACCTGCCCCCGGACCTGCCCGATCTGGGTTTGTCCTACCATGCCCATCTGCCCGTGGACCTGCCCTGGGACTTCGGCCCGGACGCGGTCTGCGGGTCCCTGGGGGCCATCGAGCAAAAAATTGCCTTTCTGCATCCCTGCGGGTATGTGCTCCATCCTCCGCCTCCCGGGGAACTGACGCGGCTCGTGCGCCGACGCCCCGATCTGGCGTCGTCCCTTCTCATGGAAAACACCGGGAACAGCGACCTGCGGGACATCTGGCCGGAAATCGTAAGCCTGGATCTGGGCGTGTGTCTGGATGTGGGGCACCTGGTCAGCTACGACCAGGAACGCATTTTGCAAATTCCCGGGTTTCTTGAGCGCGTGCGCATGCTGCACGTCTACGGCGGGGAGTCGGGCCGCGGTCACGCCGGCCTCGAAGAGCTGCCCGACCCCTGGCTGCTGCGCGCCATCCTGGGCTCGGTGCGCAGGGACTGCGTGCTGGTGGCGGAGCTTTTCCGGCTGGATGAGCTGACGCGGTCCCTGGAACTGCTGCGTTCATGGCTTGACGCCTGGGGGATGGATCATGATTGAGCTGGTGCTGGGCGGCAACAAGTCCGGCAAGTCCGATTTCGGCCTGGAACTCCTGCGGGCCGCCCCGAAGCCCTGGACCCTCGTGGCCACGGGCAAGTCCCGGGACCTGGCCTTCCGGGAGCAGATTCGCGTCCATCGCCTGGACCGCGAGCCGGACATCGCGGTGCGCGAGGCCGATACGGACCTGGCCGGCGCCCTGCGCGACCTCTCGCCCGTGGGGGGCGGAGTCCTGGTGGACAGCCTCGATTTCTGGATGTTCGCCCTCTCGGGCCTTGACGCCGCGGCCGGGAAGGCCCGTCGAGAGGAACTGCTGGCCGCGCTTTCTTCCTGGCAGGGAGGGAAACTGGTCCTCGTCTCGACGGAAATGGGCCTTGGCCCTCTGGCCTTCGACGGGACCGTGCGGGCATTTGCGCGGGACCTCGGACAGCTCAATCGAGAAATTGCCAGCATCAGTTCGAGTGTGTATCTGGTGGTTGCCGGTCTGGCCCAAAAACTCAAGTGAGAAGGTCATGGCATATTTCAGAAAGCTGGATCCGAAGCTCGCCAAGCTTCAGGAATTGCTGAACAAGAACGAGCGTTGGCTGATCCTCATCAATGCCGACCCCGACGCCCTGGCCTCGGCCCTGGCCCTGAAGCGCATCCTGGCCGGCCGCGTCGAGCAGGTGGCCATCGCTCACGTCAACGACATCACCAGGCCCGACAACCTGGCCATGATCCGGCTCCTGCGCATCGCCACCAAGAAGCTGACCCCGCCCCTGGCCGCCCAGTACGACCGGTTCGCCCTGGTGGACTCCCAGCCCCACCACCATCCCGAATTCGCGAACATCAAGTTTTCCGTGGTCATCGACCATCACCCCAAGGTGGCGGGCACGCCCGTCGATGCCGACTACGTCGAGATCGTGTCCGAGTACGGCTCCAACTCGACCATCATGACCGAGTATCTCTACAACCTTGACCTGCGGCCCGGGAAACTCCTGGCCACGGCCCTGCTCTACGGCATCAAGACCGACACCCAGAGCTTCGAGCGCGAGTTCCACGACAACGACATGAAGGCCTTCCGCTACCTGTCGAAGTTCTACAGCAGGCCGCTGCTGCACAAGATCATCCGCTCGGAGTTCCGCCTGGAGTGGCTCAAGTACTTCACCCAGGCCTTCCGCAAGATGCGGCTCATGGGCAACACGATCACCATCTTCATGGGCAAGGTCGACTCGGCCGACATCCTGGTCATCCTGGCCGATTTCTTCCTGCGCGTGCACGGCCTGTCCACGACCATGGTCAGCGGCATCAGCGAGGACAAGCTGGTCGTGGTCTTCCGGGGCGACGGCCTGCGCCGCGACATGGGCAAGTTCGCCAAGCGCCTGTTCGGCGACGTGGGCTCGGCCGGCGGGCACAAGTCCATGGCCAGGGCCGAGATCCCCATGGAGAAGCTGGGCTGCCAGCACGCCAGCCAGTTCATTTGGGAGCGCCTGCACAGCAGTTCCGAGACAAAGAAAAAGAAAAAGGATCCGGAGAACGGCCAAAACGGCTCCGCCTGACGGGCCGACCTTCCCCGGACCGGAGGGCGCATGACTTTGCAGACACGGCTCGGCCTGAAGACCGAGCCCCTTTTTTTGATCGACGGCCACGCCTTCATCTACCGCGGCTTCTACGCATACCCTGATTTCAAGCGCTCGGACGGGTTCCCGACCAGCGCCATGTACATCATCTTCAAGCTCGTGCTGAAGCTCTTGCGCGAGGAGAAGCCCACGCACCTCGTCTTCGTCACCGACGGGCGGGGGCCCACCTTCCGCAACGAACTCTACCCCGACTACAAGGCCAACCGCCCGCGCATGCCCGAAGGCCTGGCCGCGCAGCTGGAGCCCCTCAAGGACGGCCTGCGCCTGTTGGGAATCCCCGTGCTGGAGGCCCAGGGCTGCGAGGCCGACGACTGCATCGCCTCCCTGGCCGGCCGCTTCAAGGACCGGCGCAGCGTCGTCATCGTCGGCGCGGACAAGGACCTGCGTCAGTGTCTGGACGAGGATGTGGTCATGTGGGACCCGGCCCAGGGCAAGGAGAAGATCATCACCCTCGGCGATTTCACGCAGGAGACGGGTCTGACCCCCGGCCAGTGGCCCGACTTCCAGGCCATGACCGGCGACTCGGCCGACAACATCCCGGGCATCCCCAAGGTCGGCCCCAAGACGGCCATGGGCTTCCTGCGCCGCTTCCCGAGCCTGAATCTGCTGAAGGACAATTTCGACCGCCTCACGGCCAAGGAGCAGACCCTGCTCGGGCCCCACATGGATCAGGCCTTCGTCTACCGGCAGCTGACCACGTTGCGTACGGACGTGTGTTCGGAATACGGCCTGGACGACCTGGCCGTAGGGCGGGTGGACGACGCTGCCCTGGAGTTCTTCAGGGAATACGAGTTCCGTTCCCTGCTGTCCGATTTCCAGTCGCTGGCGGGAACGAAGGCCAAGCCGGCGGCAGCGGACGGCGGTTCGTCTGCTGCTCCTGAACCCGAGGTCCCGTCCCGGAAGCCGCGGGTCGAACCCCGCGTGGTTTCGGAGCTGGGACCCATGGCCGGTCGCGAGGTGGGTCTCTTCGGCGAGTCCGGCCGCTGGATCCTGGGCACCGACGTCAGCGAGCTGCTTTTCATGGGGCGGGACGCGGAGCTGGGCCGGGCCCTGACCGGGGCGCGCGTGCACGTGACGTCCTACAAGACCCTGCTGGAGCTGGGCCGCCCCGACCTCTCGGGCTGCGCCGAAGTCTTCGACATCGAGCTGGCCGCCTACCTGCTGAGCCCCGAGGAGCGGAACTATTCCCTGGAGCGCATTCGTGACGGCCTGGGCGAGGAGATCGAGGTCCACCCCGAGAATCTGGGGCAGACCGCGCTGGCCGTGGGCCGGGTGCTGCGGTCGCGCCTGGCCGGGTCGGAGCTGCTCGGTCTCCTCAAGGGGCTGGAGCAGCCCCTGACCGAGGTCCTGGTGCGCATGCAGCGCCGCGGCATCCGCATCGACCAGGCCAAGTTCCGCGATTTTCTGGACATGGTGCAGGCCGAGCTGGACCGGTTGACCATCAGGATCCACGAGCAGGCGGGCGGGGAGTTCAACATCCGCTCCAGCCAGCAGCTGGCCGACGTCCTGTTTTCGAAGCTTGGCCTCAAAAGCAAACAGAAGACCCCGGGCGGCGCCCAGTCCACCTCCAGCGCCGTGCTGGATGGCCTGGTCGGGCAGCACGCAATCGTCGACGACATCCAGGAGTACCGGATGTACGAGAAGCTGCGCTCGACCTACCTCGAGCCCCTGCCGCAGCTGGCCGACGCCGAGGGGCGCATCCACACGACCTTCAACCAGCTGGCCACGGCCACGGGCCGACTGTCCAGCAGCAACCCCAACCTGCAGAACATCCCCATTCGCGGCAGCCTCGGGCCGCGCATGCGGTCCTGCTTCGTGGCCGCGCCGGGCAATGCCCTCGTGGCCGCGGACTACTCCCAGATCGAGCTCAGGGTCCTGGCGCACATGTCCGGCGACCCGACGCTCCTGGACGCCTTCGCCGCGGGCGACGACATCCATGCCCGCACGGCCAAGATCCTGTTCGACAAGGCCGAGGTCACGCCCGACGAGCGGCGCAAGGCCAAGACCATCAACTTCGGCCTGCTGTACGGCATGGGGCCGCAGAAGCTCGGCCGCGAGCTCGGCATCAGCCTCAAGGAGGCCAAGGAGTTCATCGAGGTCTACTTCAGCAAGCTGTCCCGCGTGCGGCAGTTCTACGAGGAGATCGAGGAGGGCGCCCGGGCGCTCGGGTACGTGACCACCCTGGCCGGGCGGCGGCGCATGCTGCCCGACATCAATTCCCGCAACGTCAACCTGGCCCAGCAGGCCCGGCGCATGGCCATCAACACCGTGGTCCAGGGCTCGGCCGCCGACATCATCAAGAAGGCCATGCTCGAAGTGGACAAGAGCCCGGTTATTGGCGAATTAGGCGCGAGCCTGATTCTGCAGATCCACGACGAACTCTTGCTGGAAGCCCCGCAGGACGCAGCCCGTGAGGTCGGCCGGGCCGTGGCCTCCGTCATGGGCTCGGTCTACGACCTGTCCGTGCCGCTGGCCGTGGACTGGGGCGTCGGCGCGGACTGGAGCGAGGCGCATAAGTAACCATCAAATTTCATTGGACATACCAGTATGTTGAATAAACTTCGATTGCTGACGCCCGGGCCGACGCCCTTGCCCGAAGAGGTCCGCCTGGCCCTGGCCAGGGACATGATCCACCACCGTAAGCAGGACTTCGTGCGCGTCATGGAGCGCATCCAGCCCGGGCTGCAATATCTCTTCGGCACGTCGCAGCAGGTCCTGCCCCTGTCCTGCTCGGGCACCGGGGCCATGCACGCGGCCGTGACCAACCTCTTCGCCCCGGGCGAGAAGGTGCTCGTGGTCGAGGGCGGCAAGTTCGGGGAGCGCTGGCGCGAGATCGCCGAGTCCCAGGGGCTGGCGGTCACCTCCCTGGTGACGGAGAACGGACACGCCGTCACGGATGCGGCCGTGCGGGAGGCCCTGGACGCCGACCCGTCCATCGCCGCCGTGCTGGTGCAGGCTTCGGAGACCTCCACGGGCGTGCTGCACCCGGTGCGTGAACTGGGTGCCGTGACCAGGGACAGAAACGTGCTCCTGGTGGTGGACGGCATCTCGGCCGTGGGCATCTCGCCCTGTCCCATGGACGCCTGGGGCGTGGACTGCCTGCTGACGGGCTCCCAGAAGGGGCTCATGCTGCCTCCGGGCCTGGCCCTCCTGTCCCTGAGCGCGCGGGCCTGGGACAAGGTGCGCGCCGTGGGGCCCAAGAACTTCTATTTCAACCTGCTGGCCGAGCGCGACAAGAGCCTGGCCAACCAGACGCTGTTCACCTCTCCCGTCAACCTGCTGCAGGGGCTGGCCGTGAGCCTGGACCTGTTCCGCGAGCAGACCCTGGAGGGCGTGTTCCGCAAGCAGTGGGCCATGACCGCCATGGTCCGGGCCGGTGCGGCGAGCATGGGCCTGGAGCTGCTGGCCAAAACGCATTTCACCTGGGGCCTGACGTCCATCCGGATGCCTGCCGGCATCGACAGCTCCCTGGTGCTGAAGGCCGCGGCCGAGCGCTGCGGCGTGGTCATGGCCGGGGGCCAGGGCGAGTTGAAGAAGTGCGTGGTCCGCCTGGGCCACATGGGGCATGTGGACTGGGCCGACGCCCTGGCCGGCCTGCACGCCCTGAAGGTCGGGCTCGCCGCGGCCGGCGGCTACAGCGCCGCCAGGTCGTACATGGAAGATGCCATGGCCGCCTATGACGGGGCCCTGGAAGAGGGATACCCCGGAATGAAGGCCTGAAGGAGGCGTTATGAGCGAAGAGAAGAAAACTGAATACGAAGACCTGACCTGCGGCTGCCCGGAACTGCCGCAGCTGGATTTCGCCACGTTCGTGCTGTCCATGAGTTCGTCGGCCCTGGTGCATCTGGGCGAGGTGCCGGAGCCCGAGACGGGCCATATGATGGAGAACCTGCTGGCGGCCAAGCAGACCATCGACATCCTGTGCATGCTCCAGGACAAGACCAGGGGCAACCTGACGGACCAGGAAGCCCGCCTGCTCAAGGACATGCTTTTCGAACTGAGAATGAAATACGTGCAGAAGGCGAAATAGGAGAACGGGCATGGCAAAGCGCGTCGGACTGGTCGGGGTGACCGGCTACACGGGAATGGAACTGACCCGCATCCTGCTGGACCACCCGGGGCTGCAGCTGACCCAGGTCACCTCCCGCAAGGAGGCCGGTCAGCCCCTGCGGAAAATTTATCCCTTCCTGCAGGGCACGGAATTGGGCGACCTGCAGATCACGGCGCCGGATAGCTCGTACCTGGCCGAGAACTGCGACCTGGTCTTCCTGGCCGTCCCCCATGGCACGGCCATGGAGATGGCCGCCGAGCTGCGTGAGAAGGGGGCCAGGGTCGTGGACCTGAGCGCCGACTTCCGCCTGCGCGACCGCGAGGTCTACGAGAGCTGGTACGGCGTGACGCACACCCGCGAGGCCCTGCTGCCCGAGGCCGTTTACGGCCTGCCCGAGCTCTACGCCGAAAAGATCGCCGGCGCCTCCCTGGTGGCCAACCCGGGCTGCTACCCGACCTCGGCCATCCTGGCCCTGTACCCGGCCCTGCAGGCCGGCCTCATTTCGGCCGAGGACCTGGTCATCGACTCCAAGTCCGGAACCACCGGCGCCGGGCGCAAGGCCACCGTGGGCACGCTCTTCTGCGAAGTCTCCGACACCTTCCGGGCCTACAACCTGACCAAGCACCGCCATACCCCGGAGATCGAGCAGGAGCTGGGCCTGGCCGCGGGCCGGGACATCCGCCTGTCCTTCAACACGCACCTTCTGCCCATCAACCGCGGCATCCTGACCACGGCCTACGCCAAGCTCGCACCGGGCGCGGGGCCCGAAGAGGTCCGCGCCTGCTACGAGCGCTTCTATGCCGGGAAGAAGTGGGTCCGCCTGCTGCCCGCCGGGACCCTGCCCGAAACCAGATGGGTGCGCGGCACCAATTTCTGCGACATCGGCCTGGTCACGGACCCGCGCACGGACCGCCTCATCGCGCTCTCGGCCATCGACAACCTCTGCCGGGGCGCGTCGGGCCAGGCCGTGGCCAACGCCAACCTGATGCTCGGACTGGCCGAGGATGAGGGATTGCCCAGGGCCGCCCTCATGCCGTAGGCATGGACATGACCGACAGCGAACCCGAAAAGCTCTACGACCGGATCTTCGTCGCCCGCCAGCCCATCTTCGGCGCGGACATGAAGGTCTGGGGCTACGAACTCCTCTTCCGGCACGGCGACACGCAGGCGGCCGCCATCACCGACGGCGACCAGGCCACGACCCAGGTCATCGCCGACGGGTTCACCCTGGCCTCGCGCGGCATGCGCAAGGGGACCAGGGCATTGGTCAATTTCCCGCGCAACGTGCTCGTCGGCGCGGCGGCCTTCGTGCTCCCCCCCGAGCGCTGCGTGGTGGAAATCCTGGAGACGGTGGAGCCCGAGCCCGAAGTCATGGAGGCCTGCCGGGAACTCAAGAAGCGCGGCTACACCCTGGCCCTGGACGATTTCGTCGGGCAGCCGGGGTTCGAGCCCCTGTGCGAGATCGCGGACATCATCAAGGTCGACATCCTGCACAAGAAGCCGGCGGAGGTCATGGACATCGTCAAGGGCCTGCGCCCCTACAAGGCGCGGCTTCTGGCCGAGAAGGTCGAGAATCTCGACATGTTCACGGTCTGCAAGCGTCTCGGCTTCACCTATTTCCAGGGGTACTTCTTCAGCAAGCCCGAGGTCATCCCCGGCCGCAAGCTCTCCGCCAGCCAGACCACGAAGATCAAGATCCTGAAGGAACTGAACCAGGCGGACACCGAGCAGGACAGGCTGGTCGAGATCATCCAGACGGACCTCTCCATCTCCTACAGACTCCTCCAGTACATCAATTCGGCCCGCTTCGGCCTCAGGGGCAAGATCGAGTCCATCCAGCGGGCCGTGAACATGCTCGGCCGGCAGAACCTGCGCCAGTGGCTGCAGGTCATCATCCTGTCCGACATGAACAGCACGGACAAGGCCCAGGAACTGGTGCGCATCTCCGTGCGGCGAGGCCGGTTCCTGCAGCTTCTGGCGGCAGACCGGCCGACCCCCTTCGGCTCGGACAGCATGTTCCTGCTGGGTTTTTTCTCCGTCCTGGACGCCATCCTCGACCAGTACATGGATCAGTTGCTGGAGGAGATTTCCCTCGATGCCGACATCAAGGCCGCCCTGACCGACCCGAAGAACCCGGCCGCGGTCTGGCTCGAACTCCTCGACGAACTCGATCGCGGCAACTGGGGGCGGCTCGAAGCCAGGGCCGCGTCCATGGGCATGTCCATGGATCTGGTGGACCGGGCTTCCATCGACGCGGCGGCCTGGACCGACGAGGTCATGGGCGGGGTGTATTGAGGGCGGCGGCTTGAAAATGATCCCGGGCAACTGTAAGGACAACTCTGGAACCCTATGATGGAAGAGCAGTACCCGGAACAACTCTACGACAAGATTTGTGTCGCCAGGCACCCCATTTTCACCGCGGATATGCAGGTGTGGGGGTACGAGCTGCTTTTCCGCCACGAAGAAGACATCCAGTCGGCCGTCTTCACGGACGGCGACCAGGCCACCAGCCAGATCATCGCCGACGGCTTCGGCCTGGCCGCGCCCGGGCTGCGCAAGGGTTCCAAGGCACTCATCAATTTTCCGCGCAACGTCCTTGTCGGCGCAGCGCCCTACGTGCTGCCCCCCGAACGCTGCGTGGTGGAGATCCTGGAATCGGTCCGGCCCGAGCCCGAGGTCATCCAGGCCTGCCACGAGCTGAAGAAGCGGGGCTACGTCCTGGCCCTGGACGACTACGAGGGCGCCCCGGGCCTGGAACCCCTGTGCGAGCTGGTGGACATCATCAAGGTCGACATCCTGCACAAGTCGCCGAAAGAGGTCCGGGCCATCGTCGAGGGGGCCTCGCATTACAAGGCGGCCCTCCTGGCCGAAAAGGTCGAGACCCACGACATCTTCAAGGTCTGCAAAAATCTCGGCTTCACCTATTTCCAGGGCTTCTTCTTCAACCGCCCCGAGATCATCCCCGGCCGCAAGCTCTCGGCCAGCCAGGTCACGAAGCTCAAGCTCCTGAAGGAACTGGGCGCCCTGGACACGAACCCCGACCGCCTGGTGGAAATCATCCAGACGGACCTGTCCATCTCCTACCGCCTGCTCAAATACATCAACTCGGCCTTCTTCGGCCTGCAGGTCGAGGTCACGTCCATCCCCCGCGCCGTGGCCATGCTGGGTTGTCAGAACATGCGCCAGTGGCTGCAGGTGGTCATCCTCTCGGACATGAACACCACGGACAAGGCCCAGGAGCTGGTCCGCATTTCCGTGCAGCGGGCCAGATTCCTGCAACTTCTGGCCATGCGCCACCCCACCCCCTTCGATCAGGACGGCATGTTCCTGATGGGCTTTTTTTCACTGCTGGACGCCATCCTGGATCAACCCATGTCGACGGTGCTGGAGGAGATCCCGCTGGACCCCGCCCTGAAGAATTCGCTGGTCGACCCGGGCAGCGATGATTCGACGTGGATCGGGCTGCTTGACGAGATCGACCGCTGCAACTGGGCCAGGCTGAACCGCAAGGCCGCGC
>JANJWV010000185.1 GCA_024709365.1 Desulfomicrobium sp. | reverse complement strand
TTTTCATCAGTTCCCTCGTGGTTGAGGGGGAACCTATCTCAAGTTTCGACTGGTCTGAAAAGAGCCGGGCAGGTCAGTCGCAGGTTCGATTCCGGCATTGCGCACCACAAGAAAAACAAGGGCTTGGATGAAAATCCAGGCCCTTGTTTATTGCCAATGTTTGTTCCGCGGTCGCCAGGAGACGCATGGAAAGCGGAGCAGAATGCAGAAGATTCAGCACGTTACAAGGACTTAGGTGTGCCCGGAAACCATTTATTCTGAAAGAGTAATATCGTCGCCGGCAGCACGATCAAATCCCCAACCCAGGCGGTGATCATGATCACCGCGCTCAATCCCCCAAAATTCATGGTCGGTGTGAAATTGCTGAAAATGAGCACGCCGAAGCCGATGGTCAGGATGATCGAAGTGGCGCTGAGCGCGACACCCTTTTCTGTTGTCACTTCTGCGAGGGCAACTCGGACAGGTTGATTTCTGGTGCGCTTGCGGTTGTATTCCGTCAGAAAGTGGATGGTGTCGTCCACGGCTATCCCCAAGGCGACCACGGAGATGAGCGCTGTGGCCGTGTTCAAGGGGATGTCGAGGGCGCCCATGATTCCGAAGTTGAGGGCGATGGGGAAGATGTTGGGAATGATGCTCAGCGCGCCGGTGGCGAAAGAGCGCAGGGCCAGGAACATGATCAGGAAGATCACGGCCGCTGCCAGCGCCAGGCTCTGCACCTGGCCCCAGACCAGCGCGTCGATGGTGTTCACGTCCTGCACGGCCCGGCCGGTGATGCGGATCTCCAGCCCATTCGCGCCCAGCGTCGCGATGAAGGAGCGCAGGTCCTCTATGATCGCGGCCTGCCCGGCAGAGCTGTGTTCCGAGATGCGGACCAGAATGCGAGCGTGGTCGTATTGGGAGGTGATGAAATCTTCGATGTCGTCGGAGTCGTAAAGCAGGAGGTACTGGGAGACCAGTTCCCGACTGTCGGGCAGGACGTGGAATGCCGGGTCCTCGTTATGGAAGGCCTGATTCATGTCTTTGAGAAAATCGACGAAGGACATGGTGCGGTCCACGCCGGCCAGGGTCTCGGCATGAGCCTGGATGCGTTCGATCACGAGCAGGTTGCCCGGGTCACGGAAAGCGTCAGGCGCGGCTGCCTTGAGGGAGATGTCGAGAGACCCGACACCGCTCAAGCGCGATTCGACAAATGTCAGTTCCTGGCGCAGGGGGGTGGTGGACTTGAAGAACTCCAGCAGGTTTGTCTCGACCTTGATGGCGGAAGCCTGCCAGATCGACATCCCGATCAACAGGGCCGCTGCTCCGGATATGGCCACGGGGCGTCGCTGCACGAAGTCCGACAGGGCCTGCAGGGGCCTGGTGAACGCTATCCCTGTCCCTTCATGGGTAAAGATGCGTTCTGGCCTGCACCTCAGCAACAGGGGAGGCAGGAAAAGGAACGAGAACAGGAACTCGAAGACCATGCCCAGTGAGGCCGTGTAGGCAAAGTCCTTGATGGGCGGGATGTCGCTGACGGCCAGGGAGATGAAGCCCACGGCCGTGGTCAGGCTGCACAGGAAACTCGGTGTGATGACGCGATGCAGGATCGCCTGCACTGCCGCCGCGGGGCTTTGGGCCCTGGCCAGGGCGTCGCGGTCCAGGTGGGCGAAAATGTGCACCACGTCCGAAAGGGCCATGGCCATGATCAGCGGCGGGACGATGGTCGTGATGTTGTTCAGCGTGATTCCCAGGAGCGGGAAAGCGCCCATGGTCGCCCCCGTGCACATGGAGATGTTGGCCACGGCGAGCAGCGTCAGGCGCGCGTTGCGAAACACCAGCCACACGGTCAGGGTCACGAAAAGGTAGCACAGCGGGATGAACACGGACACGTCCGCCTTCATGTAGTGGCTCAGGCTGTAATTGGTCACCGTCCATCCTGCGAGATGGAATTTGTCGACCAGGCTTCCGTGTCCGTCCAGGATCGCGTTGGTCTTGTCCAACAGACGCTTGCGGAATCCGCCGTCCTCGGAGCCCTTCATGACGGGAAAGACGACGATGGCAGTGGTCAGGCCATCCGCCGAAACGAGGTTGCCGACATAGAGCCTGTTGTCCAGGGCCTGTTTCCTGAGCGTATCGAGGCCTGCCGCATCCTCGGGGATGCGTTCCAGGAAGGGGCGGACCTCGAAAAACTCCTCGTCGCCATGCACATAGTCCACATTGGAGAGGCTCTGCACTTCGCGGACTTCGGGCAGGGCCTCCAGTTCCCTGGTCACGTTGGAGATCATGTGCAGCAGGGGCGGAGAGAACAGTTCGGGGCTCGTGAAGGCGATAACGAAGAATTCGTCGTCACCGAACGTCTCCTTGATGGTCTCGTAAAAGGCAGCGTCCGGATCGCCCTCGACAGTGAAGTAGTCGACGTTGTCCACGGTCTGCACGCGCGGCAGCTGCAGCAGGAGAGGCAGCGCCACAAGCAGGGACAGCAGGATGCACAGGCCCGGTCGTCTGGTCGGCAGGAGGGTTAAAAACGCCAGGGGAGACGTGTCGCCGGAAGGATCCTCGGATGGTGCTTTCATTGGGGGCTCCCGCCATGCCGAGGCGTCAACCGGAATTGTGCGGGCATGGCCGTTGTGATCCGCAGGGGCAGATGCTCATACGGTCATGCGCATACAATACCGGTACCAAAAGAACAACGTCACGTTTCGAGAACGTGAGAAGGAGAGACGGCGCGGGGAGTTAGGGGCGAAATGCGGGGATGGCGCGTCGGGTCAGGACGCTTCGATGCACAGCCCTGGATAGCAGCTTGAAAGCAGCTTGCGGCAGTCCTGGTTCAAACTCTGCAAAATTTCGTTTTTTACGGAAAGCATGTGGCCGAGGAGGCATGCGTCCAGAGGGTTCGGAGAGCCGTGCCTGCGATCCTGGAATGCACCGAGAATCTTGTCGCTCACGGCAATCTTGAGGGCCTGATAGCGGGAGTGCAGATGCTCGCTGTAGGAGAACGTGAAGCATGTTTGCGAAATATTGTTTCTGGCTTGGAGTATGTCCACGTGCAGGGGCACGGCGGGCGCATTTACTCTAGGGTAGTATTTTTCGTCAGCAAAAGTTTTGAAGCCGAACATAGCCGTATAAAGCTTGACGTGCCTGGGGTTTACTATGATGCATATATCGTCTGCGTCCAGAAAAATACAATACAAAAAGATAAGTTTTATGAAGTTCTGAATGCCGCTTCGTGATAATTTATGCTTATCGGAAGCCAGGGAGCAGATCTCAAGTATCCTTCTTCCTCGCTTGCGCAGGACATTCAGCTCGTTGTCATAGAGTTCATCCATGGGCAGGCCGAACTGGGGGTTGTCGCGCACGATCGTGGCAGTCGATACAACTGCTGAATTGTCCTTGGCAACGAAAATCGTAGTTTCCGGAAGAAGGTGGTACTTGGTGAAGAGAAGTTCACTAGCACTTTCACGTATATATTCTGCGTGAAGATATTCACGATACAAAAGGCCAAAGGCTTGCAGCAGCTCATTACTGGAGTCTGCTATCTTGAAAACATGATCGATTTGTTCCGATCGAGGTTGGCAAGCTGATTGGTCTGGGATGGATGAGGCAAAATGTAACTGTCTGAGGCTGGTCAAATGCATGGCGTCTCCAATAAATTGAACCAAGCGAGGACCTAGACCAAGGAGGAGCGAATTGCAATGGTGAGGACAAGGGTGAAAAATGTCGTTTCGCACGCCAGGTATATGATGCCGCGCGACAACGAAAGGAATTCATTGACGGTTTGTCCGACTTGAAAATTTTCCCTCCAGAGTTTTTTTTGGGGCCGCAGCGCAACTTTCAGAAAAAATATGTGGCTTGGAGAAATATCTGGTCGTTGTCTTCGTAGCGGCCGAAATATGAGTCCTGGGGGCCGAAGAAGAGATTGAGGCCAAGGGACAGTTCCAGGTTCTTGACGTAGGTCAGGATGGCCTCCGGCGTGAAAAATGACCCTCCGTCCAGGATGTCGACGGCGTAGCGCAGTTTGAGCATGGCTTGACCGCGCCAGAACTCGCGGTTGACCTCTCCGTTCAGGTAGAAATTGTCCTCTCGCAGGAAAAGAATGTCCGGTTCGTACTCAAAGACGTGCTGGTGCGAGAACTGGATGTTGGCGTACCAGTCCGCTTCGCCGATGTAGTCGAGTCCGAGCACGTAATGGAGCACCGGCGGGCGTTCCGAATTCAGGCTCTCCGTGGGCAGCGACTGGCCGTCGAAATAGGCCGCTTCCCCCCGGAAGCCGAATGTGCCCAGGGTGGTCTCGAACTCCAGGCCGAGGATGTTCTGCCGCCTGTACTCGGCGTGCAGGACAGGCCCATCGGGATTGAAGGGGGAAAGACTCAGGTGCGGGGTTTTCTCCGTGATGTGGAGGAAACTGGCGGCGAGATCCCACCCGTCTACGGTCGTGCCTGCGCGCAGCCCCCAACCCGCGTCATCCAATCCTCTGCCCGGTTCGGACTCGCGGATGCGCAACCCGTCGGATTCAGGTCCCAGCAGGGCCCAGGTGGTGCCGGTGAAGTCGAAGTCATTTTCTTCGGCGAAAGGGATGACGACGCCCTCAAGCGTCACCTGGCCCGGGAAGAGCCGCAGTCTGCCCATCCAGTCGGGGATTTTGCGTTCCTCCAGATCGGGCAGGACGAACTCCCGCATGTCCTGGGGGTTCAGGTTGTCCAGGGGGCTGATCTGATCCGTCTTGCCCCAGCGCACGATCTGCCGTCCCAGACGCAGGTCCCAGGTCGGTGTGGCGTGGGAGAGGTAGGCTTCATGGAGGTCGAGATCGTAATCGTCGGAAGACGGGTCCGGCCCGAAACCGAGGTAGTCGGACTGCACCGACGCCAGAACGAATGTGTCCGGCGTGCCGGACTGTCCGGTCTGCGGCAGGGCGGAGATCGGCGGCGTCCATTTGCCTTCCGCTCGCACCGTGTTGCGCAGCGAGCGGGGTTGCTCGGGACGGCCGGACTCGTGCAGTTCCTGGGTTCCCTTGACCATGACCGACCCCGAAAGAGCGAACGTGCCCCATGGAGACGGGCTGTCGGTGACGTTTTGGCTGGCTTGGGAGTCGTCGAACAGGATGATTTTCTTGCTCGACGCATTGGGGGCGGTGTCGCCCGGTCGGGTCGCGGAGATGGAGGCGGGCGCCTGGGCCGACAGTTCTTCAGGCTGCAGTATGCCGACCGGGGGCGCTGTGCCGGTTGAGCGGGCAGGGGGGGGATCGGCCGGGAACACGCGCACGATGACCGTCTGTCCGGAACCCGATCCCGCGGCGGGCCGGGTGGCGACGCTGTGGCCTATGCCCTGCTTCAGGTCCAGAACCACGCGCACCGACTGCGGACTGAACTGCGCCGCTCTGATCCCCCGGACGAGAGGGTGCTCCACGGAAAGGCTGCGCCTGGTCCCGGACAGCCGCGCCGGCGCGATGTCGAGCACGAGGCGTTCAGGATTCGGGAGGGGGAAAGCGCGCACGCTCTGAGCTTCACCGGACAGAGTGATGGTCAGGGTCAGCGGCTCGGCTTGGCTCAGATCAAGGGACGACACGGTGGCGACATCAGCGGCGTGCACAGTGCCGACGCAGAAAAAAATGAGGAGCGCTGCGAGCAGTCCACGCATGAGGTCGGCAAGAGCAGTCCGGGATTCCGGAGAATTGACCACGGATAACTGCGGATTTGCGCGACGGTTGAGAGGCGGTGTGGCCTCTGGCATGTTCGAGGACCCTTTCATGTAAGAATGATTCGGCATTATCCTGAAATTCTTTAACTCACCTGGCCATTGCTGCATCGGCCCGCCTTTTCGATGAATCGGGGTACATGCACTTCGATTTCCACGATGAGGAGTTCGCAACATGCCGTATTGATGCGACGTCTGGGTGGGGGGCCTTGAATCGCTCCGAAAGCCTCCCCGCGATCATTGTTGACGGTGCGGATTACGAACAGGGCTACCAGTTCTCCATGGTTTGTTGTGAAAAGACGCTGTCGTGTATGTTCGAGTTGTATTTGACTTCCTTGCTTTCCAGTACCGTCTTGTGCCCGGAGTTCAGATCTTCCATGACGACCTTGGTTTCAGTCCAGATATCCTGGATGCTTTCCACCTGCTGCACGGTGTAACGTTTGACGGGTTGCTGCCCGCCGACGAAAAAATCGACTCGCAAGGGCAGGAGCATGTCCTTGGCCACCCAGGCGCGAACCAGGGAATACTGAGACTCCTTTCCCGGCTTGGGACTGCTTTCGAGAATCCAGCAGGGTACCCCGCCCAAGGCTTCTTCGCCGCTGATCAGGTGTTCCGAATTTTCTACGGGACGTCTTTCCATATCTTCATAGGTGAAATCCGTGTTCACGAAACTGCGGGATTTCTGTCCGGCCACGATGCGTCGCGTCCTCTTGAGCGCCGGAAGATACAGGAATTGCTCCGTTCCTCCCTGCCCGTCCTCGATGGCCAAAAATCCCGTCCCCTGAATATCCGCCGGTGAGGTGAAACGGATCAGGGTTTTGCGCAGCCCCTCCCGATCGGCGGCAACGATGTCCAGTTCCCGAACACGCTTTGTCCCGTCGGGCGGCACGAGTTCCATGGTTTGCCGGGACGTCATGTCGTCACCGACATCCCGATCATGGACCATCCTGGCCAATTCCTGCCCCGTGGGCTGGGCGTGCGCCGAATTCGTGAACGGTGTCATGACCATGAGGATGGCCGACAGCGCGGTAACTATTGGGAACAACGGCCGGGCATGCATGATTTCCTCCCATATGTGAGGCGGCAACGTGAAGTTTCCAAGAATTTATACACTCGTGGATAACGAAGAAAGAGTCAACGGGTGGTTGGATAATAACGGCTGTCCCGGATTCTCCGAGGAGGGGGGCGGAACGGCCGGCAGTGTAAGGTCTGTCGACACGGAAGTGGCAAAATTTGACAGGCGCGAGGGCGGGTCAGCCACTTTTGGGGTTCTTCAAGCTGGCCTGCCGGGAAACATCGGGCCACGCAATTCTTGAGGAGTTCTCCATGCTGTCTTGATTTTTCGGGCTTTGGCACGAGTCGGGAGTCATACGTTCAGGGCATATTTTGTGAAGGGCAACAAAAAATTGATCCCCCTGGTTGCGCGGGCAATCATCGGGAGGGTTGTCGTACCTCTTTGATTCGTAAGGTTTTTTCGTAAAAAAATACACAAAGTCGAAATCTGCGCGAAAAATCGCGCAGTAAAATAATAAGTCCTACAGTTAAAAATTTTTAATTTTGTACTGTTCAAAAAATTTTAAAAAGTGTAATAATGGACTTGAAAGCAATAATTTATTTTATACGTAAATTGATTGAAATATTTCAGATACATGTAGAGATTATGTAAATTTTTTGATCAAGCTGGTGCGATATGTGTTTTGAAAAACGCCAATTCGCGCGGTTCAATTTGATAATGGAGATTTGATTTGACGAATAAAAGTCATTTGTTTTGATTACCTTGGACACCTGGCAGTTCGGTTTTTTCCTGTGTTGAGGATGTCCCTTATCGAAGCAAATATCGATGATGATTTTCTTGCTCGGGAAAGTATTTCGAGAAGTTTGATCCAATGCTTCAAGCGGTTACGTATATCTCATGGAGGAAAGATGGCCAGAAACTCAGCATTGTTGGCGCTCCTGATTCTGCTCTGTTGTTCAGTGCTTTCATGCAAAGAACACACCAAGGAGTCACTCAGCGATGAGGGGCTCTCCCTGTTCCGCCAGGGGAATTACAACGGGGCGATCGTGCATTTCAAAAACGCCCTGGAGAAAGACCCGAATTATCTCGACGCCCGCTTCAACCTTGGCTTGGCATATATTGAGACAGGCAAGCTGGACCAGGCCGAAAGAGAACTCCAGAAGGTCCAGCTGCAGAACCCTTACGATGCGCGGGTGAATTTCCAACTGGCCAGAATCGCCAATTTTCAAAACGAGCCCGCTGCGGCAGCCTCCCTGCTCGGGGCCTACCTCAAGGAGAATCCGGACGACCCTGCCGCTTTGGAGCAGCTGGCTTATTCAGCCACGCTCTCGGGGGACTTCGCCAGCGCCCGGGAGCACCTGCTCAGGGTCATCGCGCTGGAGCCGGGCCGCATGTCGGCCAGGCTGGCGCTGATCCACAACTATATGACACAGGGGGAACGGGACAAGGCTCGCGAAGTCATCGATGCCCTGCTTGCCGAAGACCCGAAGAACCGACCGGCCCTGCACGCCCTGGGCCAGCTTGAGGCGCAGGATCGCGACCCCGACGGCATGCTCGATGTCTACACCCGCATTTCCTCAACCTATCCAAGCGACCTTTTCGCCCGCTACAAGGAAGGCAGCCTGCTGATCGACAAGGGTGAAGGGGAGAAGGTCCTGGCCTCGGCCGAGGCCATGATCAAGGAATTCCCGGACAAGCCGGAGGGGCACCGGCTGCTGGGCCTCTGGTTGTCGCGGGAGGGGCGCTTCGACGAAGCCGTGGCTGCGCTGCACCGCTCCATCCGCCTCAAGCCTGATCTGGAGACGTACTATCTGCTGGGCTTGGCCTATTACTACCAGGGGAACCTGGAGATGGCCGTGACCCAGTTTCAGACCGTCCTCGACTTCAGCCCGAACTTTGCCCAGGCCCGGATCATGCTCGGCGAAATCTTCCTGCGCCAGCGGCGCGGAGCCGAGGCCCAAATCGTGGCCGACAAGCTCATCAGTTCCGGTACGCGGGATTTTCGCGGTTACTCCCTCCTGGGCGACGCGCTGCTCCTGCAGAACAAGCCCCGTGAGGCTTTGGACGCGTATGCCAAGGCCGTAGATCTCGCACCTTCGCATTACGGCCTGCTGGTCAAGAAAGGGCTGCTCAAGCTGTCCCTCGGAGACGCCTCCGGCGAGGCCGACCTGCTTGCCGCGTTGCAGGCTTCCCCCAAGGGAATGGACGCCCGCATGGCCCTGAACGCCTTCTACCTGCGAAACGGTCGAAGCGACGAGGCCGTGAAGGTGCTCACCGACGGCCTCTCCGGAAGCAAGTCCGACGCAATTCTCTACAACGCCCTCGCCAGGGCCGCCCTTGGCAGACGGGACAACGAGGGGGCTGAGGGCTATCTCCTGAAGGCCCGCGAGGCCGACCCCGCATTTCTTCCGACCTACTACAACGCTGCCGTCTTCAAGCTGTCCCAGGGCAAGGCTGACGAGGCCCTGGCGCAGTACGACCTGGCCTTGGGCGTCAAGCCGGACGACGTACGGGCTCTGACGGCCTCGGCGGCAGTTCTCGAAAAGCAGAACAGGGCCGACGAGGCCAGGGCGCGGCTGGAAAAAGCCCGGGCCACGGGCGACCTGGGCGCGGCCCTCATGCTCTCCAACTTCCTGCAGCAGCATGGGGAGGGCGAAGCGGCCCTGAAGGTGCTCGACGAAGAGTTGGTCAAGCAGCCGGGCCACCAGGGCTTGCTTCTGGCCAAGGCCCGGCTGCACATCCTCCGCAAGGAAACGGACAAGGCCATGGCCGTTTACGGCCAGTTCGAGGCGGTTGATCCCTGGGGCGGGACCATGGAGCGCACGCGTGCCTGGATGGCGCTGGGCGAGCCGGACAAGGCCGAGGAAACGGCCCGCAAGCTCATCGCCATGAGCCCGGGGAAGCCTCATTCCTACCTCCCGTTGGCGGCCATCCTCGAATCCCGCAAGGATCGCCGGGGAGCCGAGGAGGTGCTGACAAAATGCGTTGAGATCGAACCCAGGAACCCTCAGCTGGGTGTTCTGCTGGGCGAACTTCAGCTGCGCGGCCGTGAGTTGGACAAGGCGATGGCCAGTTTTCAGAAGGTGCTCGACTACGCCCCGACCAACGCCCAGGCGCTGACCGGCAAGGGCATGGTCGTGCAACTGAGGGGGAACAAGGCCGAGGCGGCCAAGCTCTTCCTGCAGGCTGTGCAGGCCCAACACGACTATGTTCCTGCCTTGAACAATCTGGCCATGCTTTGGGCCGACAGCGAACAGACCCGCCAGCATAGCGTGGATCTGGCCCTGGCCGCTTTCATGCGGGCCAACACGAACCCGTCGGTCATCGACACCCTCGGCTACACGCTCATCCGCAATGACCGCTCGGAGGAGGCGCTCAGGGTCCTCGAAAGAGCATTGGCCATTGCCCCGGGCAATCAGGAGATCATGTACCACAAGGGGCTGGCCTTGGCCGAACTCGGGCGGGCCGACGAAGCGCGTACGGCCCTTGAGGCGGCATTGGCCGGAGGGGATTTTGAACAGAAACCAAGTGCAGAGGCTTTGTTGAAGAAATTGCAAACCGGTTCATGAAGCGCGGCGGATACGCCGAGCTGTTGATCTGACGGGGAACGGGTTTCCGGGAAAGTCCGTCAGGAGGGAATCATGGCAACAGTCGTTCTGCGCAACCTTGCGCACGATATCATCTGGGCCTTGCTGGCTCTGGGGACTTCGCTCACCATCCTGACCCCTTCATTGTCCTCCCTCGTCAAAAACACGCCCTTCTGGCCCGAGGCGGGAGGATTTCTGGTCATCACCGTCCTGCCTTCGGTTCTGGTCTGGTCGGTTTTCGGTCTCAAGGGCCTCAAGTTCCGCGTTCCCTCGGCTCTGTGCTGTCAGGTCATCGTCACCGTCCTGTCCATGGCCCTTTTCTACCTCCTGAGCGACGCCCGAGAAATCTCGGGGAACGAAACCCGGGTGGCCTTGCTCGGCTTCGGCGTTTTTGCCGGCCTCAAGGTCCTCGATTTCGTGGTTGTCAAATTCTGTCGGGCTTGCCTCGGCAAGGGCAAGCGCGTGCTGATAGTCGGTGAGGGGCTTCAGGCCGAATTCATGGAGGAGTTCATCTCCGGCAATAGCAACCGGTTCGTCCTCCTGGGCAGGGTTCCCAGCCCGTCAGCTCATGTTGCCGCATCCTCGAACCCGAATATCGAGGCCGCCGACGGGAAATCGAACCGATTGCTGCGCATGGCCCAGAATTTCATGGCCGACCAGATCGTCGTCTCCATGGCCGAGCGGCGGGGCACTTTTCCGGTGGAGGAACTCCTGAGCTGCAAGCTCAACGGGATCGAAGTGCTGGACGCCCCGTCCTTCTATGAGGCGGCAACCAGCAAGCTGCTCATCGAGAATATCAACCCCAGTTGGTTCATCTTCAGCCATGGTTTCAAGGTCACCTGGCTGTTGCGTCAGAGCAAACGCGTCACGGACATCACGGCCTCCACCCTGGGGCTGCTGTTTTTCTTGCCGCTTCTTCCCTTCATCGCCCTGGCCATCAAGCTGGAGTCGCCCGGCCCCATCCTTTTCCGGCAGACCAGGGTGGGCGAGGGCGACAAACATTTCACCCTCATGAAGTTCCGCTCCATGCGACAGAACGCCGAAGTTTCGACCGGAGCCGTCTGGTCGCAGGAAAACGACCCGCGGATCACCAAAGTTGGAAATTTCCTGCGACGTACCCGTCTCGACGAGATTCCGCAGCTGCTCAACATCCTCAAGGGCGACATGTCCCTTGTCGGGCCGCGGCCGGAGCGTCCGGAGTTCGTGGACAAATTGAAGGAATTGATTCCATATTACTCTGAACGTCATTACGTAAAGCCTGGTCTGACGGGCTGGGCACAAGTCTGTTATCCTTATGGCTCCTCCGTCAATGATGCTATCGAAAAATTGAGGTATGATTTATATTATATCAAAAATATTTCTTTTTTCCTTGATTTATACGTCATTATGAAAACATTCAAAGTGGTATTGCTCGGAAAGGGGAGGTAAAAATGTTTTTTTTACACAGCGTAAAGAATTTTTTGAGGAAAGACATCATTGTGATGCAAAGCCTGGTGTTGCTCATGGCTGTGCTGTGCCTGAATCAACACGCCACGGCCAACGAATATGTCATCGGCGCGGGAGACCGGGTGCAGGTCTTCGTCTGGGGCGAGCCCGATCTGAGCGTCTCGGCCCTGGTCCGTCCAGACGGCCGCATCTCCCTGCCCGGCGCCGGTGAGATCATGGCCGAAGGTCGGACCTCCCTGACCCTGCAGGATGAAATCACGCAGCGCCTCACGACCCTGGTCAAGGACCCTCGGGTGACCGTGTCCCTGGGCGACATCGTCAACAACAAGGTCTACATCATCGGCGGCGGCGTGCCCACGGGGGTGTTCGAGCTGAAGCAGAAGACGTCTCTCCTGCAGCTCCTGGCCAGCATGGACCTGACCCGCGCCGACCTGCACGGGGCCCATGTCATGCGCGACGGCACGCGGCTGGACCGGGACTTCGACAGCCTCCTGCACAAGGGCGACGTGGGCCAGGACCTGGATCTGCGGCACAATGACATCATCTTCTTCCCGGCCCTGCCCGAACCGTATGTGTATGTTCTGGGCGCCGTGACCGCGCCGCGGTCACTGCCGTTCAAGGACGGCATGACGGTCCTGGATGCCGTGGTGGAGTGCGGCGGCTTCACCAAGTTTGCCGACCGGAACAAGACGGTCCTGGTCCGCCGCGAGAACGGTGAGGAGAAGCGCATCACGGTCAAGGCCGCGGATCTGGTTGAAGGCAAGGACCTGTCCCAGAACATCGTGCTGCAGCGCGGGGACTACCTCATTGCCAACGAGTCGTTTTTTTAGGCGGCATGGAGAATTCGCTCCGGGCTGTGTTGTTCTTTGATTTTCAACATAATTTGGCAACAGGGCAGCGAAATGAACCACGAACTGTATCTTGAATTGGTGCGCTATGCCCGTGTGTTACTGCGGCGCAAGCGGTTGCTGGTCCTCATGACATTGCTGGTCATGACATCGGGCGTAGTTCTCAGCTATCTCCTGCCCAAGAAATACGAGGCGGAGTCCACGGTCTTCATCGAGCAGAGCGTCATCTCCGACCTGGTCAAGGGCATCGCCATCTCACCCTCCATGGATGCCAAGATCAGCCTGCTGACGGTCTCCATGCTCAGCCGTGAAACCCTGATCAAGGTCCTGCGGATTCTGGACAAGGACCTCCTGCTCGACTCCGACGCGCAGCGTGAGGCGTATCTCGAATCGTTGAGGAAACGCATCTCCATCAAGCTCGACGAAAAGCGGGGGGTCTTCTTCATATCCTTCGTCGACTCGGACCCGCAGTTCGCGCGCGACCTCGTCAACACCATCACGCAGGTCTACATCGAGTCCAACACGGCGTCCAAGCGCGACGAGTCCCTGGAAGCGACGCGTTTTCTGGCTGATCAGATCGAGAGCTTCAAGAAGCGCATCGACGCCGTGGATGACGAGATCAACGCGTACAAGGCCGAACACGGCATGCAACTGGCCGTGGACGAAACCATGATCCGTTTCGAGATCGCCGAAGCGGAGAAGAAGCTTGAGGCCATCCGTGCACGCCGCTTCGAGCTGGAAACGCAGGAGCGCCTGATGCCGTCGGGCGGCGGGGGACGGGGCGGAGCCCTGGTCGACATGGAGCGGCAGCTGGCCGCCCTGCGGACTTCCTACACCGAGAGCCATCCCCGGATCGTGCGACTCAAGGGTGAAATCGCGGCCCTGAGGGCCAATCCGCAGGCGCCTGCGGGCGGAGGCGGCGCCTCCGCCCTGACGCGAGGTTTGATCAAGGCCGAATTGGAGGCCAACAAGGCTCAGGAGAAGGCGCAGTTGCAGGCTATAGAGGAAAAGCGCCAGCTCTTGCGCGAGATTCCGACCATACGCACGAGTCTGAACGAACTCCTGCGCAAAAAGGACAACGAGACGCAAATCTACAGTCAGCTCGTGACACGT
This sequence comes from Desulfomicrobium sp., assembly GCA_024709365.1. Taxonomy (GTDB): domain Bacteria; phylum Desulfobacterota; class Desulfovibrionia; order Desulfovibrionales; family Desulfomicrobiaceae; genus Desulfomicrobium. Next base: position 10,767 of record JANJWV010000185.1, on the reverse strand, counting down.
TACGGCCAGTCCGAAGTTTCCAAGCAGATGGAGATGGAGAACAAGTCCATGAACTTCCGCATCGTGGACCCGGCCGTACTGCCCGAGAAGCCAGTCAGCCCCAACCGGCCTCTGGTCATGATCGGAAGCCTGTTCGCCGGCATCGGCGCGGGCATGGCCGTGGTCATCCTGCCGTACATCCTGGGGGGCGCCGTCAACACCGTCGCCGACCTGCGCTCCCTCAACCTGCGTGTTCTGGCCGTGGTCCAGGTCATCCCGAAACCCGAGGAGGAGAAGGCCCGCAAGAAGGGGGATCGTTTCTTCCTGGCCGGGGCGGCCGCGTATTTCTCCCTGCTTCTGTTCATCTGTGCGCTGGAATTTATGGACACGCCGTACATGGAACGCTTGTTCGACGGGGTGAAGGGTTTCTGGCTCTGAAGAATTGCCGGGCATGAGGGGGTTTTCAGTCACGCATCAACGTCAACCATATAATGCAAGGAGGTTGTTCGAAGATCATTCCGATACGGAACATGTTGATCGTGGAAGGCGAAGTTCGTTCAGGCGCACACGAGGCTTTCGCCCTCCCGGGCAGTGACGCATCCGGAAAGAGATTTTCGACAACCTTTCTCCATCGGGAACACAATGAGCAGAATAGAAGAAGCATTGGCCAAGGCCGCCGGGATGAAACCGGCAACGCAGGTGTTGCGGACCGCCTCGTCGGGCTATCCCGGCGTGCCCGGCAACGGCAACGGCCAGGCCCGCCCGCCGATGCCCGAGGCTGTGCACGCTTCGGGTCTGCGTCTGCCCGAGGAGACCATGGTCGTCATCAATGAACCCCTGTCGCCGATGGCTGAGGAGTTTCGCAAGCTCAAGGAAGCACTGGTCAAGATGACCAAGCGGGAGCGGTTCGACAATCTCATCGCCGTGACCAGCGCCACGGCCAGCGAGGGCAAGAGCGTGACGAGCATCAATCTGGCCGCCAGTCTGGCCGGCGAGTACGATCACACTGTCCTGCTCATCGACGCGGACCTGCGTCGCCCCTCGGTGCATAAGTATCTGGGTCTGAAATCCGGCAAGGGGCTTTCGGATTGCCTGCGCGAAGGCCTGGACGTGGGCGAACTGTTGGTCAAGACGCAGATCGGCAAGCTCTCGGTGCTGCCCGCCGGCACGCCGGTGGCCAACCCGGTGGAACTCTTCTCTTCCGATACCATGCGGCGCCTCTTCCTGGAGATGAAGTCGCGCTACAACGATCGTTATATCATTATCGACACGCCTCCGGTTCTGCCCTTCGCCGAGACGCGTTCCATCGCCGGCATCGCAGACTGGACGCTCCTGGTCGTGCGGGAGGGACAGCCGTCCCTGGCCCAGATTCAGGAGGCCGTGGAGGCCCTGGACAACAAGGTGTTGGGCGTCGTCTACAACGCGGCCCAGTCTCATGCCGGCTCTTCATATTATTATTACTCATCATATTCAGGATAAGCCGTGTACACATCCTTCTTCGGCTTGCGCGAAAAGCCTTTCGACCTCCTGCCTAATCCGGACTTTCTGTACCTGAGCCGGGCTCACAAGCGTGCCCTGACCTACCTGACCCATGGCATCAGGGAGCGCACCGGATTCATCCTGCTGACCGGAGAAGTGGGATCGGGCAAAACCACGTTGATCCGCAACATGATCCGCAGCCAGCTCCGTGACAGCGTCCTGGCCAAGGTCTTCAATACCCGGGTCGACTCGCTGCAGCTCCTGATGCAGATCAACGGCGACTTCGGACTTGAGACCGACGGCAAGGACAAGTCCACGCTGCTGCGCGAGCTCAACGATTTTCTGATCGAGCAGTACGCCCGGCGCCGCCAGTCCGTGCTGATCATCGACGAGGCCCAGAACCTCTCCGCCGAGATTCTGGAGGAGGTGCGCATGCTCTCCAACCTCGAGACCGACCGCGACAAGCTCCTGCAGATCATTCTCGTCGGCCAGCCCGAACTGCGCGACATCCTGTCCGTCCCGGGCCTCATGCAGCTGCGCCAGCGCATCCAGATAAACTGCCACCTGCAGCCTCTGTCAGCCGCCGAAGTCAGGGAATACATTTCCTTTCGCCTGGAAAAGGCGGGCAACCGGAACGCGCTCACCTTTTCGGACGACGCCGTGGAGGCGATCGCCGCCTACAGCCGCGGCATTCCGCGCCTGATCAACATCCTCTGCGATTACGTCATGATCGACGCCTTCTCGGCCCAGACCAGAAACATCGACGGCAGCACCGTGCATGAACTGGCCACGGACCTGTCCTTCGAGTCCCAGTACTGGGACTCCGGCACAGGAAAGACTGAAAATGCCGCCTCCGTCCCGCCCGTGGCCGGACCGGCGGAGGCGGGCGGCAAAGCATCGGACTCGTGTCAGTCCAACGTGGAGATTCTGACCCACGCCGTCTCGGGCCAGGCCAAGATCCTGAGCGTCATCGGCTCGCTGAACAAGCGTCTGGAGTCCCTTGAGTACATGCCCGTCTGGGACCATGCGGCCCTGGTGGAAATGCGTGAGCGCATGGACAGACTGGAACTGCAGAGCGAGGCCATGGGCAGGGAGCTCTGGGTCGCGCTCCGCCAGCTGCGCTCGGACTTCGTCGTCAAGGACTTGCCGAAGCCGGTCGAGCCGATGCCTCCAAGGAAAAGGGGGGGGCTCTGGAAATATCTGTGGGGCGAATAGGGGGGAGTCATGCTGAACCGCATCGTTGCGCCGGCTTTTATCGATTCATGCAGGGGCTCGATGCGCGTTCAAAGCGAAGTCATCCACGTGATGACGAGAAGCAATGGTTCACGGAGTGTTCAGGATAACGGAAGTTGCACGGATAGGCGCGCGATGCACCACAATGAACTGCCATCAGCTGGAGCACGAATGAACAAGATGATGCGAATCTCGACAGTTGTCCTCGCGGTCTTGGCCTGGGCCGGTCTCGCCTACGCCGAGCCGGGGTGGAGGGCTTCCCTGGGTGTCGGCGCGGAGTACACGGATAACGCCGGCGAGGAGCACGACGGCGAGGAGGACATCATCACCGTGCTGCGACCCAGCCTGTCCTACAACCGCGAGGGCGGCCGGCTGCTTTTCCAGTCCGCCTACAGCGGGGACTACCGCTACTATACGCGGGAGACCGAGGACGAGGAGTTCAACCACGACTTGAAGATGCACGCCCTGCTGGAGGCGTCCGAAGACTTCTTCTTCATCGACGCCACGGAAATCTATCGTCTGGTCAACGAGGACCGCAGACGGGGTGACGTGCGCGAGGAGGACTCCACCTCGGAGCTCGTCCAGCAGAACAATTTCACCTTCTCGCCCTTCATCACGCCCCGTTTCGGCGAACGCACTTCGGCCAGGATCGGCTACGCCTATACGAACATCTGGTACGACGACCCGGACAAGGACGCCAAGGACATCCATCGCGGCTTCCTGGACGGGGATTACGAACTCTCGGATCGGGCGTCCCTGCTGTCCGGCTACTCCTATGCCATGGAGCTGTCCGAAGACGACACGCTGGATCGCCATATCGCGTATTTCGGCGGACATTACGAATACTCCTCCCAGGGTGACGTCTATCTGAAGCTGGGCCCCCAATATTCGCGGTACAGGGATCGCGGCAGGAGTTCCACCAGCCTGTACTGGGACGCGGGGCTGAATCACGATTTCGGGGCCGTGCTCATGAACCTGTCCTCGGGCATCTCCTTCGACGACGACCCGGACACGGGCGAAACCTACGAACGCAGGTATGTCACGCTGGCGCTGACCAAGATCTGGGAACGGACCACGGCACGGCTGTCCACTTCCCTGGAAGACTACGAGGAGAGTGCCGACGGCGGCCGTTTGAGTGATGAATCGGGCGACCCGGAGTCGACGCGCAGGACGGTCTTCGCCCTGAACGTCTCCCACGAGCTGAGCGCCCGCCTGACCGGCACCTTCGGTCTCGGCCATGATTTCGACGACAGCGACGACAACACCAAGCGCTGGTACGCCAATCTGGGCCTGACCTACGCCATGAGCGAGACCTTGAATCTCTCGGCCTGGTACAGATTCAAGGACTCGTCGTCGGATGACATCGACGAGGATTATCAGGTGAACAGAGTGGGGATTCAGCTGACGTACCTTTTTTGAGCAGGCTGCACGTTACTGCAGCCCGAATGGCGAACTCACCTGTATTACCTGTCGGAGGCAAGATGCGGAACGCACTGACAGTCGACGTGGAAGATTATTTCCAGGTCACCGCATTTTCCGGCGTCGTCCAACGTGATGATTGGCCCATCTACCCGTCCAGGGTCGAGAGGAACACCCGACGGGTGTTCGACCTGTTGGACGCATACAGCCTGAAGGCCACGTTCTTTGTGCTGGGATGGGTGGCCGATCATTTTCCCGGCCTCGTGAAGGAGATCGCCTACAGGAGGCATGAGGTCGGTTGCCACGGGTATGACCATGAGCTCATCTACAACCAGGGGCCCGATAAGTTCCGCAAGGATGTGCGGCGCACCAAAACCATGCTCGAGGACATCACGGGCAGCCAGGTCCTGGGATACCGCGCCCCGAGCTATTCCATCACCAAGAAGTCCATGTGGGCCCTGGACATCCTCATCGAGGAAGGTTTTGCCTACGATTCGAGCATATTCCCCATCGTCCACGACAACTACGGCATCCCCGGGGCCGAGCGGTTCCCGCACGACATCAGGCGGGAGAGCGGCAGTATCCGGGAATTCCCTCTGACCACCCTGAACATGTCCCTGCCCGGCAGGACCATGCCCCTGCCCATTGCCGGAGGCGGCTATCTCCGGCTGTTCCCCGCGGAGATGATCCATTGGGGCATGCGCCGCATCAACCAGGTCGAAAAGCAGCCGACGGTCCTCTACTTCCACCCGTGGGAACTTGACCCCGATCAGCCGCGCATCAAGGCACGGCTCCGGTCGCGCTTCCGGCACTACGTCAATCTGGACCTGACCGAGGACAAGCTGTGCTATCTGTTCAAGTCCCTGGAGTTCGGGACCATGAGCGAGGTGCTGGGGATGAACGGCGCGGCGACGGAAAAGGTGGCTGCGGCTGATGGAGGGTCGGTATGAGCGCCGTCAATCAGGGCGATCTCTACTCCCATGTGGTGCGAGCCGTTGTCGCCCCCCTGTGGGCGATGAAGGAAAAAAGCCCGTATCTCAGGCATTACAGGAACTTTTTGCGCACCCAGTACCGACCGCTCGACGAGGTGCGCCGGGACCAGTGGACACGGCTCAAGGGTCTCCTTGACCACGCCTACCGGCACACGAGCTATTACCGCGAATGCCTGGACAAGCTGGGCGTCACCCCGGACGGGATCCGCACCTGGCAGGACTTCGAACGTCTGCCCCTGCTGACCAAGGATGACATCCGCGCCAACCGCGACGCCATGGTGGCGGACAACATCCCCGCGGATCGTCTGCTCCCCAAGAAGACTTCAGGCTCCACGGGCGTTTCGCTCTCCTTCTTCGTGGACGAGGACAGCCTGCAGTGGAAGCGCGGATGCGCACTCCGTCATGACGAATGGACGGGGTGGCGGCTTGGCGAGCGGGTCGGGGCAGTCTGGGGGAACCCGGAATACAAGAAATCCTGGCGCGGCTACGTGCGAAATTTTCTTTTGGAACGGATAACCTTTCTCGACACTCTGCGCATGGACGAGGAGGCCATGACCGAATTTCATGCGCACATCCTCAAGGAAAAGCCGTCCCTTCTTTTCGGCCATGCCCACTCGCTGTACCTGTTCGCCCGTTTCGTGCAGGCGAAAAAGCTCTCCCCCATCCGGCCCAAGGGCATCATCTCCACGGCCATGGTCCTGCACGACTTCGAGCGCAGCCTCGTGGAGGAAGTCTTCGACTGCCGGGTCACCAACCGCTACGGGTGCGAGGAGGTCAGCCTCATCGCCTGCGAATGCGACGCGCATCAGGGCCTGCATGTCAACATGGACACCCTGTATTTCGAGTGCCTGCGCGACGGCAGGCCGGCCGGGGCGGGAGAGACCGGGGCCGTTGTGGTCACGGACCTGACCAACCGCGGCATGCCCTTCATCCGCTACCTCGTCGGAGACACCGCGCGCATGGGCGAAAAGCCCTGCACCTGCGGTCGGACGTACCCCCTCATCGCGTCCCTGGAGGGCCGCATCGCCGACTATGTCCGCACGCCTGAGGGAGAGTACATCTCCGGCATCTCGCTGACCGAGAATTTTGCCATGGTCCTTGAGGGCGTGAAGCAGATGCAGATCGTGCAGGACAAGATCGACCATCTCGTGTTCCGGGTAGTGCCGGGCGAGGGAGGGGGAGAGGACCTGCCGGACCGGATCGCGGAGTTGGTGCGGCGGAGGTTCGGATCGTCCATGCTTCACGATACCGAGTACGTGGATTCCATCCAGTCCGAGGCCTCGGGCAAGTACCGGTTCTGCGTGTCCAAGCTGCCCGGCGGCGGGTGGTTCGAAGGCGGACGAAAGGCAGAGCCGTGATGATGACGCTCATCCTCGGCATTCCCCTTTTTTTCATGACGCTGGCCGTCGCCTATCTGAGCGCTCTGGGCCTCGCCTCGCGGGTCAGGAAGCCGGAGGCGTTCCCCCCCCGCATCCCGACCGGCCGTTTCGCCATCGTCGTGCCGGCCCACGACGAGGAAAAGGGGCTGGGCGCGACCATCTCCAGCCTGCAGCGTCTCGATTACCCGCCCGGCCTGTTCGATATTGTCGTAGTGGCCGACAACTGTTCGGACCTGACGGCCGAGGTGGCGAAAACCTCCGGAGCCCGCTGCCTGGAACGCTTCGACCCGACCCGCCGCGGCAAGGGATATGCCCTTGCTTTCGCTTTTGCCGCGTTGATGAAGGAGGATTTTGACGCGATGGTGGTCGTGGACGCGGACAACGTCATGAGCGCCAACTTCCTGCGGGCCATGGACGCACGACTGCATGCCGGCCAGTCCGTGATCCAGTCCCGGAACTCGGTGAGAAATCCGCTGGAGAACGCCCTGACATGGATGCTTGCGGTGGGGAACGCCATCGAGAACCTCCTTTACTCCCAGGGCAAGGAGAACCTGAATCTTTCCAGCCCGTTGCGCGGCACAGGCATGTGTCTTTCCTCCGCCATGCTGCGGCGTCTGCCCTGGGACACCTGTTCCGTCGCGGAAGACACCGAATACGGGTTGAGGCTCATCGCCATGGGCGAGCGGGTCTATTTCGCCCCGGAAGCGGAGGTCCTGTCCGACGCCCCGGTGAACGTGGAGATGCTTGCCGCGCAGCGCATCCGCTGGGCGTCGGGGAACATGAGTCTGGCCAAGAGCACGGCCTCGGGTCTCATCGTCAAGGGGATCGCGACGGGCCGACTCGTCATGATCGACGCGGGGTGGAGCATGCTGATCAGGAGCAAGCCCCTGCTCCTGGCCGCGTCCGTGCTGCTCCTTGCCGCCGCGCTCGGGACCGGGACGATGATCGCGTGGAGCGCGGTGGTGCTTCTGCTGTGGCTGGCGTATCTCTGCGCCGGCATCCTGGCCGCCGGGGTTTCGTCCCGCAGCCTGAGCCTCACGCTGGCCGCCCCGTTCCATGTTCTCTGGCTGGTGGGCATTTCAATTCTCGGCCTTTTCGGTTTCCGCGAAAAGTGCTGGACCCGGACCGGGCGGAAGTGAGCGGACCATGAATGTGGCGCACCTCATTGGCACGAATTTCTTCGGGGGCCCCGAGCGGCAGATCCTGAGTCACGCCCAACGGGTGCGCGCTTATGGCGTCACTCCACAGATTCTTTCTTTCGCCGAGAACGGGCGGAGCAACGAACTGCTTTGCCGCGCGGCCGATGACGGCATCGCCTGCAGGGAACTGGACCAGCGCAGCCCCTTTCATCCCGGCGCCGTGACGGAATTGGCCGGATTCATGAAAAGCCTGGGGACAGACCTTCTGGTCGGCCATGGGTACAAGGCCAATGTCGTCGGGCGGCTGGCGACCTGGCGGACCGGAATCCCGTTTCTGGCCGTATCGCGCGGCTGGACCGCGGAAAGCAGGAGAATCAGGTTCTACGAGTTCCTGGACAGGCAGTTCCTGCGCCTGGCCGACGCCGTGGTGGCCGTGTCCCAGGGGCAGCGGCAGAAGGTTCTGGCCTGCAGGGTGCGGCCGGACAAGGTCCGCGTCATCCACAACGCCATCGACCTGGGGGCCTATCCCGGCCCCGCGGAAAAGAGCATGCGGGCCGAACTGGGTATCCCTCGGGACGCCATCGTGGTGGCCACTGCCGGGCGACTCAGTCCGGAAAAGAACCATTTGGGCCTCATACAGGCCGCAAAACGGGTTATATCTGAAAATCCTCATGTTTATTTCGTGGTTTTCGGGGAAGGTTTCATGCGGCCGGAATTGGAAAAGGCCGTGGCCGACTCCGGCATGGTACACAGGTTCTTTCTGCCGGGTTACCGCAGGGACGTGCGCTCCCTCTTGCACGAATCCGACATCTTCGTCCTCCCCTCTCATACAGAAGGATTGCCTAACGTGGTCCTGGAGGCATTCGCCTGCCGCAAGCCCGTGGTGGCGACCAGCGTTGGCGGTACGCCCGAGGTCGTGCGGCACGGGTTGGATGGGCTGCTTGTCCCGCCGGGGGCCATGGAAGAATTTGGGCAATGCATCTTCGAGCTCGCCGCCGATGCGGAGTTGAGGTTGCGTATGGGCACAAGTGGGTATGAGCATGTGCGCATGGCCTTTGATTTCGCAACTCAAACCGCGTCTTATCTGGAACTGTACGAATCGCTGCATGCCTTGGAAGGACAGCCGGTGAGGAGCAGGGGATGAGCGGGGACATGCCCTTCATCTCCGTGGTCATGCCCGTGCGCAACGAGGCTCGGTTCATTGCCGACACGCTGAAACAGTTGCAGGGGCAGGATTACCGGAAAGACCGCTTCGAGATTCTGGTTGTTGATGGAATGTCCGATGACGGTACGCGAGATATCGTGGCCCGCATTGCACAGGAGGACGACCGCGTCAGCCTGCTCGACAATCCCAAAATGCGTTCCAGCGCCGGGCGCAATGTGGGCTTCAGGGCCGGGCAGGGTGATTATTTCGTTGTTGTCGATGGACACTGCCACATTCCGGACGATAATTTTTTCCGCAATATTTCAGACTGTTTTGAGAAAAGCGGTGCCGATTGCCTGGGCCGCCCCCAACCGTTGGACCCTCCAAGCCTGACTCCTTTTCAGATGTCCGTGGCCCTGGCCCGGGCTTCAAGGCTTGGCCATGGCACGGATTCGCTCATTTACGGCGACTACGAGGGAATCGCCAGTCCGGTCACCAATGGCGCGGCATACAGGCGGGAGGTTTTCGAGAAGGTCGGCTACGTGGATGAAGATTTCGACGCCTGCGAGGATGTGGAATTCAACTACCGCGTGGAGAAGGCGGGCCTCAATGCCTATACCAGCCCAAAGCTTACGGTACGGTACTACCCCCGCGAAAACCTTTCGGCCCTGGTCGGCCAGATGCGACGTTACGGCCGGGGGCGCACACGCCTCTATCGCAAGCATCCCTCCCTTGTGAGCCTTTCGGCCCTGGTCCCGGCCTGCTTCGCGGGCGGCGCAGCGGCCTTTTTCGCGCTCTTGGGTTTGGATCTGGTCTTCGGGATTTCGGTGTTTCTGACCTTTGTTCTGAATGCGTTGGGCCTTGCGTTGCTGGCCTACGCCGTTCTGGTCGGCCTGACCACGTTCCGCATCTGTCGCGAGTTCGGCTGGAGCCATGCTTGGCGTCTGCCCCTGGTCTTTCCAGCTGTGCATGGAGGTCTGGGGTTGGGCATGTGGGAAGAGTTTTTTGTCCCGGTCGGGTGGTATCTCCGTCGACGCAGGAGATTCGACGGCCCAATCCGCATAGCATTTCTGATCGATAGCATCATTTTGCCGACAGGCGGAACGGAACAGCAACTTCTTCTTCTGCTTGATGGACTTGATCGTAAATCTTTTAAACCGCACTTGTGCGTTCTCAGACATTCTCCATGGACGCGCGAGCATTTTTCCATCTGTCCATTGCAAGATTTAAGAATAGATTCTTTCAAGAGATGGAAGTCATGGGTGAGCGTTCTACGCTTTGCGCTGTGGTTGCGAAAAGAGAGAATTGATATTGTACAGACCCATTTTATTGACGCTTCGTTGATGGGCATCCCGTTGGCATGGGTGGCGCGGGTGCCGGGGATCATCGCCATGCGCAAGAACCAAGGCTACTGGATGAAGGGTAACCCGTCCATTATGCAGCGATTCTTGAATATGTTACCCGACGTTTTTGTGGCCAATTCCGAATCCACCCGGCAGTGGTCACATAGGGTCGAGGGGATCGCCCTGAATCGGATCCGGGTCATCCACAATGGCTTTGTGGGCCACGGCATTCCAAATGACCATGGGTCCCGCATTGTGGCCAGGGGCCTGCTGGGCCTTTCAGGTGATGCGCGTGTGGTGGGCATTGTGGCCAACCTGCGGCCGGTGAAGCGGATCGATGTGTTCCTGCGTGCCGCAGCGATGGTTCATGCGGAGATGCCGGACACATTTTTCGTGATCGTTGGCGAGGGAGAGGAGCATGCCGGTCTGGAGGCACTCGCCAGCGAGCTGGGGTTGCGGGATAGCGTCCTGTTCCTGGGTAGCAGGAATGACGTGGCGGTTCTGCTTCCGTCCTTTGACGTGGCTGTCCTCAGTTCAGATTCCGAGAGCTTTTCCAACGCCGTGGTGGAGTACATGGCTGCGGGTTTGCCTGTCGCGGCGACGGATGTGGGCGGATGTCAAGAGGCGTTGGAAGGCAGTCCGGCAGGCATCCTCGTTTCT
>JANJWV010000144.1 GCA_024709365.1 Desulfomicrobium sp. | reverse complement strand
CATGGTAATGAGTGTCACATGGAAAACTTTTAGATTATTATTCCACGCGAGGTGGCCTTTATCTACTGAGGCAGACTGTTTGTCTGCTGAAAACGTATCTGTGCTTATTATTATTCTTGTTAGAACTTTTACTGGTCAGGTATTGGTTACGCATCAATATTCGTTACTTATTTTTGTTGCTATTATTGTGTTTGTAGTTTCGAGTGAGAGATTTTCATTAAATATTGTGAAAGATTTAAATTAAGTAAGTCGCTTTCTATAAACGCGATATATTCGTGATCGTTATCGGAGAAAATATGAGTAAAGCAAACGAATATTTTTTTAATCCTATCAATAATTTTATTACTAGAACAGTGCTGATATTTTTTATTTTTTATCCTTGTGTTGCAATTGCTACGCCTGTTACATTTACTAATTCAAAACAAATTATTCGTTTAGGTGCAGGTGTTTACAATTTAGACAGCGTGCTTATTGACTTTCCTAATTGTGTTCTTGAAGGAGAAGGAAAAGGGATTACTGTATTAGTAGTGCCTAATGGTATTGTTTGTACGTCATCAAATCCAGTTGTGCGCAATCTAACTATAGTTGGCTCGAGTCAAGGTGTAGGCTTATATCTTCAAAATACGTGGAGTGCGCAAGTAAATAATGTTTCGATAGAATCGTTCGCAGTTGGGGTTAAACTCGAATTGAATGAGGTTGGACGCGAACGTGCCGGGGCGACATTGCGAGGTTGGCCTTCTGTTCTAACTTCTGGGCAATGGGGCAGTAGGGTTACGTTAACAGAATTTCGCGGGGTAGATATTAGCGGAAATGGTGATGGGTTTGTTTTTCACAATTTGCTGGAAAAGGGGAACCATGGTTTGCCTGGCGAATTTTTCACTGCAACAACAATTTGGGGCGGACACATCGTGGTAAATGGTAGAGCTGTTTTTATAGGAAATAATGTTTGGAATACAAAAATCATTGGAACTTATATCGACATTGGTCCAAGCGGTGGTATTTTTATGGACTCTGAAGCCCAATGGCTCGATTTAGTTGGTGTTAGCTTGGATTTAAATTATGCAGCGAGGAAGATTGAAGCGCCAAAAGTATTTGTTGCATCACGTAAGGCATTGAAGTCTCTCAAATATGTCGCGACAAATTTGGAAGAAGATGAAATTTTTTTAGGAAAATAGATTAATGAATGTTAAGAATTTCTAACACAATGCTTTAGTGAGTCATACACATAATTTCAGTATTTGAAATCACGCCTGTATTTCCCGTTTGCGTATATTACATTGTGACAACGCACGTTCAACCGTCGAAACACTTCGCTACATTAAGAGATCACTTTTATGACGTCCCGTAAAGGCATTATCCTCGCGGGTGGTTCAGGTACCAGCTTGTATCCGGCAACCCTTTCAACCTCCAAACAACTCATTCCCGTTTACGACAAACCCATGATCTATTATCCCATATGCACGCTGCTCCTGGCGGGCATCCAGGATATTCTCATCATCTCTACGCCTCAAGATACGCCCCGCTTTGAAAGTCTACTTGGAGACGGCAGCCAGTGGGGCATCCGTTTGAGCTATGCAGAGCAGTTAAATCCGGACGGATTGGCGCAGGCCTTTTTGATCGGTGAGAAATTTATTGCCGGGAGTCCATGCGCACTGGTCTTGGGCGACAACATTTTCTATGGGCACGATCTTCACAAACTGCTGGAAAGCGCCATGAACCGAACGACCGGGGCCACGGTTTTCGCCTATCATGTTCAGGATCCGGAACGGTATGGCGTGCCCGAATTCGATGACAAAGGCAGGGTGCTTTCGCTTGAAGAAAAGCCCGCCTGTCCGAAATCGAATTATGCGGTTACGGGCCTGTATTTTATGACGGTAATGTGTCCGAATATGCCAAGACGCTTGCGCCTTCAACTCGCGGTGAACTGGAGATCACGGACCTTAACCGCATCTATCTGGAGCAGGGAAATCTGCATATTGAAATCATGGGGCGCGGTTACGCTTGGCTGGATACGGGCACTCACGACAGCTTGCTGGAAGCAAGCATGTACATCGCAACGCTGGAAAAGCGGCAGGGCCTTAAAGTGGCCTGGCCTGAGGAAATTTGTTTCCGGCACGGTTGGATCGACGCTGAGCAGATTACACGTTTGGCCCAGCCATTGGTCAAGAATGGCTATGGCCGCTATTTGCTGAATCTTGTGAAAAGTAGGTGTGGCTGATGGAAGTCTGCCCTTTGGACCTTCCGGAAGTGGTCCTCTTCATTCCTCGGGTTTTCGGCGATGAGCGGGGATTTTTTTTTGAAAGCTTCAATGCTCGTGAATTCACCATCGCTACAGGCCTGTGTCCTGATTTTGTTCAGGATAATCATTCCAAATCGCTAAAGGGAGTGTTGCGCGGCCTGCATTACCAGTTGCCTCCGCATGCGCAGGGCAAGTTCGTGCGAGTGGTGCAGGGTGAAGTGTTTGATGTCGCCGTTGACATCAGGAAAAGCTCTTCAACCTTCGGGAAATGGGTTGGCGCGTTCCTTTCGGCTGAGAACAAGCACCAGTTGTGGATTCCCCCTGGATTCGCCCATGGCTTTTTGACGCTGAGCGACAGCGCTGAATTTCTGTATAAAACGACCAGCCTCTATGCGCCGGAATTTGAACGTTGCATACAATGGAACGATTCGGTCATAAATATCGAGTGGCCGTATGATGGGGAACCATGTTTGTCTGCCAAGGATCGGTGCGGCAAGCCTTTTGAGATTTCTGAAGTGTTTGAGTGAGGATAATGAGGAAGTACGAAGATTCTCTGAACCCACGTTGCTGGCCAACAGAGATGGATGCCCAGTGCCCTCGCACACGACTTTTGTGTTAGACGCAGCGTCTACGAACATTACGGCCTCTTCAATCTCGACCTCGGCTCCGCCGCAGACTACGAACTCATGCTCCGCTTCCTGGTCAAACACCGCGTCTCCACCGTCTACATCCCCCACGTCCAGGTCAAAATGCGCACCGGCGGCGCCAGCAACGCCTCCCTCAAAAACCGCCTCAAAGCCAACCGCATGGACCGCAAAGCCTGGGAAGTGAACGGCCTGAAGCCTTATCCGTGGACCATCATGGCCAAGCCTTTGCGGAAGATCGGGCAATTTCTCGGGTGAACGGGTTGGCGGGAGAAACAGCGCCGTTTCTGTGATCGGGTTCTGACGCGCCGTTGAGTCATCAAGGACGGGTGTCTCATCGAGCCGGACTTTCTTGCTGGAACGTCTTTTGCTTTGGCAATGCGTCAAACCTGTGTATCAGACAGGGATTCTTTCGCATCCACGGAGGTTCGCATGAATGGAGTAGCCAGGAAGGTTACAATGGTGTCCGCAGTGTTCGTCACGCTTGTGTGGGCTGCACAGGCTTATGCGGTCACGCCGCCGATAGGGTATACGAATTACATTTCGGGCGATGGCATTGCCGAGGATGCACGCAAGGATCCCACCAAAGCCCTGGTCTACGATGACGAATATGACGACAAGGCCCTGGCGGACGGTTCCTATAACTTTGTGTCTTTGGGCTTTGGCGGTTCCATCATTCTTACGGTCCTCGAAGGGTACTCCATCGCCAACGGCGACGGATACGATTTCAAGCTGTTCGAAACGACCTATGATAAGAATGCGGATATATGGGAAAAATACAAGGAAACCGCTCACGTATATGCCTATAAAGGGCAGTATGTCCCCGAAGGCGACAATTGGTTTGACCTCGGGCTTGCGTATCAGGATGGGGAGTTTGAGCTGGGAGAACAACTGCTCTTTACTACCGCCATCAAGATTGTCGATGTCAGTCGTGAAAATGGTTTCACTACTGCCGGCGACGGCTATGACCTGGACGGCATGGTCATCAGGAATGTCGGCAATCCCGTCCCCATCCCCGGCGCAGCCCTTCTTCTCGGTTCCGCATTGCTGGGCGTTGTCGGAATCCGCAGGACCCGGACCGTCTGAGATTCTGGGACTCGTACATTTCACCCGTATTTCAAGCTGAATCAAGGAGAACAGGATGATCAAGCGTGTTTCCCTCCTCCTCTGTGCGGTCATCTGGCTTTCATCTGCCGGTTCGTCCATGGCTGCCATTGCAAAAATGGTAGATGTGAAAATTGACTATGCTTTCACCTCGGACAATCTGGTCAATGGGTTTTATTTGCTGGACCCGTGGCATAACGCAGTTGAGATAGACTTGCCTGAAAAATCCAGTGACTGGCGCTACGCCGCGTACGGTTCCTTCACCCTTTCGATGATGCAAGACGCACAATATACATTTCAGTGGGATGTGCAGAATCTCAACGGAGCGACTCCTTCTTATAATGACCCGATGGCCTTTCTGGGGCAGTTCTCCGTAAACGGGGTCGATTATTATCTTTCGAGCAATGATCGAAATATCTGGGCGGTCAACGGTGAGACTCCTGTGGCATACGGCGCGCTGCAGTCCGACAATATCTGGGAAGACAACGGTTCCAACGATCCTCTGCGATCTGACCTGCTCAAATTCATCAACCCTGCAGCTCAGTGGATTGGGGCCGGTGAATATCGTGCAGACGGCGGCAGTTCCAGGATGAGCGTGACTGCTTCTTTCGTCACTCCCGTCCCCATCCCCGGCGCGGCCCTTCTTCTCGGCTCCGCGTTGCTGGGCGTTGTCGGAATTCGCAGGACCCGGACCGTCTGATCTCTTTGGACTCTCCCCTGGCTCATCAAGGCGGGTTTTCCCGCCTTTTCGTTTTTCGGCACCGATAGTGTGGATTAAATCCTGGTGCTCATATCATGAAGAACGTGATTCGCCTCGCCGTCTGCGCCGCCTTGTTCGGATACCAATTTTTCATCAAGGACCGGAACGTCCCATCCTCCGGCTCATCGCCGGCAGCTGCCGTCGCGACGGCGCAATACCGCTAAGGAAGATCGGGCAATTCTTTTGAAGGCAGGACGGAGGCAACGATACAGGCAACGACTGAGGCCGCGATGGAAGCAGCTGGCTCTGAAGACGAGTCATTCGGCATTGAGATGGTCCTGGCGAATCGGACTTTGATTTGGAATGTTTTATGCTCCATCGCAGGCGGTCTGATCGACTGTCTTGATCCAAACATC
>JANJWV010000165.1 GCA_024709365.1 Desulfomicrobium sp. | reverse complement strand
ACGCGCACACGGCCATGCTCCTGGGCGCGGCCGCCCTGCTGGCGGACCTGCGGGACCAACTTCCGACGGGCGTGCGCTTCCTTTTCCAGCCCAACGAAGAGAACCAGCCCGGCGGGGCCAAATTCATGGTCGAGGCCGGGTGCCTGGACGGCGTGCACGAGATCTACGGACTGCACGTCTGGCCCGGCAAACCCACGGGCTGGTTCGGCACCCGCCCCGGCCCCCTCATGGCCCGGCCCGACGTCTTCGGCGTGACCCTGCGGGGCAAGGGCGGGCACGCCTCGGCCCCGTACCAGTGCGTCGACCCCGTCCTGGCCGCCTGCCACCTCGTGACCCAGCTCAACACCATCGTCTCGCGCCGGGTGCCTCCGGGCGAACGGGCCGTGCTCAGCGTGACGCGCCTCGACGCCGGCACGGGCTACAACATCATCCCGGAAACAGCCTTTCTGCAGGGCACGGTGCGCACGCTCTCGGCATCGACGGGCGACATGATCGAAGGGGCCATGCGCGCCATGACGGACGCCGTGGCGACAGGCATGGGCGTGCAGGCCGACTTCGACTACCTGCGGGGCTTCCCAGTGGTCGACAACGATCCTGCCGCCGCGGCGAAAGCCGCAAGGGTCCTGGGGGGGATGTCCGAAATGGTGGAGGGGAACATCGACCCGGTCATGGCCGGAGAGGATTTCTCGCAGTACCAGCGGAAGGTGCCGGGCTGCTTCGTCTTCATGGGCTGCGGTCCCTGCGCCGCCGACGGCCGGGGCGGGCTGCACAGCTCGTGCTTCTGCCTGGACGAGAACTGCCTGCCCTGGGGCGTTGCGGCCCTGGCCGCCCTGGCCTTGGACCGGGGGTGAGGCGCGCGCTTTCCCTTCGACTACGGATCGAAAATCATGGATTCCCGTCTTCGCGGGAATGACGCTGGAAAAATGCGGAAGAAATCCACCGAAGGCCAAACCACCAGCGAAGAACCATCCAGGGGCCCAGAATCGTATCCCTGACTTTCCCTCCCCGCTCAAAGCCCAGCCCCAAGCGTGTCGGGCGGTCTCTGCCGAGGGCCGTCGACTGTCCGACCGAGCCAGGCATCGTTGGCGGACACGTCGCCGGACGCTCCGCCCTGGCCTGCCGCGCCGGCACGCGACGTTTCCGCCGTACGAGGCCCGCGAGGGAGTTTCGACGGTCCTCGGCAGAGACCGCCCGGCACGCGGCCGCCCCGCAACGCCCTCCACTCTTCACTCTTCGCTCTTCGCTCTGAAAAGAAGACAGCCGGAAGCTCGACCGGACAGCCGGTCCTCTCGGTCAGGGCTGCTCGTAAAACACGTACGTCGCGAACTCCGCGACCTCGAAGTACACCTTCTTCTCGCTCGGCCCGACCTTGCCGTCGAAATCCGTGTCGGCCACGCCGTAGCCGAAGCGGTAGCCCCGGGCCTGGCGGTCCGAGGTGCCGTAGGCCGTGGACAGCTTGTCGATCTTGATGAAGCGGTGGACGAGCTTGTCCCCCGAGAACACCTCCAGGACGCCGTTGGTCCCGGTCCAGTTCTGGATGGAGCGCCCCAACTGGTTCTGGGCTTCCTGCGTGCAGCCGAAAAGGCCGGCCAGCAGGAGCGCGATCATAATCTTCCGCATCGTTCCTCCTTTTTTCCAGGGTTCATAGCCGGGGTATCACAAGCCCAGGTCCGCCTTGCGCCACTTGGTCCAGGCCGGAAGGTCGGCCCAGGCGGTCCTGATCAACTCCTCGTGCAGGTCCGCCTGCGGGTCGAGTTCCCGCAGGGCGGCCTTGAAGGCCGGTCCGTGGTTGCGGTGCGCCACGTGGCAGAGCTCGTGGAGCACGATGTTGCGCGCCAGCGGCCGGGGCAGAAAAAGAAGTTTGGCGTTGAGGCTGATGCCGCCCCGCGCCGAACAGCTGCCCCAGCGCCCGGCCTGGTTCCGCACCCGGACGTCTGAGATGGTCACCCCGTGCAGCTGCGCAAGCTCCCGGCAGAACGGGACGAGATGGCATTTTCCCAGGTCGGTCAGCCACATCTGCAGCAACAGCGCCCCGGCACCGGCTTCTCCGCCGGGCAGCAGCACGCGCAGCCGTGTGCCCTCGACGTGCAGCTCAGGCCGGACGCCTTCGCCGTAGGCAACGCAGTAATCGCGGTTCAGGAACGCGAGTTCGACCGTATCCGGCAAGGGATTCTGCCCAGGCGCCTGGCCCCGGATTTCGAGGTCGGACAGGCGCTCCATGAGCCAGGCTTTGTGCCGTTCGAGGATCGACGGCACTTCGGCCGCCGAGACCCTGTACGGCAGGACGACCTCGATCCCCCGGCAGGAGCGCATCTTGAGCCAGACCTTGCGCGCCCTGGGGTTGCGGGTCACGATGACGGGGATGGAATTCCACTGCATGGACGAAAAAGGGCGGCTTTCGCCGCCCTCGCTTACCAGGTTTTGGTCCGTTGCTCCGCCAGGGCCTTCTCCTGCTCCTCGAAGTCGGCGAACCCGGCCTGATGCAGGGCATCCCTGACCGTGGTCTGCCAGTCCCAGTTGGAGTAGATGACCGGCTTGTGGAAGATGCTGCGGAAGGAAGCCAACTCCTGACGGTAGAAGTCCTCCTTGACGGTGCCGAGGTTGGACTGCAGCTGCTCGTGCAGGCGGGCCAGCTCGCCTTCGTACCAGTCCATGAGGTCTGCGCCGGAGGTGTTCTTCTTCAGGATGTGCTCGTAGCGGTTCTCGGCCAGGAGCATGTGCAGGCGCTCCAGGTGCTGTTCCGTGAGCCACGCGCCCAGGCCCGAGAGCGGGATGTTCTCGGACTCGACCTCGGCGACGTCGAACTTGGTCTGCTGGTAGGTATCCGGCACGACGGACGCGGAAACGATGCCGGCGATGCACACCAGGCCGCGGATGATCTTGGAATTGGACACGCCCTGGCCGCAGAAGCCGACCTTCTTGCCGAACTTCTGGCCCGTGAAGATGGTCGTCAGGATGGCCCAGACAACCGCCGGGTCCTCCTCGTCGTAGATGTGGCGCAGGCGGGCGTTGTCGCGGTCGGTGCCGAGCACCAGCTGGGTCATGTCGTTGGAGCCGATGGAGAACCCGTCGACTTCCTTGATGAATTCCTTGGCCAGCACGGCGTTGCTCGGGATCTCGGACATGACGATGATCTTCAGGCCGTTGTCGCCGGACTGGATGTGGTGCACCTGCTGGAGGTAGCGCTTCATGGAGCGGACCTCTTCGAGGGTGCGCACGAAGGGCAGCATGAGGTGCAGGTTCGCCCCGCCGAAGGCGCCGCGGGCCAGCTTGAAGGCCTCCAGCTCCCAGTCGTGGATGTTGCGCGACACGCCGCGGAAACCGAGCATGGGGTTGTCCTCATGCCCCTCGAACAGCAGGCCGCCCAGAAGGTTGCGGTACTCGTTGGTCTTGTAGTCCGTGGTGCGGTAGACGATGGTCTTGCCGTGGAAGGCCATGGCGAAGAGGGCCAGGCCCTGGGCCAGGGACTGGATGTACAGCTCCTTGCCGCTGCGGTAGCCGCGGGCCTTGAGGATCTCGCGGATCTTCTCCGGCAGGGTGCGGACCGTGTCCATCTCCAGTTGCAGGCCGACCTTCTTGGCCACGTCCTCGCGCATGGCGGAGATCTTCTCCAGGGTGGCGACGATGACCGGGTCCTTCTCGATGCGCGCGACGTCGCGGGCGATGGAGTCCTGGATCTCGTGGCGGCGGCGCTGGGACTGCGGGTCGGAACCCAGGTTCTCCAGCTCGTCGGCGTAGCCCATGATGACGGCCACATGGTCCTTCAGGTCATGGGAGGTCTTCAGGACCTCGAAGCGCTGGGTGGCGAATTCCAGATGCTCGTCGAGCTTCTTGTCCAGTTCGCGCAGCTGGCGGTGGATGGCCAGGACCTCGTCGGTGCCCTTGGCGCCCTCGCGCTCGGTCAGCTCCTCCATCTTGCGGCCCAGGCCCGTGACGATGCCCACGTAGCTGCGCAGCTTGATGTCCAGGGAAATGATGCCTGCGGCCATCTGCTCTGACACGATCTTGGTCAGGTCGTTCTCGAGGATCGTCAGCTTCTCGGTGACCACGCTCTCCAGGGTGCCCAGGTCGTAGGCCTCCAGGGCCAGGGGATGGACGCCGATGTTGCCGAGCATGAACTCGGCGCGCAGCAGGCCCACCTCGAAATCGGGCACGTCGCGCAGGCGCGAGAGGAAGAGGGACTGGCCCACGTCGGCCAGGATGAGGCCGACCTTGGTCTTGGTGGCCGGCAGTTCGCTGACGTCGATCTCGCCGCCCACGTCGACCAGCGGCAGAAGCCCGCGGTAGACCTTGCCTCGCGAGCCGTCCACGGTCACGTCCTGGCCGTCCAGGGTGCGCAGCTTCTCCAGGCGCTTGATGCCGATGACGGCCGGGATGCCCAGTTCACGGGAGGTGATGGCCGCGTGGCTGGTGTCGCCGCCCGCGTCGGCCATGATGGCCGAGGCGATGCGCATGCCCGGCACCATGTCCGGGTCCGTGCGCTCGGCCGCCAGGACGTTGCCCTTGTTGATCTTGTTCAGTTCCAGGGCCGAGCGCAGATAGCGCACCTGGCCCTGGCCGGCGCCGCGGGACGCGCCGTTGCCTTCGAGCAGCACCTCGGCATGCTTGGCGGCTTCGGGGTCCACTTCCTTGCGGCGCATGAAAATCGTGTGCGGGTGGTGATCCAGCTCTTCGTTCCAGCGGGTCTCGGGGCGGGCCTGCACGAACCACAGGCGGTCCCACTGGTCGATGCAGAACTCCGAGTCCATGATCATGCCGCCGTAACCCTTGCTGATGCAACGCACGCCCTTGGCCACGGATTCGGCCTGGGCCAGGGACAGGGACCAGCGGAAGGCCATGTCCTCGGGCACGGCCTCGACCTTGGTGCCGCGTCCGGACTCCTTGTAGACGATGCGCTTGTCCTTGCAGCCCATGTAGCGGATGACGATCTCCTGACCGTCCTCGCGCTGGAAGACATAGAATTTGTCGGGGGTGACCAGGCCGCTGACCACGGCCTCGCCGAGGCCGTAGCTGGCGTCGATGGACACGAGGTCCTTGCGGGAGGTGCCGCGGCAGCCCGTGGAGGTGTCGGCCGAGAAGGCCGTGCCCGAGATGACCGGGTTGATCATGCGCATGATGCAGACCGAGAGGGACGTATTCTCGATGGCCCATTCCTGTTTGGCCTTGATGGCGATGGAGTCGTCGCCCGTCTGTTCGGCCTTGGCCACGGCGTCGAGGATGGCCTCGCGGCGGTAGGTCATGGAGCGCAGGTTGTAGGCCGAGGCGCAGTCCCAGTGATAGGCCTGAACCACGTAATTTTCGCCCACTATATTGAGATAGGTGTCCTGCAGGCCGGCGAAGGCCTTCTTGCGGCTGTCCTCGCCGGCGGCCGAGGAGCGCACGGCCACGGGCTCGTTCTCCAGGCCCGCTTCCTTGCAGATGTCGAGGTAGGCGCCGCGCACGGCGTCGGCCACGTCCTTGGGCAGGTCGACGGAGAGGATGGCGACCTGCACGAGCACCGAGCGCTTGCGCAGCTGGTCGATGCCCTCGGGGGAGACGGCGAAGCCTTCGACGACGTTGTTGATGAAGGTGCGCAGGCGGATGAGGGTGCCTTCCTGCTTCTTGGCGGCCTCCTTCACGTCGAGGGCGATCTTGCGGACGAACTTCTGGAGGAACTCGGAGTCCTTGTTGATCTCTGCGTCGCTCCAGTCCGTGGTGTCGTAGGCCCTGTCCACGGTGCTGCGGACCAGGGCGGCGTTGACCTTAGTCTCGTCGAGGAGCTTATGGAAGGCGATGGAGGAAACGGCCCTGAACTGCGGGGCGCGGATACCCTCGATGGTGCTGATGATGGCGGTGTTGTAGTTCTTGCCGCCGACCAGAAGCTCCGCCTCCTCGCCTATGGTCACGATGTCCTTGCCGGTCAGGATGAGCTGCTTCTGAATCAGCTCCAACTGCTCCGAGGACGGCGTGCCTGCATCCGACGCATCGGCTTTCTTCTTGGAACCCTTCTTCTCGCTCTCAGCCATCTTCGCCTCCTTCGTGCGCGATTCGATCACATTCAAGCCCGCAAAAAACTGGGCATGGGGTACAGCCGACATGACGGCTCGTCAACAACGCCGACCCCTCATGACACGAAAAAATGATATACAAAAGTTCTTGACAGGAAAAGGACAGGCCCGAAGGCCTGTCTTACACCTTTTGTCCACACCCCGGACAGAACTTGAAGTCGTCCCTGGTGACCGGCGCGGAGCAGGTCGGGCATTTGCGGGGCGCGGGCACGAGCTTGACCAGCAACTCCCCTTCCTTGACCGGGACCATCTTCTTGTCTTCCTGGTAGTCGGCGAACTTGAGCACCCGCTCGACCATGCCGTCCACCGGCGCGAGCACGGACTTCTCCTGCTTCATGATGGAGATGTTGAAGAGCTCCTCGCCCTTTTTCACCATGTCGCCGGGCTTGACGTGCACCACCCACAGGTCGCCGCTGGACGGCGAGCCCACCTGGTACGGGTCGCGCGGGTCGGCCATCTCCAGCCCCGTCTCGGCCTGCCCCACCGCCTCGGCCACCTTGACCTGCTGGCTGAAGGACTCGTAGTCGAGGGTGTAGGAGACCAGGCTCATGCCGTGGTCGTCGGGCCTGGAGACGTGCTGCATGGCCATGACATGGTGCTTGCCGCCGGAGTCCTTGAACATGAATTCCTCGCCGGCGCGGATGCCCTCGAACCAGACATTGAGGGGCAGCCGGTTGCAGTCCCCGAACCTGGTCACGAACTTGATGGTGTTCAGGGCGTCGCCGGGCTGGCTCAGGTACATGAGCAACTCCTCTTCCGTGGGCATGCGCCCGATGTGCTCGGACAGGCTCTGCTGCTCCTTGGCGATGTCCACGTCCGGAAGGGTGGACAGCGGGGAGCATTCGGTGCGCCGTTCGATGGCCTCCTTCCAATCGGACCCGAAGGCCGACTCGTAGACCCAGTCCGGCGGAAAGCCCAGGGGCAGACGGCCGAACTTGCCCAGAAGCAGGTCGCGGAAGGCGTCGTTGGAATCCTGGTAGATCTTCAGGCGCTCGGCCCGAATCTCCTCGGGCAGGCTCTCCTCGGGCACGGTCACGACCTGGTCCAGAACGGACAGGAGCTTGCGCAGACCCCTGCGGCCGCCGCGCTTGTAGGCGCCGGTCACGGCCAGGAAGGCCGTGTTCCAGGTGATCTGCGAACCCGGAGTCACGTCGTGGTAGCGCACGATCTTGCGGATGCCGGCCAGGAACTTGAGCATGAAGGGCAGCAGGTGGATGTAGCCCTGCTTCATGGCCCCTTCCTGGGAGGAAGAGGTCGCGCCGCCCGGCATGCCGTGCTCGATGACGTCGTAGTCGATGCCCTGGAAGTACGGGGCGGTGTAGCGATCGTAGTAGGGCATGATCTGCTTGAGCACGAAGCCCGTGGTGCGGATCATTTCCTTGTTGAGATTGGTCTTCAGGCCCAGTTCCTCGATGTAGGCCGCCGTGGACAGGACCTCGCCCTGGCCGTACCAGCGCACGGACGCGCCGATGGCCGTGTCCACGATGTGCGCGCCGGCCTTGGCCGCCGCCGCCACCGCAGGCACGAACAGGCCGTCGGTGTAGTGGCGGTGCGAGTGGATGACCAGCTCGGGGTAGGCCTTGCGGATGGCGGTCACCAGCTCGGTCATGAAGATGGGCGGACAGACGCCGGCCATGTCCTTCAGGCCCAGGATGATGCGGCTCTCGGCCTTCTTCTTGGAGCACCCGGCCACCTGCGCCGTCATGTCGATGATCTCCTGGACCGCGCCCAGGTAATGCGGCACGTCGAAGCCCTTGGCCCAGGACAGGGAAATGGCAGGTTCCCAGATGTTCTTCTTGGAACTGAGCGCCACCTCGGCGAAGGGCCGCATGTTCTCGATGTGGTTGAGGAAATCGAAGCAGCGGATGACGTCGTAGTGCTCGCAGATCATCTCGCCGGTGCGGCGCATGATGTTGCGGGGCTGGGGCTTGTAGCCCAGCACGTTGGTCGAGCGGATGAGGATCTGCTTCAGGGTCTTGGGCGCGAACTCGTTCCACTCGCGAGCCTCGGAGAAGGGGTAGGT
This sequence comes from Desulfomicrobium sp., assembly GCA_024709365.1. Classification (GTDB taxonomy): domain Bacteria; phylum Desulfobacterota; class Desulfovibrionia; order Desulfovibrionales; family Desulfomicrobiaceae; genus Desulfomicrobium. Next base: position 19,150 of record JANJWV010000165.1, on the reverse strand, counting down.
CATGTTGGCGAGCATGGCCACGTGGAAATGCGCCCCGCCGCCGTTCTCCAGGGAGAAGAAGCCGCAGTTGTCGAGGTAGGGCCCGATGATGCGGTCCTCGGCCAGGCGGAAGCGGTTGCCGGAGTTGGACTGCGTGATGTCGCGGGTCGTCGTGTCCGAGAAATGGACGTGGCCCGAATCGCGGATGTAGGAAAGGATCGCGTCGCGGTCGCCGCGCGGGTACGGGTACTCGTAATATTCGGGCTCAATGGACGGCAGGGACGGCTTGAAGGGGTCCATGCGCTTGCCCTCGCGCGTGCGGTACTCGCCGAGCTTGACGTGCGGGTTGTAGCCGTGGGCCGAAATCTCCGCCACCAGGCGCGACAGGCGCACGGCCTCGGACTCCTTGTCCAGGTAGACCATGAGCTCGGGCGCGCTGGCCACGAACTTGGTGTCGTAGTCGCCGCTGCGGAAGCGCGGGTGGGCGATGATCTGGCGGTGGAACGGGATGGTCGTCTTGATGCCGCCGATGATGTATTCGCCCAGGGCCCGCTCCATGATGCCCAGGACCTTGTTCCACTGCGGGCCGTAGGCGATGAGCAGGGACGCGGCCGAGTCGTACTGGGCCGGGAACTCGTAGCCGCCGCACACGCAGGAGTCCACGCGCACGCCGGGGCCGCCCGGGGACATGTAGCGCGTGATGCGGCCCGCGTTGGGCGAGAAATCGTGCTGCGGGTCCTCGCAGTTGACGCGGACCTGGATGGCGTGGCTTTTCGGCGTGCAGTTCTCGTCGGAGAGACGCAATTCGGCCCCGAAGGCCACGGCGATCTGCTCCTCGACCAGGTCGATGCCGTAGCGGCACTCGGTGATGCCGTGTTCGACCTGCAGGCGGGTGTTGACCTCGATGAGGTAGGCCTCGCCCTTGGAGTCCACCAGGAACTCCACCGTGCACAGGGAGTGGTAGCCCACGGCCTGCACCAGCTGACGCGAGTAGGCCTTGAGCTGGTCGCGCAGCTCCTGGGTCATGCCCGTCCACGGCGACGGCGTGATCTCGACGAGCTTCTGGTGGTTGCGCTGCACGGTGCAGTCGCGCTCGTCGAAGGCGAAGACGTTGCCGTACTTGTCGGCGATGACCTGGATCTCGATGTGGCGCACGGAGGTCAGCAGCCGCTCGACGTAGAGGCGCGGGTTGCCGAAGGACGCCTGGGCCAGGGTCGAGGCCTTGACGAATGCGTCGGCCAGCTGGTCCTGGCTGAAAACTTCATAGATGCCGCGTCCGCCGCCGCCGCCCTCGGCCTTGAGCATGACCGGCAGTCCGATCTCCCCCGCCACCTTCTTGGCCTCCTCCACGGACACGGCCCCTTCGGAGCCCGGCACGACCGGGATGCCCAGCTTCTGGGCCAGGGTGCGGACCTGCACCTTGTTGCCGAGCAGACGCATGGCCTCGGACGTGGGTCCGATGAAGAGGATGCCCGCCTCGGCGCACTTGGACGGGAAGGAATCGTCCTCGGAGGCGAAGCCCCAGCCGGGATGGATGGCCGCGACGCCCCTGGCCTTGGCCATGGCGATGATCTTGTCGATGTCCAGATAGGCCCTCGGGTTCTCCCCGAGATGCAGAAGCTCCTGGGCGCCGGAGGTGAAGGGCGCGGTCTTGTCCACGTCCGTGGCCGTGATCATGGGTACGGCCTGGAACACTTCCTTGATGGAACGGACGATGCGCCGGGCCGGAATGCCGCGGTTGGCCACAAGGATCTTCTTGCCCCGGATCTCCCGGGCAATCGCTTCAAAACTGCGGGGATGCAAAGACATATCTCTCTCCGTGCACATGGAATTTGCTTTTTTGATCACTCCTGCGGGCGCAGCGAACCCGAATGCAGCGTCCGCCGTCCGCCCTGCGCGTCGAGGACAATGCCCCCATCCGGGCTCACTCCCGTGAACACGCCGCAAACCGATGATCGATTGTCCGACACGTGTACCACGGTCCCGAGATAGGCCAGAACCCTCTCAACTGACTGGGAAAACTCCAGAGGAGTCGAATCAGAAAGTTCACGACTGTACCGAACCCGTCCGGAATTCACAAGACGTAACCAGAGCCCAAAAATGGACATCCCCGCCGTCAGGTCCCCCAGGGCGGCGGCCTCGCAGGCCCGGTCGCGCCGCATGGCCGCATCGTCCGGGCACGTGGCGAGATTGAGCCCGATGCCGGCCAGCAGCACGTCGCCACGCTCCTCGATGAGGATGCCGCCGACCTTGCGCCCGTGCAGCAGAATATCGTTCGGCCATTTGAGGCGCACGGGCGCCCCGAGTTCGGCCAGGCCCAGGCACAGGACCCAGCCCGTGAGGATGGAAACCATGTTCTGCCACGGTTCCGGGGAGGCGGGCAGGCGCAAGGCGGCGAACAGGTTGCCCTGCTCCGAAACCCAGTTGCGGCGCAGCTGCCCGCGCCCGGACCACTGGCGGGTGGCCAGGACCGAGTCCCAGACGTCCAGCTCGCCGCGGCGGGCCAGGTGCATGGCCGCATCGAGCACGGACGAGCACGGGCCGCAGAGCCAGAATCGTTCGGGCGGACGGTACGAGGCGATCTCCCCCTCAGTGATGAGCAGGGACGCGTCGGGGTGCCGTGCGGAAAACGCTTCCGTCACGCCGGGAATCTCGGGGGACCAGAGAATGGGCATGGATTGGGATGAATCCTAGGACGCGGCCTTCTGCTTTTTCTGCATGAGCAGACGTTTGAGATCGGACTTGTCCCCGGCCCTGTAGACCTGGGCGGGCTGGCTGCGGACCGGTGCGCGGCGCGGGGCGGACGGAGCGGCTTCACCCGGCGCCTGGGTTTCGGGTTCCATGGGCGTCACCGCCGCCATGACCGGCGATGCCGGCGCCGCGGGCACAGCCGGACGCGGCGGTTCGGGGCGCGGGGGCACAATCGGCGTCGCGGGCGTCGGCGCGGGCCGCGGGGCCGCAGGGGCCGCCACGGCCGCAGCCCTGGGCGCTCCCATGGGGCGGGCAGAAGCGGCGGGGGCCGCGGGGGGAGCCGCTGGAACCGGACGCGGCGCGAAGGGCTGGGACGGAGGCTGGACGCCCGGTGCGAACCTGCCCGCAGGCGTTCCGGACGGCTGGTAGAAGATGGCGCGCATGTAGCGCCTCGGCTCGAAGGCCTCGGTCACCCCCGTCAGGGACTCCGTCGAGCCGATGACGAGGGAGCCGTCGGGCTCGAGCACGCCGGCGATCTTCTCGAAGACCAGCTTCTTGTCCATGGGCGTGAAATAGATGGCCACGTTGCGGCAAAAGACCACGTCGAAGCGGCCCATGCCCGTGAAGGGCTTCATCAGGTTGAACTTCTTGAACACGGCCATGGCCCGGATCTCGTCCTTGATCTTCCAGCCGTCGCCCATGAGGGTGAAGTAGCGGTTCAGGGTCTGGGCCGGCAGGCCGCGCTCGATCTCGAACTTGTTGTACTTGCCGTAGCTGGCGCGGGTCACGGCCTCGTCGGAGATGTCCGTGCCGAGGATGGAGATCTGGAAGTTGTTCAGGTTGCCCAGGGCCTCGCGCAGGGCGATGGCGATGCTGTAGACCTCCTGCCCGGTGGAGCAGGCCGCGCTCCAGATGCGGATGGGCACGGGCCGTCCGGGGTTGGCCTTGGACCGGGCGTCGATGAGATCGGGCAGGATCTTGTGCTTGAACAGCTCGAAGGGCGAAGCGTCGCGGAAGAAGAGGGTCTCGTTGGTCGTGATGGCGTTGACGACCTCCTTCTCCATGTTCCCGCTGCGGTCGGCCTTCACCTTGTTGTAGAGGTCCATGTAGGATGCGCAGGAGTACTGCTGCATCATGGACTTGAGCCGCGTCTCGATCAGGTAGGTCTTGGTCGAGTCCAGGGCCACGCCGCAGATGGAGTGGATGTACTTGGCCAACAGGCCGAATTCTTCTGCGGTGATGGAACTCATGTTGCCGCCATTGTTGAAATGCACGCCTCTAGCGCACGGTGCGCACGATCTCGGAGGCGATGGACTGCAGGGGGGCGACCACGTCCACGACCCCGGCGTCCGCCGCCGTCTTGGGCATGCCGTAGACCACGCAGGACTCCTCGTCCTGACCGATGGTCACGGCTCCGAAGCTCTTCAGTACCTTGAGGCCCAGGGTCCCGTCGCCTCCCATGCCGGTCATGATCACGCCCGTGGACAGGGCGCCGTACTCGCGGGCCACGGAGCGGAACATGTAGTCCACGGCCGGCTTGCAGTTGTTCTCGGGCGGGTCGTCGGTGATCTGGATGACCTTGGTCCCGCCCTGCCCCGCCGCCACGCGCATGTGCTTCCCGCCGGGCGCGATGTAGATCACGTCGGGACGGACGGTCTCGTTGTGCTCGGCCTCCCGCACCTCGTACTGGCACTTGGCGTCCAGGCTCTCGGCCAAGGACTTGGTGAAGACCGGCGGCATGTGCTGGACGATGAAGATCGGTACGCCGAGCCTTGGCAGCTGCGGCAGCATCTTGGTCAGGGCGTTGGGGCCGCCGGTGGAGATGCCGATGGCCACGGCCTTGGACTTGCCCGTGCGTCTGGAAGGCGCGGCAGTGGTCGTGACGGGCTTCGGCGCAGCGGGCGACGCGGCGCCCGAGGGCCGGACCGTCTGCTTGAGCAGGAGCTTCAGTTCCAGGCGTTTGGCGAAGGCCTTGATGCGCGGCAGCAACGCCCCTTTCAGCAGTTGCACGTTGGCCTGCATGGCGTCGGCGTCGGGCTTGGGGATGAAGTCGAAGGCGCCCAGCTCCAGGGCCTTCATGGTGATATCGCTGCCGCGCTTGGTCCAGGAGGAGAGCATGATCGCGCCCACGTCGGGATGGTTCTTCTGGATCTCCTGCAGGGTCTCCAGGCCGTCCATGACCGGCATCTCCACGTCGAGGGTGATGAGGTCGGGCTTGAGGGACGCGATGCGGGTCAGGGCGATCCGGCCGTTGTTGGCCGTGCCCACGACCTCCACTCCCGGCATCTCGGCCAGGATGTCCCCCACCACCTTGCGGTACATGATCGTGTCATCGACGACCAAAACACGAAGATTCATCCATTCTCCTTAAATATGTCAGCCCTGATCGTCGGCCAGCACTTCCTCGACGTCGAGGACAGCCACGAGATCCCTGGCCGTCTTGAGCACGCCCTGGAAGTAGCGTCCCTTGAGGCCCTTGATGTTCGAGGGGGTCGGCTCCACATGCTCCCACTTGTCGGTGACCACGTCGGTGATGCGGTCCACCAGCAGGCCGATGTTCTCGTCGCGGGAATTGACGATGATGATGCGGCTGGTTTCGGTCATCTTCGACGGCGCCAGGCCCAGCTTGCGGCCCAGGTCGATGATGGTCACGATGCGGCCGCGCAGGTTCATGATGCCCAGCACATAGGACGGCGCCTGGGGCACCTTGGTCATCTCCATCTGCCGGTTCATTTCCTGGATGAGATTGATGTCGATCCCGCACAGGGCCGAGCCCACGTAGAAGCAGGACAGCTGCAGGGGACCCGTCTTTTCGGCCTGCTGTTTCATGCTAGTCTCCTTTCGAGCGCCCTAGGCGTTCAGGGTGAAGCGGGACACAAGGTTATGCAGTTTCGCCGCCGTGGCGGACAGGCCCGTGGCGCTTTTCTTGACCTGCTCGCTTGAAGCGAGAAGATCGTCGGCCTGGCCGGACACGTCGGAGATGTCCGTGGCGATCTCTCCGGCCACGACCGTGCTCTGGGACACGTTGGCGTTGACCTCGGCGATGCCCTGGGAGGCCTGCCCGACGTTGGCCGCGATTTCGCGGGTCGTGGAACTCTGCTCCTCCACCGCCGCGGCGATGGTGGCCACGATATGGTCGACGTCGGCGATGACCGCGGAAATGCCGTCGATCTCCGTGACCGTGTTGCCGGTGGCGTCCTGGATGGCCAGAATCCTGTCCCGGATCTCCTCCGTGGCCTGGGCCGTCTGCTGGGCCAGTTCCTTGATCTCGTTGGCGACCACGGCGAAACCCCGCCCGGCCTCGCCCGCCCTGGCCGCCTCGATGGTCGCGTTGAGGGCCAGGAGGTTTGTCTGGGAGGAGATGGCCGTGATGGTCTCGGTGACCTTGCCTATCTCGCGGGCCGCCGAGCCCAGTTCCTGCACCTTGGTCGAGGCCTGGCCCGCGCGGACCACGGCCTGGTCGGTAATGCTTTTGGCCTTGGCCGAGTTGGAGGCAATCTCGCCGATGGTCGCGCTCATCTCCTCCGCGGCGGCCGCCACGGTGTTGACGTTGGTCGCGGCCTGCTCCATGGCCGCGGCCACGGAGTTCTGGTTGGCGCTCATCTCCTCGGCCGCCGCGGCCACCTGCTGGGCGCGCTGCACCGTGTGCGTGGCCCCGCCGGCCATCTGCTCGGACACGCCGGCCAGGGAGTGGGACGCCATGGACAGGGATTTGACCTCCTGGGAAACCTCTCCCAGCATGCCCCGCAGACGCTGGACCATCTCGTTCAGCGCCTCGGCCAGGACGCCGATCTCGTCCTTCTGCCTGACGTCCATGGTCCTGGTCAGGTCGCCGTCGGCCATGGCCCGGGCCAGGGCCACGCCCTTGAAAAGGGGGCCGGTGATGGACCGGGTCAGAACGATGCCGATGCCCAGGCCGAGGGCGGCGCCGACGCCGACCATCAGGAGGGAAAGAAGCTTGACCGCGTCGGCGTTCTCCTCGGCCGAAGTCACGTGCGTGTCCGCGCTGGCCTTCGCCATTGCCATCAGCTCGTCAAGATGCTTCTGCACCTCGGCGCGGGCCGGGACCTCCTCTTCCTCGAAAAGCCGTTCCATCTCGTGGAAGCTGTTCTGGGCCTGAGCCGAAAGTTTCAGCAGTTCGGAAAAAACGGAAAAGACCTCCACGGCGCTCGGGATGGTCCTGCTGTCGTATTCCCTCCTGGCTTCGAGAAGATCGCCGTACGAGGCGTACTCCTTGATCTGCGCCACCGATTTGTGCAGTTCGTCATGCACCGGCTTGAGTCGCTCGATGAGCGCCGCCATGTCCTTGTTTCGAATGGAGAAAGTCTGGAGCCAGCGCCCGAGGGGGCACGCGTCCCCGCTCTCGCCGCCCTCGAACGACTTGCCGTAGAGCACCAGGGACGCCACCTTGTTCATGAGTTCATGATGCCGGGCTGAAAGCGTCTGCAGGTCCGCGACCAAAACATCCGGCTTGACCACGTCCATGGCCACAAGACCCGAGGAGATTTCGAGTATCTTTCCCGTGGCTGCGCCCCATCCGTCCAGCGCCTTTTCGAGGGCCTCGATGGCACCCCGGATCTCGGAGGTCTTCTGGATCTCCGCCCCGAGATCGGGAATGTCCTTGAGCTTGGCCAGTGCGGCGCGCAATTCGCCCTGGCGGGTGGCGATCCGGCCTGCGGCGTCCTGCCGCTCCTCGGGCGTCATGACCTGGCCCAGCACGAGGTTCATGTTGCTGCGGATGCGTTGCTGCCGATTCTCGATCTCAAGCACGGTCTGCACTGCCGCCATTTCCTCGTCGGCGAGCAGTCTCAGGTCGCTTTCGAGCGCGTTCAGGGCCACTCTGTCCTGAAAACCCACGACGAGGGTGATGATCGTCGTGATGACGAACCCTCCGATCAGCTTGTAGCTCAGCTTGATGTTCTTCAAATTGAAACTCCGGTCCGTATGCGCAATGAGATTTCGGTATCAGGAAGCGTACCGCTTCAGCCATTCGTAGATGGTCTGCAGGAGCCGCTCCTTGTCGAGCTTGACCTGGTAGTCGTCGATGCCCACGGCCTTGCCCCGGGCCACGTCCTCGTCGCCGGCCAGGGAGGTCAGGGCGATGATGGGCGTGAGCGAGAAGCGCTTGTCCTGGCGGATGGTCTGGGCCAGGGTGAAGCCGTCCATGTTGGGCATCTCGATGTCCGTCACGACCAGGTCGTACTTCTGCGGCTCGGCGTCGAGCATGCTCCAGGCCACCAGGCCGTCCTCGGCCGTGTCCACGGTGTACCCGTCGTCCTCGATGAACTTGCGGACCTGGTTGCGGAAGAAGTCCGAGTCCTCGACCAGGAGCAGGTGCGGCACGCCCACCTCCCCGGCGTCGTCGGCCACCTCGATGCTGCCGCGCACGGCGAACCATTCGGGCTGGACCGCCTGGATCAGCTCGTAGATGTCGACGATGAGGGTCGTGTTCTCGCCGATGACAGCGGAACCGCTGATGCCCGGCTGCTTCAGGGTGAAGGTGTCGACGATCACCTCGGTCTCGATGGCGTCCACCGGCGGCTTGGCCAGGAGGCCGATCTCGTGGCCGGCCATGAGGAAGACGATGACGATGAGCTCGCCCGTCAGGTCGAGGTGCTGGACCGTCGTGGCCTGGTCCAGGGAGAAGACGGGCAGCGTGCCGCCGCGGTACTTGATGACCCTGCGGCCGCCGACCTCCTCGATCTCGCGGGCGTCGATGAGCTCGACGCGGGCCACGAGATCAAGCGGCACGGCGCAGTATTCCTCGGGCGTGTTGCGGAAGACGAAGAGGGACAGCTTGTCCTGGGTCTTGACCGTCTCGGCTTCCTTGGCGGCCAGGGCGCCGCGCTCGCGCACGCCCGTCAGGCTCAGGTCGCCCAGGCGGCCGAGGCCCGCCACGTCGAGGATGAGGGCCACATGGCCGTCGCCCATGATGGTCGCGCCGGCGTAGCCCTGGCATTCCTTGAAATGCCGCCCCAGCGGCTTGACCACGATCTCCACGGAGTCGTGGAGCTGGTCCACCACCAGGCCGTAGCGGAACTGCCCGGCCGAGACCACGACCAGGTTCACGTCGGCCATGGTGCAGCCGGCCTCCTGCAACTGGCCGGCGTTCTTGCCGCCGCGCAGCAGTTCGCCGACCATGGACGAAGCGGTGCAGGCCGAACCGTCGAGCCCGAGCACATTGGAAAGATACAGCATCGGGATGAGCTCGCCGCGCAGGAGCAGCACCTCGGCGTCGCCGACCATCTCGATCCGCTCCGTGATCTGGTCCACGGGGATGCGCAACAGCTCGTCCACGTTGACCTGCGGGATGGCGTAGCGTTCCTGGCCCACCGAGACCAGCAGGCTCGGGATGATGGCCAGGGTCAGGGGCAGCTTGATGCGGATGGTCGTGCCCTTGCCGCGGGCCGTCTCGATGTCCACCTGGCCGCCGAGCTGGTCGAGGTTGGACTTGACCACGTCCATGCCCACGCCCCGGCCCGACACGTCGGTGACCTGCTCGGCCGTGGACAGGCCCGGCAGGAAGATGAGGTTGGCCTTCTCCTTGTCGGACATGGACTTGGCCTGGTCGGGCGAGATGAGCCCGCGCGAGAGGGCCTTCTCCACGATCTTGTCGGTGTTCAGGCCCCGGCCGTCGTCGACGATCTCGATGATGACCTGCCCGGCTTCGTGATAGGCCTTGAGGACGATGGTGCCCATGGCCGGCTTGCCGGCCAGGACGCGCTCGTCGGGCGGCTCGATGCCGTGGTCCGCCGAGTTGCGCACCAGGTGGGTCAGGGGGTCGCCCAGGCCCTCGATGATGGTCTTGTCCAGCTCGACGTCGTTGCCTTCGAGCTGCAGGTCGATCTCCTTGCCCAGGTTGCGGGCCAGGTCGCGGACCACGCGCGGAAACTTGTTGAAGATGTTGCCCACGGTCTGCATGCGGGTCAGCATGATTGTTTCCTGCAGCTCGGACGTGACCAGGTCGATGCGCTGCCCGGCCACCTCGATCTGGTGCAGGGCGGCCGAGGAGATGGCCTGCATGAGCTGGTTGCGGCTCAGGACCAGCTCGCCGGCCAGGTTCATGAGGTCCTCCAGGAGGCTCACATGCACGCGCAGGGTGTCGGGCTGGGCGATGGCGGATTTGGGCGCCTTGGCGTCGTTCCTGCGGTCTTCCTCGGGAACGGGGCGCGGCTCAGGCTTGGGCTCGGGCTGGGGCGCCGGGGCGGCCTTCGGGGCCGGCGGCGTCGCGGCGGCGCCGGCTGAGCCCAGGGCTTCGGCCAGGTTGGCGCCGTTGAAGATTTCCGATACCAGGGAGTCGGTCCTGTCCTCTTCGGGCGCCGCCGGGGTAGACTCCAGCAGCTCCCGGGCGAAATCGGCCTCGGGCGCCGGGGCCGGCTCGAACTTCAGGGGCAGGATGAACTCGCTTCCCAGGTCCAGCAGGGCCGGCATGATGTCGTCCTCGATGATGGAGCCGAAGAGGACGAAAAGCGGGATGCGGTTGGAGAAACCGTCGTCCTCCAGGGTCCCGACGGCCTCGAAGTCGACCTTCAGGTCCAGCACGACGCCGGTGGAGTCCATGCACTTGAGGATGTCGAAAATGGTCTTGTCCTTGCGCTGCACGTCGTGGATGAGGTCGAACTCCAGCAGGTAGAGATTCTTCCCGCCCTTGCGGTTCTGCAGGAGATCGAACTCCGCAACCTCGAAGACGACCCTGCCGCGGCCGTCCTTGATCTCCACCCTGCGGTCGACGGAGGCCTTCTCCTCGCCCTTGAGGTTGGCCGAGGTGGCCGCCGTGAGGGCCGCGATGTGGTCGTCGATGTAGGCGTCCTCGCTCTGGGCCACGTTGACGATCATGTCCCGGAGCTTGTCGAAGGCCAAGAGGACGATGTTGACCACCTCCGGGTCGGGCACGAGCTCGCGGTTGCGCACCATGTCGAGCACGTTCTCGATCTTGTGCCCCAGGTCCTTGATCTTGATCAGCCCCAGAAATCCGGCCCCACCCTTGATGGAATGTGCCGCGCGAAAGACCTTGTTGACCAACTCGACATCGATGTCCGCCCCGGACTGCTCGATGGCCAGGAGATCGTTCTCGATGTCCCCGAGATGTTCTGTGGCTTCTTCCACGTACATTTGTAGAGTTTCGTCATCCATCATCATCGTGCGAACTCCGTGTAGATTTCATGTTGGGGCTTCCGCCGCGGCAACCTTCATGTATCCATGCAGACGTCCCGGGCGCCGACCGCCCGGGGAACCCATCCGAACAAACCCGCCGATCCGCCTCCGCCCCCGGCCGGAAAACCGGGGAAAGAAACCCGGATCGCGGCTACGAGCCGAGATTGAGATGCTGGTCGAGGCGCATGGACTTGAACAGCTTCACGATGTTTTCCGAGGCCCCGCATATGACGAGCCGGCCGCCCTTCTTCTTCATGGAATTGTGGGTGGCGATGACCACGCCGATGCCGATGGAGTCCATCATGGCCGTGCCGGACAGGTCCAGCCGCAGAACCTGGGGGGACTCGTCGAGCACGGTGCTCAGTTCGTGCTTGAAATCCGGGACCATCGTGGACACGAGGTCCCGGTCCGGGATGATCGTCACGGTGCTTCCTTCACGGGTAATTGCGGACATGATCTCTCCTGATGAAAAAATCCGGGTTTTCTGTGTCCTACACGCTGCGGCCGAGGATATCAATTTACACGAGCGGCAAATTTTTGCAACAAAATGCGTGCGTTGCGTCAGAATCGCCGCACAAGGCGGACAACACGGCCGCGAGAATTCCGTACGGGGCTGTCAGACATTACCACCATACACTCTTTATTGTCTGGAAATAAAGCAAAACTTTGTTTGCCCCCTTCACGCCGGCCGGCGCAGGTATCCAGACCCGCCACAAAAAACGGGCGGTTCCGCCATGCTTTCGGAAACGCCCGTCGAAGTCCCACGCAAGCCGCATTCCCGGCCCGCTATTTTCCGGCCAGGATGCTCTTGGCCGGGATGAGTCCCGTGGCCGCCGCCGAAACGATGTTCCCGGCCACGCCGGGTCCGTCGCCCGCCACGTAGAGCCCGGAAATGGCCGTCTCCAGGTTCTCGCCGCAATCCACCTGTGTGGCGAAGAACTTGATCTCCGGCGCGTAGAGCAGCGTCTCGTCGTTGGCCACGCCGGGCACCACGAGGTTGAGCTTCTCCAGGCCCTCCACCAGGTTGGTCAGGATGCGCTCGGGCAGGGCCATGGCGATGTCGCCGCAGACGACCTTCTTGAGCGTCGGCTCGATGTAGCTGTTGCGGATGCGGTTCCAGGTGGAGCGCCGGCCGCGCTTCAGGTCGCCGAAACGCTGCAGGATGGGCTTGCCGCCGCCGATGAGGGTCGCCAGGCGGCCGATGGACTCGCCGTAGGCCTGGTTGTCGGTCACCGGCTCGTTCAGGACCACCTTGGACAGGAAGGCGAAGTTGGTGTTCTCGCTCTTCTTGTCCATGTAGGCGTGGCCGTTGACGCAGACGAAGTCCTGGTAGTTCTCCTGGGCGATGAACCCGCCGTAGTTGGTGCAGAAGGTGCGGGTCAGGTCGTCGTATTTGGAGGTGCGGATGAAGAAGGTCGGGTCGTAGATGATGGAGCAGAGGTCCTGCATGATCTCGTTGTGGACCTCGACGCGCACGCCGACCTCGATGCCGCGCTGGGTCACGGCCAGGCCGTGGCGCTGCACGAGCTGCCCGACCCACTCGGCGCCCACCCGGCCCGGGGCCAGGATGACGTTTCTGGCGTGGTGCTTGCCCTTGGCCGTGATCACGCCCTGCACTCGTCCGTTCTCGACGATGATGTCGTGGACATCCTCGCCCGTAAGCACCGTCACGCCTTTGGTCTCGATGTACTCGACCATGCCGGTGATGTGGCCGGGCAGGTTGTCGCTGCCGAGGTGCTTCTGCTTGATGACCAGCAGGTCGATGCCGAACTTGCGGGCCTCCTTGCGGATGGACTTGGCCTCCTCGATGTTGGTCGGGTAGACCTTGCCGTCCATGCCGAAGCGGTTGAAGATGGCTTCGGTCTCATCGATGAGCTTCATGGCCTGACCCGCGCTCATGAACTGGGTCAGGTCGGTCTTGCCGAGCTTGTGGATGAAGTTGAGCTTGCCGTCGGAGAAGAGCCCGGCCCCGCCCATGCCGGACAGGATGTTGCAGGGCTTGCAGTGGATGCAGTCCTGCTCGCCCACCAGGGGGCAGTTGCGCTTCAGGGACGCCCGCCCCTTCTCGATGAGGAGCACGTCCAGGTTCGAATGCTCGGCCAGGTGGTAGGCCGCGAACAGGCCGGCGGGGCCGCCGCCGACGATGATGACGTCATGGACTTTGTTCATGGCTATTTCCCGTCGACCTTCTTCTTTTTCACGGACATGGTGTGCCGCTTCTGGGCCGAGAGCTCGACCTTGCGCAGGCGGATGTTCTGGGGGGTGACCTCGACCATCTCGTCGTCGCGGATGAAATTGAGAGCCTTCTCCAGGGTCATGGGCAGCACCGGGGTGAGGATGATGGCCTCGTCCTTGCCCGAAGCGCGGAGGTTGGTCAGCTTCTTCTCCTTGCAGGGGTTGACGTCGATGTCGTTATCCCTGTTGTGCTCGCCGACGATCATGCCCTCGTAGACCGCGTCATTGGGCTGGACGAACATGCGGCCGCGCGGCTCGAGGTTGAAGATGGCGTAGGGCACGGCCTGACCCTGGCGGTCCGAGACGATGGACCCGGAGAAGCGGGTCGGGAAGTCGCCGCGGTACTCGCCGTAGCCGTCGAACAGGGAGTTCATGATGCCCGTGCCCTTGGTGTCGGTCAGGAACTCGTCGCGGTAGCCGATGAGCGCGCGCGACGGCACGGAGAACTCCATGCGCACGCGGCCGCTGCCGTTGTTGACCAGATTCAGGAGCTTGCCGCGACGGATGGACAGCTTCTCCGTGACCACGCCCATGAAGGCCTCGTCGCAGTCCACGTAGACGTGCTCCAGGGGTTCCAGGAGCTTGCCGCCGTCCTTCTTGTAGATGACCTCGGGACGGCCCACGCCCAGTTCGAAGCCCTCGCGACGCATGGTCTCGATGATGATGGCCAGCTGGAACTCGCCGCGGCCCTTGACGATCATGGAGTCCTTGTCCTCGCTCTCCTCGACCTGGATGGCCACGTTGGTCAGGGCCTCCTTCTCCAGGCGGTCCTTGATCTTGCGCGACTGCACGATCTTGCCCTCGCGGCCGGCGAAGGGGGACGTGTTGATGGTGAAGCGCATGGACACCGTGGGCTCGTCCACGTCGATGCGCTTCAGACGCACCGGGGACTCCTTGAGGCAGATGGTGTCGCCGATGGAGACCTTCTCCAGGCCCGACAGGACCACGATGTCGCCCATCTCCACGGATTTCTGCTCGGCCAGCTGCAGGCCCTCGTAGGCCTGGATTTTGGACGGCCGGAAGGGGGTCTGGCCCGCTTCGGTCATGCACAGGAGGTCCGTCTTGTCCTCCAGGGTGCCGGCCTTGATCTTGCCGATGACCAGGCGGCCCAGGTAATCCGAGTAGCCCAGATCCGAGACGAGCATCTGGAAGGGCGCGGCCGGGTCGAAGCGGGGACCGGGGATGCGCTCCAGGATCAGGTCGAAGAGGCACTGCAGGTTCTCGCCGCGCTCCTCCAGGACCGGGGAGGCCACGCCGTCGCGGCCGATGGCGTAGAGAACCGGAAATTCGAGCTGGTCCTCGTCGGCGCCGAGATCGATGAACAGGTCGTAGACCTCGTCCAGGACTTCCTGGGGGCGCGCGTCGGCGCGGTCGATCTTGTTGACGACCACGAGGATGGGCAGGCTCGCGTCCAGGGCCTTCTTCAGCACGAAGCGGGTCTGGGGCAGCGGGCCTTCGGAGGAGTCCACCAGCAGGACCGCGCCGTCGACCATGGACAGGGCCCGCTCCACTTCGCCGCCGAAATCGGCGTGGCCGGGGGTGTCGACGATGTTGATCTTCACGTCCTTCCAGCGCACGGAGCAGTTCTTGGCGGCGATGGTGATGCCGCGCTCGCGCTCCAGGTCCATGGAGTCCATGACGCGATCGTCCATGGACTGGTTGTCCCGGAACACTCCGGACTGGCGGAACATGGCGTCGACAAGGGTGGTCTTGCCGTGGTCGACGTGGGCGATGATGGCGATGTTTCTGATGCGGTCGTTATTCTGCGTATTGGGCATTGTTTTTCCTCTGGTGGACATAAAAAACGGCTCCCTGAACGAAGCCGGTGCCGTGCCGTGCGCACGACGCACGACACTATTTTTCCACTACGCGCAGTTTTCGTGCGCCGTCAAGATGGGAAAACGGGCAAGGCGGGTTCGGCCGGACCGACGGGCGGCCGGGGGAGCCGGGCTGCGGAAACTCCGCGAAGATCTAGGAAAGCTTGCCGCAGCGCAGGTTGCGCACGGCATCCTTGAACATGACCTCGATGGTGTTGGGCTTCATCAGCTTCTGCACGTAGCCTGCCCCGAAAACAGGGTGATCGATGACGTCGCCGGACCGGAAGGTGCGGTCCATGCCGTAGGTCAGGGGCGAGGGGCACGACCCCACCAGCTTCTCCCACTGCTCCGCCTGGGCCTGGGCCTGCCTGCTCGCCGCAGCGCTGGGTTTGCGGGGGCTCGCGGCCTTGGGCGCGGCGGCCTGGGGGGCGTCCTTGACGGTCCCGGTCGCGCCGCTTCTCACCCTGGGAGCGGCCTGGGCCTTGGCCTCGGCCTTGGGGGACGTATAGGAGTGGCGGGCGCGGCAGACCTTGCACTCGACCTTGGCGATCTTGTCGCCCAGCATGGCCACCACGTGGTGGTCCGTGACGGTCTTGCATTTCTTGCAGAGTGATTCGACGGAACTGCCGGCCTGTATCTGATTCTCGCTCATGATGTATCCTCTGAGATGCGGTGTGGAAAAAAAAGCCACAAGGCATGACCTTGTGGCGAAAGCATGTCTGACGACCCTACGCCCTTCCCTGACGGGAGGCAACGCCGGAGTTTGATGTCCCGCGCGGAGCGACCGCGCCGTTGACAGCGGCGGCGTCCGCACGCATGATGCGCGCTTCTCAGGGCGGGGCGGAATTCCCCACCGGCGGTATCCCGCGTGCGCGCGGGGAGCCCGCGAGCGCTCCCGGAGGTCCGGGAGGTCAGCAGATCCGGTGAGATGCCGGAGCCGACGGTCACAGTCCGGATGAAAGAGAAGACGGCCGCCGTCCGCGTGCGCGGGCGGTTCTTTCCGGCCGCGCCCTGGTTCACGCTCAATTTCAAAGGAGAGCAACGTGAATCAGACCTCCCCCACTTTTGACGGCACCCCCTCCCGCGACCGCGTGGAGCGCGCCCTCCAGGCCCTGCGTGCAGGCCGGGGGGTGCTGGTCACGGACAACGAGAACCGCGAGAACGAGGGCGACCTCATCTTCGCGGCCGAGTCCCTGACCGCCCCCCAGATGGCCATGCTCATCCGCGAGTGCAGCGGCATCGTCTGCCTCTGCCTGCCCGACGAAAAGGTCCGGGCCCTGGATCTGCCCCCCATGGTCGGCACCAACTCCAGCCGATACCAGACGGCCTTCACCGTCTCCATCGAGGCCGCCGAGGGTGTGACCACGGGCGTGTCCGCCGCCGACCGCGTCCGCACGGTCCAGGCCGCCATCGCCGACGACGCCCGGCCCGGCGACCTGAACCGTCCCGGCCACATCTTCCCGCTCAGGGCCCGACCGGGCGGGGTGCTGGAGCGCGAAGGTCACACGGAGGCCACGGTGGACCTCATGCGCCTGGCGGGCCTGAAGCCCTACGGCGTGCTGTGCGAGCTGACCAACGAGGACGGGACCATGGCCCGCATGCCCCAGATCCGGGAGTTCGGGCGGCGTCACGACCTGCCGGTGGTGACCATCGACGACCTCAAGGAGTACATCCTGGACGCGGCCCGGGCCGCCGTCTGACCCAACCGCCGCGGAGCCCGCCCGGCGCTCCGCGGCCATCATGACCGGCCTGGACTTTTGACCGGCCGCTCTGTACGCGAACGGCCATGACTCCCGCCATCAACGCCGCCAAAAAAGCGAAAATCGCCTTCACCGTCCACGAGTACGACCACGACCCGTCCTGCGCATCCTACGGCCTGGAAGCCGCGGAAAAGCTGAACGTCGATCCCGCGCGGGTCTTCAAGACCCTGGTCGCTGACCTCGGCGGCGAACTCGTCGTGGCCGTCATCCCCGTCGAAGCCATGCTCGGCCTCAAACACCTGGCCAAGGCCGCCGGGTCCAAGAAGGCGGCCATGGCCGACAAGGCCCTGGTCGAGCGGACCACGGGCTACGTCCTGGGCGGCGTCAGCCCCCTGGGCCAGAAGAAGCGCCTGCGCACCTTCATCGACGCATCTGCGCAGCCCCTCCCGACCATGCACGTCAGCGCCGGCCGCCGCGGGCTGGAGATCGAAATCGCCCCGGCCGACCTTGCGCGGCTGACCGGCGGAACCTTCGCCGACCTGCGCCAGTAGCCCCCAGCCCACGCACATCTCCCGCCTCCATCCTGCGGCGGGAACACATCGCACCCAAGCTCGCCGTTCAATCCGCGCGGCGCGAACCTCCGGCCGCCCGGCCGCGAGTCCCGCAGCAGCAGCGCCGTCCTACACGCCGATTCCATGCGATGCAGTGCACGGAAGATCTGCGGGCCGTGTCTTACACCCATCCCTCTTGACTTTTCACCGTTTCCGAGGCTTATGAGATGCGGGTTACAACCCAACACTCCGAACGAACTCCCAGGACGACATGGCATACATCTACGGCAGCCCGGGACAAGACGACATCACCGCGTCCTTCGATGGGCGCAGGGCCATCCTGCTGCGCATCGCGCTGCCACTGCTCTTCCTCCTCGCCCTGGCTTCGGCGGGGCTGCACGCGTTTCTGCAGGGCAGCTACATCCTCACCGCCCTGTCCGCCGTCTTCTTCGTCTTCCTGCTGCTTCGCTTCGAAGAGCTCGGCCTGACGCTGGCCCAGCGTCTCTCCGGTTCCGAGGCCAAGGCCCGCGCCGACCGGATGGTGGCCAAAACACTGCGCCAGCTGCCTGAAGGATACCATGTCTTCCACGACCTGGATCTGGGCGGAGTTCGCATCGACCACGCCGTGGTCGGGCCCAATGGCTTCTTTCCCATCATGAACAGGACGAACCTCGGAAGGATAACGGTCGTCCGCGACAGCTTGAGGCTGAGCGGATGGCCGTTCCTGCGCGACGTCATCAGCCTGTCCTGGCGCAAGTCCCAGACCCTGCTGCGCCATCTGGACCTCGGCCACGCCGGGCACCTTCAGGTCTGTCCCGTTCTGTGCTTCAGCCGGGCAAGCGTCGAATCCGGCCGCCTGATGCGCGGAGTGATGATCGCCCAGGTCTCGAACCTGGCGCGCCAGATCCAGGAACATGAATCCACCCTGGGCAGTGAGAAGCTCCTCAAACTGACGGACAAACTCGCCCCCATGGTACGGGCCAAGACCAACGAGCCCGAGATCACGCACCAGGAAACCCTGCCGGGGCAGGACGAAGTCCGCCCCGCGCCGGAATCGAGGCGTCGGGCCTGCAGCAAATGCCATCACGTGCCAAGCGACCTGGAGGCCGAACTCTTTCCAGGCGAGTGCCCCCGGTGCGGACGCCTGCACGCTTCGGTCCCCGATGCGGCGACAACCCCTTCCCAGCCGGAAGCATCGCGCACGCCCGCCGCGGCTCTGGTCACGGCCTGCCTGATCGTCGCGGCTGGATCGGCCCTGCTGGCCCATCAGGCCGGCCTGTTTGACTCCGACAGGCCCGTGGAGGCTTCCATGGCACCCGCACAAGGCGCCCTTGATGCCCCGCCCCGGACACCGGAGCCCGTCCCGGCTCAAGACGCACCGCCCGTAGCCGCGGAAGCCCCGCGGACGCCGCCGGCCGAGGAACCGGCGCGGCCCGAGCCCACACACAAGCCCGAACAGGCTACAGCTGCCGCGGCTCCTCAACCCGCTCCGGACCCGGCACCCTCAGTCACTCCCGCTGCCGACGCACCGAATGAAGCCGCCCAAGCTGAGAGCGTCCGGGCAGTCGAAGTCCAGGCCCCCGGCAGCGCCACACCGGCGGAAAACGAGGCCAACGCCACCGCGGCGCTCTCCGCGCCGGATACACGCCCGGCGGACGCCAAACCCCAGCCCTCCCGCCGTGACGCCTCCGTGGGCACGCTGACCATCGTCACCGCCAGGCCCGTCACCCTGTGGCTGACCAACGACCAGACCGCCAAGCGCTTCGGCCCCTTCGAGACGAGCCCCCGCAAGGCCCTCGACGTTGTCCTGCCCAAGGGATTCTACTCCGTGGTCCTCGTGGACAACGGCCGCCGCCGGAAAACCACGGTCAGCTTCCTGGGTGACGCCGGCCGCCTCGAATTCTGACCCTGCCCCCTTCCGCACCGCACGGTTCTTCCGCGTCGGACCGGCGGCGGCGGCAACCAGCCCCCCCCGGGGGCGCCCCCAAAAAAAAAGACCCCCCCCAAAAGAAACCGGGCGCCC
>JANJWV010000160.1 GCA_024709365.1 Desulfomicrobium sp. | reverse complement strand
TCAGATGCCTGGCCCACCCTTCGGCCATCTGGCTGCGGCAGGAGTTGCCGGTGCACAAGAAGAGAATACGCATGGAGAACCTCAGGACTTGGGTTTGACCCGTACGTGGCAGACGCCCTGCAGGGTGCCTACGGCGTGCGGGAAGTATTTTTCCTTGAAGCGCAGGGCCACGCCGACCAGGCCGATGAGCACCGGCACCTCGACCAGGGGCCCGATGACCGCGGCGAAGGCCTGGCCGGAATTGATGCCGAAGACGGCGATGGCCACGGCGATGGCCAGCTCGAAGTTGTTGGAGGCAGCCGTGAAGCTCAAGGTCGTGGACTGCTCGTAGGTCGCCCCGGCCTTGGCCGAGAGGTAGAAGGACACCAGGAACATGACCAGGAAGTAGATCGTCAGGGGGATGGCCACCCGCACCACGTCCATGGGCAGCTGCACGATGTACTCGCCCTTGAGGGAGAACATGACCAGGATGGTGAACAGGAGGAAAATGAGGGTGAAGGGGCTGATCCTCGGGATGAAGACCTTCTCGTACCACTCCTTGCCCTTGGTCTTCAGACCCACGAAGCGGGTGATCATGCCGCCCAGGAAGGGGATGCCCAGGTAGATGAAGACGCTCTCGGCGATCTGGCCCATGGAGATGTCCACCTCCATGCCCGCGAGGCCGAACCAGCCGGGCAGGACCGTGATGAAGACCCATGCGTAGACCGAAAAGAAGAGGACCTGAAAGATGGAGTTGAAGGCCACCAGGCCCGCGCAGTATTCCGTGTCGCCCTTGGCCAGGTCGTTCCAGACGATCACCATGGCGATGCAGCGGGCCAGGCCGATGAGGATGAGGCCGACCATGTATTCCGGGTAGCCGGACAGCAGGGCGATGGCCAGCAGGAACATGAGGATCGGGCCGATGACCCAGTTCTGGACCAGGGACAGGGCCAGAACGCGGCCGTTGCGGAAGACGTGGCCGAGTTCCTCGTATTTCACCTTGGCCAGGGGCGGGTACATCATGAGGATGAGGCCGATGGCGATGGGGATGTTGGTGGTGCCGACCTGGAAGGCGTTGATCACATCCTTCACGCCGGGGGCCAGATAGCCCAGCCCTACGCCGACGAACATGGCCAGGAAGATCCACAGGGTCAGGTAGCGGTCCAGAAAGGACAGTTTGCGGATGACGGATTCGGTCATGGGAGCCTCTCTAAGGGTTATCGGTCACAGGATTGCGACGGCTTGACGGCGAGATAGGCAAAGTATCGTCGGTCGTCCTCTTGGCAGACGGCGATCAGCGGGAGCTCTTCCTTGAGGATTTCCGCCATTCGCGACTGGAGCGGCGGAACTTCTTCCAGCAGGAGATAGTGCATCCACTTCCCGCTACGGCGTGCCTTAACCCAGCCCGCGTTCTTCAGGCAGGCCAGGTGCCTGGACACGGTGGACTGAGGAATCTGCAAGGCTTCCTTCAGGTCGCAGACGCACAGTTCGCCGTGGCGGAGCAAGGAGACGATGCGCAGACGGGTGGGATCGGACAGGGCTTTGAGTGTTTCGGCAGTGCGTTCCATGGTCATGTTCATATCCGCATAGGCGGATAAGTCAATGGGTGCATGGCCGTCGGCAAGGTTGCGTGGTGTCGGGTAACCTGAATTCGCTAGACGGAAATGAACGGTCTGGCCATGAAATAGACGCCCATGAGTCCGATGAGAATCCCCGCCAGGCGTCGGAAGGCCGCGCCTCCGCGCTGCCACGAAGCGTTGGCCATGAGGCGGCGGACCAGGGCCGTGGAACTTCCGGCGATGACGATGGGGATGCAGTGTCCAAGGCCGAAAAGGACGATGAGCAGGATGCCGGTCATGATTTTTTCCTGGACCGTGATGACGGCCAGGATGGGGGCGATGAAGCCGAAGGTGCAGGAGCCGGACAGAATTCCGTAGGCCAGGCCGAGCACGAAGGCTCCGCCCATGCCGCGCAGCCTGAAGCGGCCCATGAGGCTGCCGCCCATGGAGCACGTGGCCACGCCGAGCATGTCCATGGACACCCACAGGAGAATGAGCCCCACGACGATGGTCCAGTACGGACCCACGTCGCCGAGCATCCGTCCGAGCCACGCGCAGATCACGCCGATGGCGGCGATGGTCAGGAACAGCCCGGTCGTGAACAGGCCTGCGTAGAGGGCGGCCTGCCGGCCTTCCACCAGTTTGTCCTGGCCCGCCACGTAGCCGACGATCAGAGGGATGGAGGCCAGATGGCAGGGGCTGAAGAGCACGCTGACCACTCCCCACAAAAAGCAGCCCAAAGCCGCCAGGCCCACCCCGGACCCCATCCATTCGTGGATGAGGATCAGGAACTGGTCCATCATTCCACCCCGAGTCTGGTCAGCGCCTTGATGATCTCCTCTTTGGAAAAGTAGCCTTCGTGGCGCATGACCTCCTTGCCGTCCTTGTCATAGAATATCTGGGTCGGGATGGCGCGGATGCCGAACTTTTCGGCCTCCTTCGGGTTTTTCCAGACATCGATGAAAACGATGCCGGCCCGGCCTTCGTACTCCTCGGACAGGGATTCGATGACCGGGATCATCATCTTGCACGGGATGCAGGCCTTGGCGCCGATGTCCACCATGGTGACCATGCCTTTGATCGGGACATCCTGCGGGGCACCTGAAATAAGCGGAGAAGGCGCGGCTTGGGCCTGACCCACCGTTGCGAGGAACATGAAGAAGATGAGAAGGCGGAATGACTGCATATCTGTCCCGTTATATGTGAAGATTTTTCTGACATGTCCTGCACTGCGGATTACGAAATCGTGTGCCGCCTTCATTTGGAGTGAAGGCCGCATTCTCGGGGGATCGCATTGGCGTAGAGAGGCTAGGCGGACAGCCATGCGACGACATCGGCCTTCTTGGGCACCTTGCCCACGACCTTGACCTGGCCGTCAACGACCACAGCCGGGGTGGTGAACACACCGAGACTGGCCATCACCCCGAAATCCGTGACCTTCTCGAATGACGCCTCCGCTCCGCTTTCGGCGATGGCCTCCTGGACGACTTTCGCGGTCTCGTCGCATTTGGCGCAGCCCGGGCCCAGAACCTGAACGTGTTTCATGGCTTTTCTCCGTATCTTACAGGATTGCGTTGAACAGATATCCGACCAGAAGAATGCCTGACCCGACCACGCCGACGAACACGGCGATGAGGCGGGGTTTGAGCACCTTGCGCAGGATGACCATTTCCGGAAACGACAGGGCGATGACGCTCATCATGAAGGCGAGCACGGTGCCCAGGGCCGCGCCCTTGCCGAGCAGCGCCTCGACGACCGGCACGACGCCGGCGGCGTTGGAGTACATGGGAATGCCGATGAGCACGGACAGGGGCACGGACCACCAGTCGCCACCGCCCATGATGCCGGCCAGCTGGCCTTCGGGCACGTAGCCGTGGATGCCCGCACCCGCCGCGATGCCAAGGATGATGAATTTCCAGACCCTGCCGACGATTTCACGCACCGAATCCGCGGCATACTCGATGCGTCCGGCCCAGGTCATGCGCTCGTCGGGTTCGGCCGCCGCCCCGGCTCGGATCTGCAGGACCCAGTCCTCGACGTGGCGCTCCAGATTCATCCTGCCCATGACCCAGCCGGCGCCGATGGCCACGCTCAGGCCCGTGACCAGGTACAGTCCGGCGACCTTCCAGCCGAGCAGGCCGTACAGCAGGGCCAGGGCGATCTCGTTGACCATGGGCGCGGAGATCAGAAAGGAGAAGGTCACGCCGAGGGGGATGCCGGCGGTCATGAAGCCGATGAACAGCGGCACGGCCGAGCAGGAGCAGAACGGGGTGACGATGCCGAGCACGGCGGCCAGCACGTTGCCGAGGCTCTGGCGGCCGGCCAGCACACGCCGGGTCCAGGCCACGGTCACGAAGGAGCGCAGGATGCCGACGGCGAACACGACCAGGGTCAGGAGCATGAGCACCTTGGGCGTGTCATAGACGAAAAACTGCAGCGCCTGGGCGAGGCGGCTGCTTTGGTCCATCCCGACTGCCTTGAAGATCAGCCACTCCGAAAAGGGGAGCAGCCGGCTGTACAGGGCGTACCAGATGGCCAGCGCCCCAAGGCCGGCCAGGATGTATTTCAGCGGGAATCGCGACGAGGTTGAGGACTCGCAAGTGGTGCACTTCATGGGTATTCGGGTCTCACGCTTGGTTGATTTGCCAAATGTAAACGCAAAAAAAATTACTTCCTGCCCGCCAGAACGCCTTCCAGGCAGTGAAAGAAGTTCAGCACGCACGGGACCTTGAGGCGGTAGTAGACCTGCTTGCCCCGCTTGTCGTCCTCGACGATGCCGGCGGCCTTGAGCACGCTCAAGTGCTTGGAAACCGTGGAAAGGTCGTGCCCGACCAGTTCGCGCAGTTCGCACACGCACCGCTCCCCGCGCGAAAGTTCGTCGACCATGAGCAGGCGCGAGGCATGGGCCAGGGCCTTCAGGATGCGGGCCCGGGCTTCGAAGTCGGGCGGGGTGGGTTGGGAAAGCGGTTGCATCGTGTCTTCCGTCGCAGGCGTGTTGATTTATGCTTGGCTATAAGGCCAAGCGTGGAAGCTGTCAATGGCGGCGCGTTGAGTGTTTCCTTGGCCTGGTGAATTCATCCCGTCCATCGATCAGTGGGAGCTTTTTCCGCACGACCTCCTGTCGTGCGATTATGGCATGGTGGGCGTTTCCGGCGGGATTTTCACCACGGCGACGGTCATGTCGTCCGTTTTCTTGGCGGCGCCCCGGAATTCGTTCAGGGCCGCGACCATGGCGCGGACCATGCCGGCCGCATCGGCGTTCCGATTGGCCCTGATGACGTCCTTGAACCGTTCCTTGCCGAACATCACGCCTTCCGGGGAGGTCGTCTCCCATATCCCGTCCGTGCCGATGACGATGATCCGGCCGGGTCGCAGGCGCGGGTGCTCGCGCAGCTCGAACTCCGCATCGCGGATGACGCCCAGGGGGAGTCCGACGCCGGCAAGCTCCTCGAACCTGTCGCCTGCAGGGTCGTACAGCAGCGCAGGGTCATGCCCGGCCCTGACCCACCGGACGGCGCCGTGGCCTGTCAATTCCAGCAGAAACAGGGTCATGAAGCGGCCCGTCTGGTGCATGTCGTCGGAGATGAGCTCGTTGACCCGCCGTACGACGACGTCCAGTCGTTCGTCCGAGGCCGCGTGGCTGCGGATGTACGCCCTGGCCGAGGCCATCATCAGGGCGGAGGGGATGCCGTGGTCGCTGACGTCGCCGACCGCGACGACGAGGCTTTCGCCGTCGCCGGTCCGGCGCGGGATGAAATCGAAGTAGTCGCCGCCGGTTTCGAAGCAGTACTCGCTCAGGGCGGCGATGTCGTGTCCGTGGAAATGCGGGCTTTCGGCGGGCAAGAGGCTCTGCTGGACCTGCTGCGCCACTTCGAGGGCGTTCTTGATGGCCATGCGTTCCTTGAGTTCAGGCACCATGCCGTTGAATGCCCGGCCCAGGCGTTCGATTTCGTCGTTGCCGCGCACCTCGGCCCGCGCCGTGAAGTCGCCCCCGGCGACCCTGCCGACGGCGTTCGCCAGCGACGAGATTTTCCGCGTGAACAGTTTCGACAGGAAAAAGGCCAGGTACATGACGACCAGCCCCACCGCCAGGACGGTCAGGCCCATTCTCCTGTCGTGATTGCCGATCTGGCCGAGGATGAACGCCTTGGCCGTCTGCGCCTGGGCCACGACGTCGGCCTTGGGGACCAGGATGACGAGGGACGTCCCCCCGGGCTCAACGGGGGCGTAGGCCCACAGCGTGTCGCGCCCGGCGTGGGGCATGTCCGTCACGCCGGAGCTGGCGCCGCGCAGGGTGTCCATCATCATGGCGTACCGCCCGGCATCGCCGGATGCGAGCCAGGTGTCCCTCTCGGGCGTCCGCCAGTGATCGCGCATGGACTCCTGGTCCTGTTCCTGGGCGATGACCTTGAGTCGGCCGCCGAGGGCCGCCGGTCCGTCCTCGGGGATGACGACCAGCGAGACGGCGTTGTCGGAATAGATGTCGAGGTGCATGCCCTTGTGGAGCAGGGCGCTGATGGGGACCACGATGGTGATCTCCCCCCGGATCTTCCCCGCGGGATCCTTGATGGGGGCCGTGACGTTGAAGACGAGCAGACGGGTTCGCGCATCCGTCTTCGGGCGCGACCAGACGACCCTGTCGGGAAGGCGCGACGGCGAAGTCTCGTAAAGGGGCTCCCGCACGTAACGGTCCGATGTGGATCTGGGGTAGGTGATTCCCGTGCGGTCGGCCAGGGTCATGTCGACCCAGAGCACGAGCTCGGGGTAGCGGAACTTCATCCGCTTCATGAGCGGCAGCAGCATGCCGCGCACGGCCGATTCGTCGAGGCCCGGCGGTGGGGCGATGCCCGGCCGCGTTTCGAGGTCGTCAAAGTCGACATCGAGATTCTGGCGGCCGTGCATGTGCAGGAAGTAGTAGGCTTCGCCGGCGGTCCGCATCTCGTCCGCGGTCGCCGTGAACTCCTGGTCCGTGGTGGAGTGTTCGTGCCCGTAGATGATGCCTTCGACCCTGGACGCCATGAAGAGCGCGCTGGATTCGAGGAGCTGTTTTTCGCGCCTCAGGATGCGCGCGTGGTCCTCGACGATGCGCTGCAGGCCGCTGTGGGCCTTGCGGATCAGAACCGCGGCGCTGCGCGCGGCCAGTTCCTCACCCAGCCGGGCCAGGTCCCTCTTGATCCCGACCCCGACGGCCAGGAGGGGGATCAGGGAAATCAGCAGCAACAGGATGAGGAGCTTGTGGCGAATGCCCATGGAACCTCCGGGATGACGGCCTGACATGCTGCTTTCATTCCATGAACCAGGGAATGGCGTAAAGCGGAAAGAGCGGCGGAGGGGGGGCTCATGCGGGCCCTTCCCTCCGGTTCAGGATGGCGAATGCCGGAAAATCATCTGCCGGGGTGACAACCTTGATCAGGCTGTTGCCGGACTTCTTGATGGCGCTTCGCGGACACCGCCGTCCGCAGGAGTGTCCGCGAAGCGCCGGCTGATCCTCAGATCTTGAAACGACCCACGAGTTCCTGCAGCTTGCCGGACAGGCCGGACAGCTCCCCGGCGCTGTCGTTGACACGGCCGATGGAAACGGACGCCTCCTGCACGGACCCGTTCACGTTGTTGATCTCGGTGGTAATCGAGCGCACCACCCCGGAACCCTGGCTGACGCTCAGGTTGACCTCCTGGATGCCTGCCGATGTCTGCGTGATGTTGTCGGCGATCTCCTGCGTGGTGGCGGCCTGTCCTTCGACGTCATGGGCGATGGAGGCGACGTTTTCGCTGACGTTCTTGAATATACCCAGGATCTGGGCCACTTCGGAAACCGTCTCCTCGGTGGAGACCTGGATCTTGCTGATCTGGCTCTGGACCAGTTGCGTGGCGTCGGCCGTCTGTTTGGCCAGTTCCTTCACTTCGGACGCGACCACGGCGAATCCCCGGCCCGCGTCGCCGGCCCGGGCCGCCTCGATGGTGGCGTTCAGGGCCAGCAGGTTGATCTGGGAGGAGATGGCGGAAATGACGTCCGTGACCTTGCTGATTTCCAGGGCGCTCTGCCCCAGGTTGCCCAGCTTGTCCGAGACCTCACCAGCCTTGAGCACCGCCGACTCGGAGATGGTCCGCGACTCTTCGGTTTTCTTGGCGATCTCCCTGACGGTCAGGTTCATGCCGTCGGTCGCCGTGGCCACCATGTTGACGTTGATGGCGGCCTGCTCGCACGCCGCCGCGACCCCGACCATGGTGCCGTCCATCTCCTCTGCGCCGGTGGCCACGGTGCGGGACCGCTCGGCCATGGATTCGGCTCCCTCCTTCATTTGCCTGGCGATGTCGGACAGGGAAGCGGAAGCGGTGTTGAGCGAGCCCGCGTCGTCCACGATCTGGCCGATCAGCTCTCTCAGTTTTTCCATGAACAGGTTGAACCACGTGGCCATTTCGCCGACTTCGTCGTTGGCCTTTATCTCCAGGCGCCTGGTCAGGTCGCCCTCGCCCTCGGCGATATCCTTGAGGACCTCGACCGTGCTGCGGATGGGGCGGACGATGCCGCCCGCCGCGTACCAGAGCAGCGCGATAGCCAGAATCGTGGTTCCGGCACCGGTGCCCGCCAGCATGGCCACGCTTTTACGCCCGGCGGCGCTCAGCTCCCTGTCGAGGTCGATGGCGTCGGCCAGCACGGTCGCCATGTCGACGCGGATCATGACCGACCACGGTTTGCCGGTCCGCCCCAGGGGGATGGGGGCGAAGACCACGAACTGCCCCTTGGCCTGGTCGATGGTCGCTGCGCTTTTTCCGGCCTGAATCTCGCCGAGATCCTTTTCCCATCCTTCCGCGATGATGTTCTGCATGGTGGAGCCGATGAGTTCCGGCTTCTCGCTGTCGGCGACGACGAGACCCTGGTAGCTGACGATGGTCACCGCCCCTCGGCCGTCGAACAGTTCCTTGTCGACATTTTTCGCCATTTCCTGAACGAAATTGAGGTTGTAGTCCGTGCCGGCCACGCCGAGGAAGGCGCCGTCGACCAGGATCGGGACCGAGAGGGTGGTCAGCCAGACCTGCTTGCCCTGCACGATGTAGGGGAAGGGGTCGAGCACGCTTTCGGTGTGGTTCTCGCGCGGGCCGATGTACCAGCCGCCCTTGAGCACGCCGTTGGGGTGGCGGTCCATGGTGTCGTATTCCACCAGGGGCTGGACCGCGATGTTTCCGTTTTCGTCGCGGTTCCAGTACGGGGTGAAGCGGCCCGTGACCTTGTTGTTGCCGTCCCGGCCCGTCGCGAACTCGGCATCCCGTCCATCAAGGGCGTCGGGTTCCCAGCAGGAATAGGAACCGTTGAAGTTGGGGTTGTTTTTCAGAACCTTCAGGAGAATGCCATTGATCTGGTCCCGGCCGAGGACCAGGCCGGCGCTGTCCTTGTCCTTGGAGAGCATGAAGGTGTCGGCCATGGTGCGCGCCGCGTCCAGAGCCACGTCGAATTCCGCCTGGATCTTGCCGGCGTAGTTTCCGGCCAGGTTTTTCAGCCCGTCCAGGGACCGGCTCTCGATCAGCCTGGAGACGCGGGTATTGACCAGTTCCTGGTTCGCGCGCGCCGAATACACGCTGTATCCGACCAGGACCGCCGAGGAAACGAGCAGGCAGATGCCGGCTATGCCGGCTATTTTGGTGCGAACAGATACAAATTTCATGTTTATCTCCGTTGATAGGTGCAGTCTAATTTATATAATGGGTTGAGTAGGTGGATTTCGTGTATTTTATTTGAATGATAAAAGTTTCAGATTTGATTATTAAGCAAAGAAAAATTGTTCTGGATACGGATTTGATTTTATTTTTGATATATGTGTATAAATTATATATATTATCCTGCTGTGTTGATGTGTTTTGCATATTGATTGCGGCGAGACTGGTGTCGAAAGCATGATTTGTGCCATTTGTAGGCATAATTTGTTTTTGATCGCTAATTGTCTGACATTATTTGTAGTACAAGTGATTTGTCCTTCCGGTTGCGTTTGGGTAAATAACAAACAACTACTTAAAATAATGTGAATATTTTAATAAAACTCATGCCGGATCGAATGAGTGATGTGTGTCGATTTGATACGTAATGTATCATTGTGACTCATTTTGATGCCCTTTCAGCCCGCTGGAGACGCTTCGGCGCAGCCATGCCGCACGGCCTCATGCGTCGAATATACTGCCCGCTATGATGGCGTTGCAGGCGCCTCATTTTCATGGACAGGACGTTTGCTGAAAGCGGTGCTTGGCGATGGTCCCCATACACCTTTCCGCCAGGGTCGACGACTTCCGGCAACGTTTGATCGAGACGCAAGCGTCTCATGCGCTCATGATCGCGATTCGTTTCGGCGTGGAAATCAATGAATACGTCGGCGTGTTGGAGGCTGGGGATGATGTTGTGACCGTACGGCGGGAGCGGGCGTGTTCTGTGCGCGCAAGCGCGGGGTCCCGTCCCGGGGCGCAGCGTTCCTGATTTCGGCGCGTCCGCCAATCACGCAGGTACCCTGCATACGTGCGCGGAAGTCCCGGTGGCGGCACAGATCGCCCGAAGTGAGCGGCGAGGGGGAGGACTGGGCTTTCCCTCGCCGCTTTCGTATTTTCGTGTTTCCTAGCTGACGGACCTAGATCTTGAACCGGCTGACCATGCTGTCGAGATTGCCGGCCAGGCCGGCCAGGGTCTCGGAGTTTTCGTGCATGGACCGCGCGGTGGTGGCCACCTCGCCGGCCGAGGCGCTGACCGAGGCCACGTCCCGGGCGATGCCGCGGATGACCGTGTCCGCCTGGGCCACGTTCTCGTTGACCTGCTGCACGCCCGTGGAGGCCTGACCGACGTTTTCGGCGATGTCGTGGGTGGTCACGGACTGCTCTTCCACCGCGGCCGCGATGCTGCCGACGATGGCGTCCACGTCGCCGATGACGCTGCTGATCTGCCCGATCTCGAGCACCGTCTGGCTGGTGGTGCGCTGGATGCCCTGGATCTTGCCCCTGATCTCCTCGGTGGCCTGGGCGGTCTGCTGGGCCAGTTCCTTGATCTCGTTGGCCACGACCGCGAAGCCCCTGCCCGCTTCCCCGGCCCGGGCCGCCTCGATGGTGGCGTTCAGGGCCAGGAGGTTGGTCTGGGAGGAAATGGCGGAGATGGCCTCGGTCACCTTGCCGATGTCCTGGGCGGCGGCGCCGAGTTCGCTGACCTGCGACGTGGCCTTGCCCGCGGCCGTGACGGCCTGACCGGTGATCTCCTTGGCCTTGCCGGTGCTGGCCGAGATTTCGGCGATGGTCGCGCTCATCTCCTCGGAACTCGTGGCCACGGTGCCGATGTTCACGGTGAACTGGTCCATGGAGGCCGCGACGTTGTTCATGTTGGCGCTCATCTCCTCGGCCGAGGCGGCGACGGTGTTCGAGGTCCGGGTCATGGTCTGGGACGAGGAGTTCAGGCTTCCGGCCAGGGCCAGCAGGTTCCTGGATGCGCCGGTGACCTGGCTCGAGTTGTGGGCCACGTCCTTGATGATGCTGTGGACCCGGCTGACGAACTGGTTGAACCATTCGGCCAGTTCCTGGGTTTCCGTGCCCGAGCGGTCCTCGATCCGTCTGGTCAGGTCGCCTTCGCCCTCGGCGATGTCCTTGAGCATGACGATCATCCGGCGCAGCGGCGTGGTGATCCCTCCCGCGATGAAGACGGTCAGCGCACCGCCGATGAGGATGCTGCCGAAGGTGATGACGGCGAGGATGATCTTCAGGCGCGAGAAGGCGGCCTCGGCCTCCTTGCCGGCCGTGGCGGCGTCGTTATCGACGATCTCCGTCAGCTTGTTGATGTGGTCGCGCATGGTGTCGAACTTCTCGATCCCCTCGGTCATGGCCAGGGCGACCGCTTCGGGGCTGCTCTCCTGGCCGGCCTGGCTGCGCAGGGCGAGTATCTTTTTGGATACCTCCTCCCAGGCCGCCCGGTCCGCGCGGTATTTGTCCACCAGGGCCTTTTTCTCCGGGGAGAACGAGATCTCGATGAACTTGCCCAGTCTCGTGTCGGCCTGCTGCATGTTCTCGGTGTAGGCCTGCATGTGTTTCTCGTACTCCGGCGTGCCCGGGGCGCTCAGCAGCATGCCGTTTTCGGCCAGGAGCATCTGGTGCAGATCGCGGTCCGCCTCAAGGAGCACGCTCGCCCCCGGCAGGTCGCGCTGAAGCACCAGACTGAGTTTGCCGTTGATCGAGGTGGCCATGAAGAAGGCCACCAGACCCATGATGCCGATGAGGGCGACATTGATGCCGAGAATGACGAACAGTCTCGCGCGGATGCGGAACCTTCCTAACATTTCAGTCTCCTGCGTCACAAGTTGAGGGTCTGGAGAATCGGTGCTGCGAAAATATTCCGCAGTGGACGCGCTTCGAAAAACGACACGGCCTCAAACGTCTCTGTCGGTCCAGGCGCAAGGCCATTCTGCCGGCTCGGCGTGTCGCGGAGCGGGAGACGGCCTTGCGCTCCCGCTCTGCCTCGTTGTCCGGACGCCCGCGACTTCCTTCGCGTCGAGCCAGCCGTGGCGCCTAGACCTTGAACTGGCTCACGAGCCCCTTGAGCTGTTCGGCCAGCCTGGACAGTTCCTCGGCGCTGGCCTGAACCTGGTCGCCGCCGCCGCGGATGTCCCCCGTGATGGCGTCCACGGACGTGATGTCGCGCGTGATGTCCCTGGACACGGCGGTCATCTCCGAGGAGCGCCTGTTGGCGTCCTGTACGTCCTGCGTGGCCTGGGAGATGTTTTCGGCCACTTCGCGGGTCACGGCGGACTGCTCCTCGATGGCCGCGGCGATGGCCGTGACAATGGTGTTGACCTCGCCGATGACCTGCACGATCTGCCCGATGTCGCTCACTGCGCTGCCAGTGGCGGCCTGGATCCCGCCGATGCGTTCGCGGATGTCCTTGGTTGCCTCGGCCGTTTTCTGGGCCAGTTCCTTGATCTCGTTGGCCACCACGGCGAAGCCGCGGCCCGCCTCTCCGGCCCTGGCCGCCTCGATGGTCGCATTGAGGGCCAGGAGGTTGGTCTGGGAGGAGATGGCGGCGATGGTTTCCGTGACCTTGCCGATCTCCTGGGCCGCAGCCCCGAGGTCCCGCAGCACGCCCGCAAAGCTGTCCACCTGCTGCGCCGCGCTGTCCGTGGTGCCGCGCGCGCGTTCGGTATTGCCGGCGATCTCGCCGATGGTCGAGGTCATCTCCTCCGTGGCCGCGGCGACGGAGGAAAGGTTGGCGGTTGTCTCTTCCATGCCGGAGGCCACCGAGGCGATGTTGGCGCTCATCTCCTCGGCGGCTGTGGCCACCGTGGACGTCTTGGCCGACAGGGAGCGCACGTTCTGCGTGGTCTGCCCGCTCACGGCCGAAAGCTCCGTGGCCGAGGAGGCCACGGTCTGGGCGTTGCCCGCGATCTCGGAGATGATGCGCTGCAGCTTTTCGACGAAGGTGTTGAAGTATTGCGCCAACTGCCCGATTTCATCCCGGGTCTCGACGGGCAGGCGCTTGGTCAGGTCGCCTTCGCCTTCGGAGATGTCCTTGAGCAGATGCACGCAGCTCCTGACCGGGAGCAGGACCATGCGGCTGATGATCAGGGCCATGCCGATGCCGATGGCGAAGAAGACCAGGGACGCCAGGGCGATCATCCAGCGCATCTGGTAGACCGCGGCCAGCACGTCGTCCTGCATGGCCCCCACGGCGATGGACCATCCGGTTCCCTCGATGGGCGCGAATCCGAAGAAGCGGTCCTTGCCCATGAACGGGTACTGTTCGAAACCGGACTCGCCCTTGACCATGCGCTGCAGCATGGCCGACAGGGTCGCGTATTCG
The DNA here is from genome assembly GCA_024709365.1 of Desulfomicrobium sp. GTDB lineage: Bacteria > Desulfobacterota > Desulfovibrionia > Desulfovibrionales > Desulfomicrobiaceae > Desulfomicrobium. The sequence goes on along the minus strand of JANJWV010000160.1, from coordinate 16,011 downwards.
GGTTTGGTCTTGCCTTCTTCGAGAAAGTTCTTCTGATCCAGGACGAACTGGCGGTTGGCGTGGGCGATGAGGACGCCCTTGTCGTCGATGATGTAGGAGTAGCCGGTCTGGCCGTATTTGATGCCGTCGGTGATTTCGCTCAGCATGGTCGCGTCGAGCCTGGCGATGAGCACGGCGCGGGCTTTGCCGCCATCACCTTTGATCGGCGTTGCCAGGACGATGACCGGCGAGTTGGTCACCTTGCTGATGATGACGCTGGAGAAGACCGATTCGCCAGCCATGGCCTGCTTGAAATACGCCCTGTCGCCCACGTTGGTGGTGCTGCCGTCCGGGTACATGGCCTGGCCGTCGGCGGAGACGACGCCCATGCCGAGGTATTTCAGCCGGGCCGTTTCGTTTTCCAGGGCCGGCCGCTGCTGCTCCCAGTCCATGGACCTGACGACGTGCCTGTTGGCGATGCCCTGCATGACCGCGAGGTGATAGTCCAGGCGGCTGCGGACCAGATTGGCGCCGCTTTTGGCCGTCAGGGTGATGTTTTCCTCCACCTGCCCCCGGACTGCCTGCATGGCCCGGTTGTAGGCGATATACCCCAGGCCTGCGCACACTACCGCCAGCAGGGTCAGAATCCCGCCGATCAGTTTCACGCGAATTGGGATGTTCTTCATTTCCGCCTCCGAATGGTGGATGGTTTAGATGACTCGTTCATGCCGCTCAGTCCCCAGAAGTCGGAGCGTTCGCCCTCGCGATATCCCGACCCCGGCAGGTCCCCCCAGGGCGCGCGAAAGCGGCGTAGTGAAGACTCCTCAGACTGTATGACAAAGATACAGAAAATTACTGATGAGAGAAAGAGGCAGATGGCATGAAAACCCCGATTTAACCGAGTTCACGGTCCGGGCAGGCCGGATGCATGCCGGAGAGATGCACCGCGCAGCGCGGAGAATGCACCGAATGGTGACTTCAATCTTGCTGGCTCAGGATGGCAGGGAAGCCCATAAGGGCGGGGTCGTCGATGCCGCCCCGCCCCGGTCGAATCAGTAGAGGTTTCCGATGTTCACGGCCGTGTGGACCGTTTCGGCGAAGAAGGCCGCGCGGCCGGCCAGTTCGCCCAGCAGGGCCAGGATGGGGAGCCAGACAGGGATGGTCCGGTTCTTCCAGAGCACGCCCAGGCAGGCTGCCAAGACGGCGATGCTTGCCCAGTAGAGCGGTGAGCCGAGCCAGGCCAGGCCGCTCAGGCGCATGACCTCGCCCCCCGAGAGCCAGACGCAGGGCACGGCCAGGCGCACGACCAGGCCCGTCACCAGCGCCGTCGCACAGATGCGCGCCAGCAGCGCCTGACTGCCGGGGCCCGCGAACCAATTGGCGAAGCCCGCACCCAGGACCACGGCCGAAATCAGGAAGAAGACCGTGGGCAGGGCGTTGTTCAGGGCCGGGAACGCGGGCGGGGCGTATGTCATGCCCGAGGCCACGACCGTGGCCAGTCCAGCCAGCATCGCCCCCCAGAGCAGGGCGCCCCTGCCGCCGCCAACGGCTGCCGCCCCGGCCGCCAGAGCCAGGAAGGCCCCCGCCGCGAGCACCTCGCGGCTGAGCCACGCCTTTTCCAGGTGCGCCAGGGCGCGGTACGCCTCCAGCGGGTGGCCGAGATGGAACAGGGACGCGGCGATGCCCAGGCCCATGAGCCCGGCGACCAGCGTCCATTCGTTGCGGGCGCTGCCCGACTCATGGCCGGCGAAACCGCGCACGGCGCTCATGAGGACCATGCCGACGGCCGCCTGGGACAGGACCGTGAACAGAACAAGTGGCAATTCCATGGATTGCATCGCTACCTCCTTACCAGGGTCGGCACTTTGGGCATGATGAAGCGGGTGGACGGGTTCACCTTTTCGTTTCTGGGGAACCCGGCCGGGAATTGAATCTCGTTTCCGGGCTCCATTGTCGCCAGATCCACGAGCTTCAGCGCGCCAGTGGGGCAGCTCTGCACGCAGGCCGGAAGGAGGCCTGCGTCGAGGCGTTCGTGGCAAAGGCTGCATTTTTCCGCACGCTTCTCCACGGGGTTGTAGACCGGCGCGCCGTAGGGGCACGAGCGGATGCAGTTGCCGCAGCCGATGCACTTCTCCTGGTGATGGACCACGACCCCGTCCTCTTCGCGCTTGGTGTAGGCCTCGACAGGGCACACGTTCAGGCAGGCCGGGTTCTCGCAATGGTTGCAGGCCAGGGAGAAGAAGGCCCGCTCCCGGTGGGGATAGATGCCCTCGCCCAAGGGATAGACATGCCGCCAGACCACGCCCTCAACCTGATGGTAGTAATTCCGGCAGGCCATGGCGCAGGTGAAGCAGCCGATGCACTTCTCCGAATCGACCAGAAATGCGTAGTGTTTTTTCATCGCAATCACTCCTTAGACCCTTTCGACATTGGCGAACTGTCCGTGAATGGCCACGCCGGGCGCGCCGGTCTTGTAGGCGCCCATGTCCGCGGCCTCGTCGTCCACGAGGTTCTGCACGTTGAAGTCGTTGCCGCGTCCGAACCAGGCCTCGTAGATGACGAGGCTCTTCGGGGCCACGTTGCGGGTCAGCTTGGCCTTGATGCGCAGCTCCCCGACCTTGTTGAAGACGCGGACCGTGTCCAGATCCTTGATGTTCTTGGCGCGCGCATCGTCCGGGTGCATGTAGAGGAAGGGCTCCTTGTTGTACTCGTGCATCCAGTCGATGTTGATGAACTGCGAATGGATGCCGAACTTGGTGTGCGGAGTGAGCAGCCGGAACTCGTCGTAGGGCTTGCGGCCTTCCTTGTACTTGGGCAGGGCTTCATGCCCATGTTCGGCGCAGAGGTCCGAGCGAAACTCGTACTTGCCCGAGGGCGTGCCGAACTTCATGTCGTGCCAGGACGCCGTGGAGGCGAGCTTGGCCTTGACGGGCCCGTTCTTCAGGTCCGTCCAGTGCTTGATGCCGAAGTAGTCGTAGATGCCCTGGTTGAACTCCTTCTCGAGCCAGTCCTTCGTATCGATGTCCTGGGGGAAGGTGCAGGAGCCGGGGGACAGCTCGTTCATCTTCTTGGAGAGCAGGGAGGCGATCTCGATGTTCGACTTCGACTCGTACATGGGCTTGACGGCCTGCTCGTTGATGCCGAGCCAGTAGTGCCAGTAGGAAACGTTGACGGTCCATTCCTCGAAGAGGGTGGTCACGGGCAGGACGATGTCGGAGTTGGCCACGGTCTCGGTGAAGAACTGGTCCACGCTGACGACCATCTCCAGGGTGTCGAAGGCCTTTTCCAGCTTGGGCCGGTCGAAGTCCTGGGCCAGGGGGTTCTTGCACGACACCCACAGCATCCTGATGGCCGGGTCCTTGGCGTCGAGGATGCCCTGGGCGGTCTTGTTGATGTTGAAGGTGCGGTCGGTGTAGCTGGCCGCCTCGCCCTTGCTGAAGTCGAACTCGCCCTTGGGGCCGCCCCCTCCGACGAAGCCCACCGAGCCCTCGGGCTGCTTCTGGATGAGCGCGTGGTAGTTGAAGCCCCAGGTGCGCAGGTGGCCGTAGCGCGCGCCGCCGCCTTCCTTGCCGACGTTGCCGGTCATTGCCACCAGGGCGTCGACGGCGCGCACCGAGGCGCCGCCGTTGGTGTGGCGCTGCATGCCGTAGCCGATCCAGATGGTCGCCGGGTCCGCCGTGGCGAACTCCTCGGCCACCTCGCGGATCTGCTCGGCCGGGATGCCGCTCAGGTCCGACGCCCATTCCACCGTGACGTTCTCGCGCAGGTAGGCCGCGAACTCCTCGAAGCCCACGGCGTTGGCGCTGACGAAATCCTTGTCCACGAGGCCCAGGTCCAGGATGTGCCGGGCCATGCCCAGGGCCAGGGCGCCGTCGCTCGAGACATTGGGCTGCCAGTAGATGTCGGCCTTGGCCGCCGTCTGGGTGAAGACCGGGTCGATGACCAGGACCTTGGCCCCGCGCCGCTTGGCCTCCATGATGTACTTCATGGAGTGCACCGAACACCACGCGGGGTTGGCGCCCCAGACGATGACGTAGCGGGATTTGGCCATGTCCTCGGGGTCGTTGCACCACATGTCGCCCAGGTCGTAGTTCTGGGCGTCGATGCCCGCCGGCCAGCAGGGCGTGCCGACGAAGCGGGTGGTGTAGCCAAGGGACGACATCATGCCCTCGACACCGTAGTTGGTGATGCCGAAGTTGCCGGAATACTTGGTCAGCCCCAGTCCCAGGAGGTTTCCGTCCTTCTCCTTGATCTCAAGGATTTTCTTGGCGATGCGGTCCATGGCCTCGTCCCAGGTCACCCGCCGCCAGTTGCCCGAGCGGCGCCCGTCCTGGACCATGGGGTACTTGATGCGGTCGGGGCTGTAGATGCGGCGGGTGTAGGCATAGCCTTTGACGCACAGCCCGCCGGCCGTGAAGGTGGACTCGGGCGCACCTTCGATGAACTGCACGACCCCGTCCTTGACGAAGGTCTTGATGGAGCAGGTGTCGTAGCAGTTGCGGGGGCAGGCGTTCCTGAAGACCTCGAAATCCTTGGCGTTGAATGCCGTGGACGCCTGGGCGGAGTACGGCATCAGCAGGCGCAGGGGCAGGAGCGAGGCCGCCCCGGCCACGGAGAGCCCCTTCAGGAACTGCCGCCTGCTCAATCCACTCGGTGTGTGTGACATGTCACTCCTCCTCGACCGCGCGGGCTTCAGCCCCGGCGCGGCGCTGCTGTTGAATTGCGTTCGCTTTCGAACCACGAGGCCAGGGCGTCCGCGGCCAGGGCGATGACGCCGCCGCCGGTCGCGTGCTCCCTGACCGTGCGGACGAAGGGGGGGATCCAGTGCGCAAGATGCTCGCCGACGAACCATGCGTTCAGGTCCGCGGTCCCGGCGTCCGGCTCGCCTGCCTGCGCGGCGAGCATGGACTTCATGGCCAGCACGGCTTCGAGCTCGTAGGCCAGGTGGTCGTCGGGGATGACGCCCTCGCCGGGCACGGCCAGGCCGAGGCGGTGGTATGTCTGCCGCGCCTCCATGGTCGCGCGGCCCATGAGGGCGCGGTCTGTTTCGCTCCAGGCTGAGGCGAAGGGCGGGGCGGGCACTGCGGCCGGACCGACGAAGAGGCGGTTGAACTCGTATTCGGCCGCCGCCCAGTCCGTATCGGCAGGGATTTCAATCCCGGCGTGCCGGGCGATGCGTGCGGCCGCGTCCTTCAGGCCGTCCGCGTCGGATGCGGCGAAGAAGTCGCGCAGGGCCTCGATGATGGGAAATGCAAGTGCGGACATGCTGACGTACCTTGGTTACAAGTAGAGGTACAGAGTACCCGTATCACAGGTACGTCAGCGATGCCATGTCCGACAGGCGGGATTCAGGGTAAATATTGGGTAGTTTCAACTACCCATCGATGCGTCCAGACCCATGGTGTTGAGATGGGCATAGAGGCTGATGTTGCGGCCGTGCAGGCCGAGCTTGCGGCGGATGCTCTTGCGGTGGGTCTGGATGGTTTCCACGGAGAGGTTCAGGAGGTCGGCGATGTCCTTGTTGGAATGGCCGGACTGGATGAACTGGCAGACCTTCATCTCCATCTGCGTGAGCTTGAGGAGCAGCGGCATGCCGCCGGAGTCGCGGGGCAAAAGGCGCGTCAGCTGGTCCTTGACGACGGTGACGTACCCCTTGCGGATGGCCGGGTCGTTCTCGGACTCGATGCGCTCCAGGGCAGGCAGCACGAGGGTGTTGACCTTGGCGGCCAGGTTGCTGGCGTGCTCCTCGTGCTCCCGGCCGACGCTCTTGAGGACGTTGCGCAGGGTGATGTTCATCTCTTCGAGCTGCGCCTTTTCCCTGCGCAGGGCCTCGGTCTTTTCGCCGACGATGCGTTCCAGCGTCTCGCGCTGCAGGGCCTGGGTGGTCATGTTCGTCAGTACGAAGATGTACTGGTCGCTGGCCATGCTTACGGACTTCAGGGGGTTGACCTGCATCTTGTAGATGGCGCTCTCCCCGAAGGGAGCGAGCTCGCAGGTGATGCCGACGGGGTAGTACCGGAGCAGTTCCTCGACGCTGTCGCCCTCCAGGGACAGGACTTCCCAGATGGGTCGATGCAGCACGCGCGCCTCGTCCATGACGGCCTTGACCGCGGCGTTGATGTTTACCACCTGCCCGGTGGCGTCCACCACGAGGATGAGGTCCGAGGTGGCGTTCAGTATGTTTTCAAAGCGGCATTTCTCCAGGGTCAGGAGCCGGTTCATGTCGTCGAGCCTGCCGTCCGAGAAATCGGGGAAGGTGCGGATCCAGTCCTGCAGGTAGAGCACTTCGAGGGCGTCGCCGTAGAGCCGGATCAGCCTGCGCGCCTCGACCTTGCGGGCGTATTCGGCATCCATGGCCTCGATGACGTCGAGGAGGCTGTGGATGAAGGTCTTGAAGCACCCCAGGAACATGTCGAAGGTGATGCCGCGCGCCCGGTGGCGGCGGGACGATTCGATCAGGAAGCGTTCCCAGCCGCTGTCGCGGCGGAGCAGTTCCGGGAAATCCGATGGAATGCCGCCCGTTTCGAGGTCGGCCAGGATCGGGTGCAGGAATTCCTTCAGGGCGACCATGCAGTCCACGCGCTTGGCTGTGGTGTGCTGCAGGTATCCTGCGGCCTCCATGCGGATGGCCCATCTTTCGAGGAAATAGTCCTGGTGTGTTTCGATCAGCCGCAGCAGGCCCTCGTGGCCGTTCGTGACGGGCGTCTTCATGGCGATCTTCTCCGGCAAGGCGTTCTACCCATTGTCTACCCACCGGATTGTCATATTTCTTTTTGGGCGTATCAGCAAGGCAGGTGAATCCGAGCTTCGGGAGGAAGAATGCGACGAATCTGCGTTTTCATAACAGTTTTGTGCCTCGGCATGACCGGCATGGCCCTCGCCGGCGGCGGCCAGGCTGCAGGAACGAAGGCCGGCCGTCTCGTCCTCGCGGGAGAGCGAGCCGTGGGCGCGGATATGACCGCGTCCTTCGACATGGGCGGCTACACCCCGCCGTCGGGGCAGTCCGTGGCCATCAACGTGGACATCCTGGAAAGCCCCGACGGCCCCATGCCCAGGATCATACCCGGGTACCCTGTAACCAGCCTGGTCTTCGAGACTCCGGGGACATACGTGCTGAACTTCAGGCTCAACCAGATCTGCAAGACCAGCTGCGGCGGAGTGGCGGCCAGGCCGCTGATGGAGAGGACTGAGACCATCGAGATCGCCCCGTGACGCGGCAGGGGCGTTTCCCTGTTGCCGCCGGGATCGGCTCGGTGAGTTGGGGCTGACGATCAAGACGGCCGCTGCTTCGGCGCAGATGCCCGGGAGGGAGACGTTCGGCGGGGGCATGGACGCCGGAGGGGGGTGCCGCTCAGGCCATCAGGCGGCTCAACCCGCGATTTATCTCAAGTTTCGTATTCGTGTCGTGCTCGCCGGGATCTTGTTCCCGGTTGAAATGGGCTCGTTCCGACCGGGCCGGCTCAGTCAGGTGCGCAATCGGTGAAGATGTCGTCGATGGTGGCTGCGTCGAGGATGCGCTCGGCCCATGTGTCGAGTTCTTCCTGTGTGGCGGAGCGCAGCCGCTCCTGCAGTCGGATGTCGAGGATGGAGTCGCCGAACCGTTTGGCCAGGAGGCGTTGCAGAACACTCTGCCTGCCCTCCAGCTGCCCTGCCAGTTTCCCTTCCATGAGCCCTTTCTGGTGCAGTTTTTCAGCCAGCGTCATGACGGTGTCCCTCTTATTCGTCGAAAGTGTCCGGTGGGCAATATCCTGCACGACCTCTGCATCGATGTCCATGGTCCCCGCCATGTAGCGATAGATGGTCGCCACCCATTGCAGGGCACAGGCGTCGTCGCCGAGGTCGTGCAGGAGGTGAAATATCTCCAGGACGCGCCGTACGCTCGTGGGGTCATTTTTGGCACGCAGGCAGGAGCAGAGCAGACGCAGTTCGATGGTTCCCTTGATCTCCGTTTCGGCTTCAGGCGAGAAATCCTGGAAGGATAATTCGAAATCCGGCACGAAGGCTGCGCATCGTGCGTCGGGCGCCGTCACGAGGTCCCGGATGCGGGCGGCCGTGCGTCGGGGCCCGCCGTGATAGACCACGACGGGGATGATGAGCGGAAGAGCGGTGCATTTTCTGCGCTGCTTGCGGCGCAATTCCCAGATTTCGACCATGTACCGCAACAGTTGCAGTGCCGTGAACCGGTCGTGGAAGCTTTTGTGCTCAAACAGAAAATAGACCAGTCCTTCGCCTCCTCCTTGCGTCTTCACTTCGTAGAGGAGGTCCGAGTAGTGCCGAGACTGGTCGCCAGAAACGAAGGTGTCCTTGGAAATGGTCATGGTGTCGAGGAGGAGGTTCCTCGTGACTCCTTCGGGCAGGTACTGCCGAACGTAGTCCGCAGCAATTTCCCTGCGGCTCATGGCGTCCCGGAAGAAGGTGTCGTGGATGTTTTTCGGGGCGTGCATGGGTGAGGTGCATACGACATGCGCCAAAGGGAAAACAATTCCTATTTTGTTTTCGATATGTTGGGCACTATGATGAAGGTGATGCGCCAGCATCGTACAGGTGAAGCTGCGCAACCATTACGAAGTGGACAAGGGCACTTCTGACCTGACCCTACCGGCGCAGAGCCGAGAGGAAATTTTTACGGACAAGATCACCGCCCTGGCCCTGTGTCCGGCTAGGTTCAAGGACAGGGAGCTGAGTGTCTGCAAGCTCTGCTCGTCGGAATCGTGAACTTTATAAGCTTTGTCGGCCGGCTTTGTCGCTCGAACGTTTGCGTCTGTAAGCACCAGATACCGCGTTCACGTTATCAAAAAGACCCCACCCTTGGCACGATACCCCAAAATCGTACCCCAATAATAATTTTAACACACTTTGCAGAGAAATGAAGGGATTTGATGAATAATGAAAGTAACGATGCGGAATTATTGATGGATATGCGCAAAAAAGCCCGCATTGCGCGGGCTGATTTTGTGTAGATGGTGGGCCAACCAGGGGTCGAACCTGGGACCATCCGGTTATGAGCCGGGGGCTCTACCAACTGAGCTATTGGCCCGCTTGTGACGGTTTGGGCTTGTTATGTTTCCGGGGCCTTATTTGTCAAGGTTGGCGCGACGGCTCTCCTTGACATGGCTGATGGCCGCGCGTCCGGCCAGGGCGCCTTCGCCTACGGCCACGCTGATCTGCAGGAAGCGGCCCACGCAGTCGCCGGCGGCGAAGACGCCGGGGATGTTGGTGCGCTGCTCGCGGTCCGTGTCGATGAACTGGCCGTTGCGCAAGAGGCCCAGGCTGTAGGCGAAGTCGTTGGACGAGGCCTGGCCCATGGCGATGAAGAGCCCCTGAGCCTCGATCTGCTCCCCGCTGTCCATGACCACCTGCTCAAGACCGCCGTTGCCGGCCAGACTCGCGATCTTCTTCTGCAGCACCGGGATGCCGCTTTCGCGCAGGCGCCAGAGGAATTCCTCGCTCATTTCCGGGGCCTTGCCCTGGGTGCAGACCTGCACGCTCGGCGTGTACTGCAGCAGTTCGAGGGCCTGGTTGGCCGCGAAATTGGCTTCGCCGACGACCATGACCGGCTTGCCGCGCATGAAGTAGCCGTCGCAGCTCACGCAGTAGGACACGCCCTTGCCCTCGTAGTCTCCGAGGTTGGCGATGCCCGGCCGGACCCTGGACACGCCCGTGGCCAGGATGAGGGCCGTGGCCTCGATATCGCCTTCCTCGGTCTTGGCCACGAATTTCTGTTCCCCGTTCTGATGTACGGCCAGCACCCGGTCGCAACGCATCTCGACGCCGAACTTGGCGGCCTGGGCGCGCCCCCGTTCGATGAGTTCCTTGCCCGTGATGGTCTCGGTGAAGCCGAAGTAGTTGTCGATCTCGTAGTCGCCCGCCACCTTGGGGGCGCAGCCGACGATCAGGGTGCGCATGCCGGCCCGGGCCGTGTAGATGGCTGCTGAAAGCCCCGCGGGACCCTGCCCGATGATGAGGATGTCGGTCTTTTCCATATGAAACTCTCCTGTCGTTGAGTATGGCGAACTGATAAGACGCGGGGGCCGCCAAGGCAATGCGCCGGTATCACATTTTGCGGGAAGGGCGGGAGAGGCAGTGGCGCAGAGCGCGGCCCAGGGAGCCCATATCCACGGGCTTGGAAATGACCCTGCAGACCCTCCCGGGACGAAAGGCGAGCCCCGGAGTGGGGGAGGCCGAGGCCAGGACCACGCAGACCTGCGATCCTGCCGCGTTCAGGGCCGCGCACAGTTCCTCCACCTGTCCGGCTGTGCCGTCCTCGGTCAGCACGAGGTCCAGCCGGCTGGAGTGCGCGGCAATGGTTTCGATGCCCCTGCTCGGGCTATCGGCCTGGATTGGTTCGTAGCCGAGTCTGGTCAGGCAGGAGCAGGTCGCGGCCCGGACTTCGGGGTCCGACTCGACCACGAGGATGCGTTCGCCGCAGCCCATTATTTCCGGCGGCGCGGGCGCTTCGGGACTTTCCGCGGGCACATGGGGGGTGGCCGGCAGGCAGACCCTCACCGTCAGGCCGCCGGCCTCGTTGCCGGAGAAAAGCAGTTTGCCGCGCAGGGTCTTGACGATCTTCTGGGTCACGAAGAGGCCCAGTCCCGTGCCCTCGTCCTTGGGCTTGGTGGTGAAGAAGGGTTCGCACAGCCGCGACAGATCCTCGTCGGGGATGCCGGGGCCGTTGTCGGACACGGTGATGACCGTCAGCACGCTGTCGGGATCGGTGACCAGCAGCTCCGGATCCCGGTCCGAGTGCCTGCGGGCCGTGATCACGATGCGCGGGTCCGGCGATCCGGCCAGGGCGTGCACGGCGTTGTTGGTCAGGTTCATGAGAATCTGCTGCAGATGGACAGGGTCGCCGAAAAGGGCGCCCGGGTCGGGGTCGAGGCTCGCCTCGATGGCGATGTGCTGGGGAGTCGTCCCGCGGATGATCTCCAGTGCTTCGAGCATGGCGTCGCGGATGGGGAAGCGTGTGAATTCCTCGTGCATCTTGCCCGTGAAGTGCAGGACGCTGCGGATGAGGGACGTGCCGCGCTGGCAGACGCGCAGGATGCGGTCCAGGTCTTCCTGGTCCGGGGGCTCTCCGGCCTCGACGGCCCCGCGGACGAGCTCGGCCGAGAAGACGACGGAGGACAGGATGTTGTTGAAGTCGTGGGCCATGCCGCCGGCGATGGTGCCGATGATGCCCAGCTTCTGCTGCTTGAGGAATTGATGCTCCAGTTCGAGGTTGGCCTTCTGCAGCTCCAGGGTGCGCTGCTGGACCTGGCGTTCCAGGCCCAGGCGGTACTCCTCGTTTTCGCGGATCAGGGCCGCGCGCTCCAGGGCCTTGTCCACGGCATGGTTCAGGACCGTGGGCGAGACGATGGGCTTGACGAGATAGTCCCAGGCGCCCAGGCGCAGGGCCTTGACGGCCTCGTCCAGGCCGCCCTCGCCGGAGATGACCAGGACCGGCACGCGATCGATGACGTCGGACAGGTGCGAGAGAAGGTCCAGGCCGTTCATGACCGGCATCTTCAGATCGACGATGAGCAGGTCCGGCCGGCGGCTCCGGAAAAGGTCGAGGCCCTCCAGGCCGTTGCCGGCCTGCAGGACCTCGAAGCCGCGTGATCTGAGCACCGTGCCGGTGGTGGCGCGGACGAACGCGTCGTCGTCCACCACCAGAACGGTCGTGGTGCGGGTTTCGGGCATCCTAGAACTTGTAGCCGATCATGCGCAGGAGCTTGGAGCGCTTGGCCTTGTCCTCGTCGGTCTCCACGCCCTTGGAGGCGAAGCCGTCGATCACGCCGAGGATGCCGCGCCCCTGGTCCGTCTGGGCCACGATGGCCTGGACCGGGTTGGCCGAGGCGCAGAAGAGGCGCACGACCTCGGGCACGTTCTGGATCGTGTTGACGACGTTGATGGGGTACATGTCGCGCATGAAGAGAATGAAGCTGTGCCCGCAGGACAGGGCCTGGGCGTTTTCGGTGGCCAGCTGTACCAGATCCGGGTCCGTGCCGGAGGTGCGGATCAGACAGGCGTCGGAGGCTTCGCAGAAGGCCAGGCCGAACTTCGCTCCGGGCACGGTGTTGACCATGGCCTCGTGCACGTCCTCCACGGTCTTGATGAAGTGGGACATGCCGAGAATCATGTTCAGGGACTGGGGATTCTTGATCGGGACGATGGTCAGCTCCATCGGGTGCTCCTTGATGTGGGATTGGCTACTTCTGGACCCTGGACGAACCGTCGCTGGAGCGCAGGACGCGCACCCGGTCGCCGGGCGAGAACTGGACGTCTGCTTCCTGGACGATGGACAGGATCTGCCCGGTGTCGAGTTCGACCATGATTTCGAGACCGTTGCTCCTGGTCAGGCCTTCTTCGGACACGGCGCCGATCGCCGCGCCGCCCAGGGCGCCGAGCACGCCGCCGACGACCCTCCCGGCGCCGCCGCCGACCTGGCTGCCGAGCACGCCGCCGGCCACGCCGCCGGCCACGGTCCCGAGGCCGGTCTTGGTGCCTTCGATCTGGACGCTTCGGACTTCACGCACCGTTCCGTAGTTGACGGTCATTTCCTGCCTCGCCTGGTCGCGGGAATAGACCTGCCCCGACCGGCTGGATGCGCAGGATGCCAGAAACCCTGTCCCGACAAGCAGAACGAGGGCGAGGATACATGTCATGTTGCGCTTCAGCATTGTTCGCTCCTTTGGTTTCGGTGTTCGGTAATGTCCGGCGTCCATGCGATGCACGGCCGAAACGAACCATACTTCATATGTATAGGAGTTTCGCGAGGCGGGTCAAGGCAAGCCCCCGCCTGGAAGCTTACTGACCGAATGTGGACGGCTGAGGGGCCTGGACGGTCCTGTCGCTTGGCCGCAACGCGTCGTGGAGCACGGTCTCGGGGTCGGCGATGTTCTTGGCCCGCAGCACCTTGAGGAGCTTTTCGTAGAGCGTGTCGAGGTCCACGTACTGGGCCACGGACTTGTACTCCGGCAGGGTCAGCACCGAGGAGTAGACGGGCAGGTTGTCCGCATCGTGGCCGTTCAGGATGACGAAGGAGAACGCGCGTTCGCCCTGTTCGAAATCCAGCTTGAACTCCTTGATGTCGGTGTTGGTGATGGTGCTCAGGTTGGAGATGGACTTGGCCCGGGCGAAGATGCCGGTCAGGATGCGCAGGCTGTCCTTCTTGACCTGGGCCAGGGCCTCGCGTTCGGACAGCTCGATGAGCAGGATGGACTTGTTCAGCTCGTAGTAGAGGTCCTCGAAGATGCCGTGCTGCTTGAGTTCGTCGTAGAGGGCTTCGAACTCCGTGTGGTTGATCTTGCGGAAGTGGGCCATGTCCGGCCGTTCGTTCTCGACGGCCTCGAAATCCTCGCACACGTAGGGCACGATGGACGTGGTCTCGTAGAGGTAGAATTCCAGGCCGATGGACCCCTCTTCCTCAAGCATGGCGGACACGGACAGGTCGGCCAGCAGGATGCCGCCGTCGATGTCCAGGCCGTAGCCATCGTAGGCCTTGCGCAGCTTGGCGTCGGACGCGTCGATGACGTAGTTGTAGATGGGGTAGGCCAGGCCGTCCTGGTCGTGGATGGCCAGCTCCTTCCAGGTTGAAAAGCGCGTGGCGACCATGTGCTGAAAAACCTTCTTGATGAATTTTTTCAGGCACATGGTGAAAAGCTTCAGTTCCTTGGCCCGGGAATTGGGCTCGTCGGATTCCTTGCCGGACGGCAGCTCGTCGAAATCTTCCTCTTCTGGCTTCATGCGTTTCCTCGTTTTCGTTCGCCGTAGGCCTTGGCCAGGCCGCCGTGGGATGTCTCCCGGTAGAGGCTCGGCAGGTCGTGTCCTGTCTCTTTCATGACTCGCACCACTTCGTCAAAGGGGATGCGGTGGGAACCGTCGGACAGGAGCACCATCTGCGCGATGCTCATGGCCTTGGTCGCGGCCATGGCGTTGCGCTCGATGCAGGGGATCTGGACCAGCCCGCCCACGGGGTCGCAGGTCAGGCCCAGGTGGTGCTCCAGCCCCATCTCGGCGGCGTACTCGATCTGGCGGATGGTGCCGCCCATGAGCTGGGCCGCGGCCGCCGCTGCCATGGCGCAGGCCGAGCCGACCTCGCCCTGGCAGCCGACCTCGGCACCCGAGATGGACGCGTTTTTCTTGATGACCAGGCCGATGAGCCCGGCCGTGGCCAGGGCCTGGAGGATGGCCCGCGGGCGGGATTCCATGGTCTCCTTGAGGTAGCGCAGCACGGCGGGCAGTACGCCGCTGGCCCCGCAGGTCGGGGCCGTGACCACGGTGCCTCCGGCGGCGTTCTCTTCGGACACGGCCAGGGCGTATGCCGCCAGGAGGCCCGTGCGGCGCAGTTCGGCCCCGCCCAGGATGGCCTTCTGATGGTACGAGCAGGCCTTGCGCGCCAGGCCGAGGCCGCCGGGCAGCACGCCTTCGGTGGTCAGGCCGCGCTCGATGCAGTCCCGCATGGTGTCCCAGACGGTCTGCAGGAAGTCCCAAATCTCCTCGCCCTCGTGGCGTGCCACGAACTCCCAGTAGGTCATGCCCTCCTCGGCGCACAGGTCCATGATTTCGGTCAGGGTGTGCAGGGGGTAGACTTCGGGCGGGCGGCTCGTCACGTCGTCGTCGCGCAGGGCGCCGCCCCCGATGCTGAAGACGGTCCAGGAGTCGATGACGTTCCCGTCGCCGTCCAGGGCCATGAAGTCCATGGCGTTGGGGTGCTCGGGGCGCCGCAGGCCCGGGGACCAGACGATCTCTACGGGCAGGGGGGCCAGGGCCTGGGTCACGGCCTTGTCCGTGAGGTGCCCCTTGCCCGTGGCGGCCAGGCTCTCGTAGAGCACGACGCGGAAACCGGCCGCCTGGGGCACGCGGGCCCGGAAACGCTCGGCCGCCAGCTTGGGGCCCATGGTGTGGCTGCTGGAGGGGCCAGCCCCGATGCGATACAATTCCCGGATGGATTCCATCCGCACCTCGCCAAAAATTGTGGTTGACCGGTCGAAAAAACCTGGGCCATGGAGTTCGTCACGGGCCGAAGGGCCGCGGGCGCTGGCCCTTGGACTAGCCGTCCCGCACAAATCCGTCAACAAGGAGCCGAAATGAAACGACCGGAACTCGAGTTCCCGCTCCACTGGGAATACAAGATCATCGCCGTGCGCACCGACGAGGCCTTCGCCGCCATCTGCGAGGTCATCCGCAGCCACGGCTTCGAGGAAAAGCCCGCGGCCAGCAACGTCTCGCGCAACGGGTCCTACGTGACCTACACCGTGCGCATGCGCCTGGAGACCCGCGAGATTCTGGACAGCCTGAGCCGCGCCCTGGCGGCGTGCGAGGGCGTAAAGTATCTGCTGTAGATTGTCACGACACTTTTTAATTTCGGCACGTTGCCTGTCCTTGCGCTTTTTCCTTCGCCTGCCTCCCGCGTACTTCGCACTCGTACTCATTCTTGTTATATCTCGAGAGTCATCCCCTCTTGAGTTTTGTTGTTGTATAAGTATTTATACCTATGCAATAATTTTTATATTTATAATTTTATTTATAATTATGTATCTATATTTCACGGTAAATATCTATGTATTTTAATAATATATTAATATAATACACAATGAGGTAAGAATTATATGTAATATTTTGATTGAAAAGTGCAGGAGAAGTCCTATGCCAGTGATACAGATCCGTGAAAGGGACGGTGGCAAACGTAATGTGAATGTCGTCGCTGGCGATGTGATGCGGCTGAATTTCGGGGAACAACTGGTCATAGCCGCCTCCTCCGACCAGGTCGAACTGGGAAACGACAAGCAGGGACGGGTCACGATCAAGCTGGAAGGCATCGGCGAGTTTACCGTCGATTCCGGTGATGTCCCACCCATAACGGTTGCGCGGGGACCGGAAGGCATCCTCGTTGATATGCGGCCTGTTATCGTGTTTACGAATGACAAAGAAGTCGTGAGCAGTGACATCCTCCTTCATGAGCCCCTAGGCGTTCATATGGCTCAGGTTTCCGATACAAATTTCCTCGATCGTTCCGTTGATGAAGATTTCGGCATGACCAGAGCCCTGCAT
>JANJWV010000153.1 GCA_024709365.1 Desulfomicrobium sp. | reverse complement strand
GGGAAGATGTTCGGGGTGCGTGAACGAGTTCATGTACGCGCGGAGCGGCTGTCTTCGGCGGGTCCGGCCGGCAGGCACGGCAGGCCCGCCGCCGGCCGCGGGACGTGCGGCTTCGGGGTCATTGCTGGGGGTAACCGGGCTTCTCCCGCTCCACGATGGACATCCAGGCTACGGTCAGCTCCCGGTCCCACTGCGTGCCGGCACCGCGTTCCAGGGCGTACATGACCTTGTCCATGGGCAGGGACTGCCGGTAGGCGCGATTGGAGGTCATGGCTTCGTAGCTGTCGGCCAGGCAGATGATGCGGGCCAGGAAGGGAATCTGGTCGCCGGCCAGGCCGTCGGGGTAGCCCTGGCCGTCCAGGCGTTCGTGGTGGTGGTAGATGAGGTCCGTGATGTCCTTCATGGCCTCCACCTGCCCGAGGATTTCGCGACCCATGACGCTGTGGCGCTTCATGATCTCGTACTCGTCCTCGGTCAGGGCGCCCGGCTTGTTCAGGATATGGTCGGGAATGCCGATCTTGCCGATGTCGTGCAGCATGCCGGCCATGTTCAAAAGCTCGATCTCCTTGGTCCCGAGGCCCAGCGCCCGCGCCAGCCGGCAGGCATACTCGGCCACGCGTTCGGAGTGCCCGCGGGTGTAGTAGTCCTTGACCTCCACGGCCTGGGCGAAGGAGCGGATCACGTCCTGGTTCATGGTCCGCAGGCGCGAATAGAGGTGCGAGTTCTGCAGCGCCGAGGCCGTGTGGGAGGCGAAGACGCCCAGAAGCTGCAGGTCCTGCTCGCGGTACAGGGCGTTTTTCTCGTCGCGCACCAGGGCGATGACGCCGACCCGCTTGTGCGGCAGGTCCAGGGGCACAGCCATGACGGAATACGGGAAGCCCTGCGGGAAAAATGCGGTGTTGAAGGAGGATTGCCGCAGGGTGAACTGGTCCAGCAGGTAGGACCGGCCGTGGCGCATGATCTTGTCGCACAGCTTCGTCACGAAGACGCGCAGCAGCTCGCTCGTCTCCAGGAGCCGCCCCTGGATGCGGCAGGGTCTTTGCTCCATCATCTCCGGCATGAGCAGGCAGATGGCGTCGGGCGAAAAATTCTCGCGCAAATGGCTCAGGAACTCCTCGACCACGGCCAGGTGGTTGAGCTGGCTGCCCAGGCGCTTGCTCAGGCCGAGCATGCGCACCACGGCCGAGAGTTTCTCCTGCTCCTTGCGCATCCGGCGCTGTTCCATGACCGAGCGCACGCGCAGCAGCAGGTGCTTGATGTCGAAGGGCTTGGCGATGTAGTCGGCCGCCCCGTTCTTCATGAGGTCCACGGCCGTCTCGGTGGTGCCGTAGCCGGTGATGACCAGGAAGTCCGAGTCGATGTTGCGCTGCCTGATCTGGGTGAGGAGATCCTGGCCGTTCATGGAAGGCATGCGCAGGTCGCTGATGACCAGATCGAAACAGCGCTCGCAGGCCCTTGCCAGGGCTTCCTGCCCGTTGGCGGCCAGGGTGACGCGATAGCCCGCCCCGCCGAGGGCCTCCTCGCAGATTTCCCTCAGGGCCGGCTCGTCGTCCACCACCAGCACATGAAACGAAGAAGTCATCTTCCCACCTCTTCAGCCGAACCGCCCCTGCCGGGCCAGCCTCGCCAAAGCCATTGACGTTGGAACACGCCGTTTTCGTATTTGAAAAACAACTAGCTGACAACACGGGGGCACGGATGAAAATAATCCTTGCCAAGGAAAATCATCTTGGGTAGATGCCATTTCCTCATTCGGGATGTGGCTCAGTCTGGTAGAGCGCTGCGTTCGGGACGCAGAGACCGGAGGTTCAAATCCTCTCATCCCGACCATAGAAATCAAGGGTCTGCAGGCAACATGCCTGCAGACCCTTTTTCGTTCCCTCGCCATGCCCCGCACGCGCCGGCGGTTTTGCAATTTTGTCAGCCTTTACCCTCCCCATCTGCCATTAATGCCATCGCCGCCGCGCTCTCCGATACAAAAACAACAGTATTCCAAAGTGTTGTAACGACGTCGCCATTGGCACCGCACATGCTTTCCGGTGTGATCCCTGTGGGAGCACATGTGATGCGTCCCATGAAATGTGACACCTGAGGAGCGCGACAATGGTGAATCTTACCCCCGGCAGTGCGAACCTGCGGCCCTCGTCCTCCGCGACGACGCCGCCCGGCGGGAGGGCGTCGTGACCGGCTCCGCAGACGCCATCCTGATCTTCGACGCGGACACGCTGCGCATCATCTCCGCCAATGCCGGGGCGGCCGGAGTGTTCGGCTATCCCGACTCCACCCTGCGCGGGATGTCGGTCCCCGAGCTGCTGGGGGCCGGCGGCGGAATTTCCGAAACCGAACTGCGCGCCCTGCTGGCCGGGGCCAGCGCCGAAATCCCGGGCCGCCGCGCCGACGGCGGGGAGTTCACCCTCGAAGCCGTGTTCGCCCGGTCTCCGGGGGTCAAGGACAGCTTCTACGTCGGCACGTTCCGCGACGTTTCGGAGCGCATCCGCTACGAGAACGAACTGCGCGAAGCCGAGGAGAACTTCCGCAGCATCTTCGAGAACGCCGTGGAAGGCATCTTCCGCACCACGCCCCGGGGCTGCTATCTGCAAGCCAACCCGGCCCTGGCGCGCATCTACGGCTTCGACGGCCCCGACGAGCTCATCCGCCACTTCACCGACATCAGCGCCGAACTCTACGTCCAGCCAAGACGCAGGGACGAGTTCGTCCGCATCCTGCAGGAGCGGGACGAGGTCTTCGATTTCGAGTCGGCCATCCGCCGCAAGGACGGCAGCGTCATCTGGATTTCCGAGAACGCACGGGTGGTCAAGGACGAGGACGGTGTCGTGCGGTACTATGAGGGCACGGTCATGGACATCACCCAGCGACGCGCCATGCAGACGGCCCTGGAGCGCCAGAACGCCCTGTTCGGACAGCTCTTCGAGAACTCGCCCCTGGCCATCGTGCTCGTGGACGTCGAAGGCAACATCGTCGAGGTGAACACGGGCTTCGAGACCCTTTTCGGGTTCACCCGCGAGGAGGTGCTGGGCCGGGACAACAGGATCTTCATCGTGCCCGAGGACCAGCTCTCGGAAGTCAACAACGTCCGCCGGCGCGTGCTGGACGGCGAAATCATCCAGCGCGAGACCGTGCGCCGGACCCGCGGCGGAGACCTCGTGCCCGTCAACATCCTGGGTTCGCCCGTGCGCATCGGCGGCCGCACGACCAACATCTTCTGGGTCTACCAGGACATCTCGGAGCGCAAGGAGTTCGAGCGGCAGATCATCCACCAGGCCTTCCACGATTCCCTGACGGGCCTGCCCAACCGCTCCCTGTTCCGCGAGCGCCTCGGCCGGGCCGTGGAGCGCATAAAGCGGCGCCCGGACTACCATTTCGCGTCGATGCTCATCGACCTCAACAAGTTCAAGTGGGTCAACGACTCCCTCGGCCA
>JANJWV010000100.1 GCA_024709365.1 Desulfomicrobium sp. | reverse complement strand
CTGGTGCTCATCACTGTCGCCCCCAGCTGCCCCCTCATCTTCTACCCCATCTTGCTCCCCCCCCGCCGGGGGGGCGGTGCGGAGCTTACTCCGGCCCGGCGCAGGCCCTGGGCCAACCGGGCCGCGGCCGCGCCGGTGGCCCTCCTGGTGGCGGTCTGCTTCAAGGCTTTCGAGCAGACCGTGGACGTGCCCGCCGAAACGGGCATCAAGGAACTGGGGCAGGGGCTCCTGGGTACCTACGGGCTGGCCTTCGAGCTCATTTCCGTGGTGCTCCTGGTGGCCATGGCCGGGGCCGTCCTGCTTGGCTTCAAACGGAGGGAGGAGGCATGAACTCGCTCTTTCTCTTTCATCTGGCGGGGCTCGCGCTGCTGGGCCTGGGCCTTTTCGGCCTCGTCCAGCGCAAGACCCTCGTGGGCATGCTCATCAGCGTCGAACTGCTGCTGAACGGCGCGGGCCTGTCCATCGTCGCCTCGGCCAAACTGACCCCGGCCGACGACGTCCTCGGACAGCTCTCGTCGCTGCTGATCATGGGGCTGGCCGCCGCCGAGGCGACCCTGGTCCTGGCCATCATCCTGGTTGTGCTGCGGCGCTTCGGCTCCGTGGAAACCGACACCATCGCCACACTGAGGGACTAAATGGACACACCGGCACTCCTCCTCCCCCTCATCGTCACGGGCCTGGCCCCTCTGGGTATCTGGATATTCCGCAAAACCCCGAACACCCGCGAAGGGGTCTCCTTCGTCGCCGCGGCCCTGACGTTTGGCTTCATGCTCTCCCTCGTCCCGGGCGTGCTCGGCGGCGAGATCAAGACCCTGACCGTCTTCACCCTGCTGCCGGGCATCACCGTCAAGCTCTGCGCCGACGGGCTGACCATGATCTTCGGCATCGTGGCCAGCTTCCTGTGGTTCCTGGCCACGAGCTACAACATCGGCTACATGCGCGGCCTGAACGAACACGCCCAGACGCGCTACTACTTCTGCTTCGCCATCGCCATCTTCGGCGCGGTGGGCGTGGCCATGAGCGCGAACATCTTCACGCTCTACCTCTTCTACGAGGTCATCTCCATCTTCACGTACCCGCTGGTCGCACACCATCAGGACGACGAGGCCTACAGCGGCGCACGCAAGTACATGGTCTACCTCATGGGCACGTCGAAGCTCTTCCTGCTTCCGGCCATGGTCCTGACCTACGTCATCTGCGGCACCCTCGACTTCCAGCTCGGGGACGTGGTCAAGGGCATCTTCCCGGCCGACGCCGACCCCTTCCTGGTGCAGCTGACCTACATGCTCTACATCGCAGGTCTGGCCAAGGCGGCGCTGATGCCCTTCCACAACTGGCTGCCCTCGGCCATGGTCGCGCCCACGCCGGTCTCGGCCCTGCTGCATGCGGTGGCGGTGGTCAAGGCGGGCGTCTTCTCCGTCAGCCGGATCATCCTGTCGGGCTTCGGCCTTGAGACCATGAACGCCCTGAACCTGGGCATCCCCACGGCCTACCTGGCCGCCTTCACCATCGTCGTGGCCTCCATCATCGCCCTGACCAAGGACGACCTGAAGGCCCGGCTGGCCTACTCCACCGTCAGCCAGCTGTCCTACGTCATCATCGGCGTGACCATGCTCACCCCCGACGCGGTCACGGGCGGCCTGGCCCACATCGCCCACCACGCCTTTTCCAAGATCACCCTCTTCTTCGCGGCCGGCGCCATCTACGTGGCCACGCACCACAAGAAGATCAGCCTCATGGGCGGGTTCGGGCGCAAGATGCCCTTCACCTTCACCATGTTCTCCCTGGCCGCCCTGTCCATGATCGGCATGCCGCCGGTCTGCGGGTTCGTGTCCAAATGGTACCTGATCAATGGGGCCATGCAGGCGCACCAGGTCATCATCCTCTGCGCGCTCCTGGGCAGCACGATCCTGAACGCCGGCTACTTCACGCCCATCATCTACAGAGCCTTCTTCATGGCGCCCAGCCCAGCCGTGGACTACGACCACTGCGCCGAGGCGCCCATGACCATGGTCATCCCCCTGACCATCACGGCCGTCATCAGCGTGCTGCTGGGCTTCTTCCCGCAGATCTTCTTCAGCTTCATCAACGTCTTCACCAAGTTCGGAGGCTAGCCGTGGAAACAAGCACTCTTGGCGAACTCCTGGGCAGGGCCCGGCAGAACCCCGGCTTCTGGAAAAAGGTCATGTACGGGATCATGGTCCTTCTGGTCGGGCTGAACGTCCTCATCTATCCCCATCACCCGCACTTCGCTGGTGAGGAAAAACCCGGCTACTGGGCCGTGTTCGCGCTGGTCGCCACGATCGCGATGGTCCGGATCTGCAAGGGGGCCGCCCACGCCTTCCTGGGCAAGAAGGAGGGCTACTATGACCGCTAGCTTCCAGCACCCCTCCGTCCCCTTCCTGATGGCGGCGCTGCTCATCCCGCTCATCAGGACCGACAAATACCGCTGGCTCCTGCCCATCCCGGCCCTCATGGCCGTCGCATCGGTGCTGACCATGCCCACGGGCACCCATGGGGTCCTGCACTACCTCGGGCAGATCCTGACCACGGGCCGGGTGGACACGCTGTCCATCGTCTTCGCCCACGTCTTCGCCATCCAGTCGGTCATCGGCTTCATCTACGCCCTGCACCTCAAGGACAGGGCCCAGCACGTGGCCGCCAACCTGTACGTGGCGGGCGGCTTCGGCTGCGTCTTCGCCGGCGACTACCTGACCCTGTTCCTCTTTTGGGAACTGATGAGCATCGCCTCGACCATGCTCATCTGGCTGAACCGCGCCCCCCGCTCGACGGCAGCGGGTTTCCGCTACTTCCTGTTCCACACCCTCGGCGGCCTCATGCTCCTGGCGGGCATGCTGACCCGGCACCAGGCCACGGGCAGCTTCGCCTTCGAAGCCATCATCCCGGCCTCGGCCCAATGGTACGACTACCTCATCCTGGCCGGCTTCTGCGTCAACGCCGCCGTCGTGCCCCTGCACGCCTGGCTGCCCGACGCCTACCCCCGGGCGACCATCACCGGCGCGGTGTTCATGTCGGCCTACACGACCAAGACGGCCGTGTACGTCCTGCTGCGCGGGTTCTCGGGCTTCGAGGTCCTGGCCATCGGCGGGACCATCATGGCCATCTACGGCGTCTGCTACGCCACCATCGAGAACAACGCCCGGCGCATCCTGTCCTACCACATCGTCTCGCAGGTCGGGTACATGGTCGCCGGCATCGGCATCGCCTCCCAGCTGACGCTGAACGGCGCCTGCGCCCACGCCTACGCCCACATCATCTACAAGGGCCTGCTGTTCATGACCACGGGCGCGCTGCTCTACGCCACGGGCACGGCCAAGCTCTCGGAGCTCGGCGGACTGGTCCGCCGCCTGCCCTGGGTCTTCGTGCTGTACATGGTCGCGGCCGTGTCCATCTCGGGCATGCCGCTCTTCTCGGGCTTCGTGTCCAAGACCATGGTCATCGCCGGGGCGGCCGAGGCGCACCGCACCTGGCTGGCGCTGGGGCTTGAACTGGCCTCCATCGGCACCTTCCTGTCCGTCGGACTGAAGCTCCCGTACTTCGCATTCTACGCCAAGCCCGACGACATGACCCGGCCCATCACCCCCATTCCGGCCAACATGTACGTGGCCATGGGCCTGGGCGCGGCATTGTGCTTCATCATCGGCATCCAGCCGCACCTGCTGTACTCGCTGCTGCCCTTCGAGGCCGACTACGTGCCCTACACGCCGTGGCACGTGCTGCAGATCTCCATCCTGCTCGGCTTCACGGGCCTGGGCTTCTCCCTCATGGTGGGGCGCCTCACGCCGGCGGCCAAGCAGAACCTGGACTTCGAGTTCTTCTACATCTGGATCGGCAGGATCTTCCTGTTCTTCTGCCAGTACCCCTTCGCCGTGGTCGACGCCTGGTGGAGCGAAATCTACCGCAAGGTCGGCCTGGGCGGCCTGCTGGAACGCGCCAAGGAAGCCAACTACTGCGATCAGCTCGTCATCGACGGCATCCTGGACGGCAGCGCCCTGCGCGTGCGCGGCGTCGGTCGCCATGCCGCATCGACGGTCAACGGCAAGCTGCAGGACTACATTGGCGGCGCCGTGATCCTGGCCTTCGGCATCGGCGCCGCGGCGATGCTCTGCACCCTGCTCCGCTAACCTGCACACGAGGACTACCATGACAGCATCATCCTTTCCGGTCCTGAGCGCACTCATCTTCTTCCCCCTGGCGGCCTCCCTGGCGCTGCTCGCGGTGAAGGGCGAAGAGGCCGTCCGCAGGCTGACCCTGGCCGCGGGGCTGGCGGAGGTCGCGCTGGCGCTCCCGCTGGCGGGCTTCGACCTCGCCTCGGGCGGGTTCCAGTTCGTGGAGAAGGCCTCCTGGGTGCCGCAGTGGGGGCTGACCTACCATCTCGGCATCGACGGCATCAGCCTGCTCATGATCCTGCTGACCGTGGCCCTCCTGCCGCTGTGCGTGCTCTGCTCCTGGCACTACATCTCCAAGCGCATCAAGGAGTTCCACATCGTCCTGCTGCTCATGACCTCGGCCTGCGTCGGCGTCTTCGCGGCCCTGGACTTCGTGCTCTTCTACCTCTTCTGGGAAGCCATGCTCGTGCCCATGTACCTGCTCATCGCGGTCTGGGGCGGGCCCAACAAACGCTACGCGTCCATCAAGTTCTTCCTGTACACACTGGCGGGGTCGACGCTTCTGCTGGTGGCCATCATCGCCTTCTATGCCGCGGGCGGAACCTTCTCCATCCCGGAACTGATGACCAAGACCTTCAGCCCCAGGCTGCAGTTCTGGGCCTTCCTGGCCATGGCTCTGGCCTTCGCCATCAAGTGCCCCATGTTCCCCTTCCACACCTGGCTTCCGGCCGCCCACGTCGAGGCGCCCACGGCGGGGTCGGTCCTGCTGGCCTCGGTGCTCCTGAAGATGGGTACGTACGGGTTCCTGCGCTTCTGCATGCCCCTGACCCCGGACGCCTGCGTGACCTTCGCGCCCCTCATGATCGCCCTGTCCCTGGCCTCCATCCTGTACGGCGGCGTCATAGCCCTCGGGCAGAAGGACATGAAGAAGCTCATCGCCTACTCGTCCGTGGGCCACATGGGCTTCGTGACCCTGGGCATATTCCTCTTCAGCCAGCGCGGCGTGGAAGGGGCGGTCATGCAGATGCTCAACCACGGCATCACCACCGGCGGCCTCTTCATGCTCGTCGGCGCGGCCTACGAGCGCAGCCACAGCCGCGAGATCAGCGAAAACATGGGCCTGGGCAAATACCTGCCGGCATACATGTTCTTCTTCGGACTCTTCTCCCTGTCCTCCCTGGGCTTCCCGGGCACCAACTCCTTCGTCGGAGAAGCACTGGTCCTGGTCGGCGCGTTCCAGGAGAGCCTGCTGGTCGGCGGCCTGGCCATCCCCGGCGCCATGCTCGCCGCGGCCTACATGCTGCGCCTGCTGCAGAAGCTGGCCTGGGGTGAACCGAGCAAAGGCGCCAAATTCACCGACCTGTGTCCGCGGGAATGGATCTACCTCGCGCCGCTCGCGGTCTTGGTGCTCTACATCGGCCTGGCGCCGACCATGACGCTCAAGGTCATGGACCCGTCCATCGACAAACTGCTCACGGATTTCTCGGCCAGGACCGAGCACGCGGCTACGTACAGGCCCATCAACCTGGCCCACACCCCGTTGATGAACGGCAAGGAGGCAAACCAATGACCCTCGCGCTTCTCCCTGAAATCCTGCTTCTGGGGCTGATCGTCCTGATTTTCTGCCTCGTGGTCGCGAAACCGGGCAAGGACGTGGCCGGGACCTGGCTCCCCGTCGGCTGCCTGGCCGTCCTGGCCGCGGCGGGGGCGAGCCTCGGCCAGTCGGCCCTGCTTTTCGGCGGCACCTACCAGGTGGACCCCCTGTCCCAATTCATGAAAATGGCCGTGGCCCTGGGACTGTTCATCGCCGTGACGAACTCTAGGGACCAGGCGACGCTGAAGGACAAAGTTCGCGCGGACTATTCCATGCTTCTGTGCCTGTCGGCATGGGGCCTGATGCTTCTGGCCAGCGCCGTGGAACTCATGACCATCTACATCTCACTTGAGATATCGTCCTACGCCCTCTATGCCCTGATCCCCCTGCGGGCGGGCGACAAGCGGGCGGCCGAGGCCGGGATCAAGTACGTGCTCTTCGGCGCGGCGGCCACGGCGGTCTCCCTGTACGGGTTCGCCTACATCACCGCGTCGCAGCACACGACATTCCTCGCGGAACTGACGGCCAAGCAGTGGGACTTCGCCACCAACCCCGGAGCCCTGGTCGGCCTGATCATGTTCATGGCCGGGTTCATGTACAAGCTGGCCCTGTTCCCCTTCCACTTCTGGTGCCCGGACGTCTACCAGGGCACGAGCAACGAGACGGCCGCCTACGCCGCGACCCTGCCCAAGCTCGGGGCCGTGGTCGTGCTGGTCCGCCTGGCCTCGCTTCTGGTGTCTGGCCAGCCCGGCATGACCATCCTGGCCGTCCTGGGCGCGGTGTCCATGACCTTCGGCAACCTCTCGGCCCTGGTCCAGGACGACGTGAAGCGCATGCTCGGATACTCATCCATCGCCCACGCCGGATACGTCATCATCGGCCTCGTGGCCGGGACCGCGGAGGGGCTGGCCTCGGCCTCCTTCTACGCACTGGTCTACATCCTCATGAACCTGACCTGCTTCTGGGTCGTCTGCCATCTCTCCAAGGACGGCCGGAACATGCGCTACGCGGATCTGGACGGGCTGCACCAGCGCAGCCCGGTCTTCGCCTTCGTCCTGGCCGTGGCCGCGTTCTCCCTGGTCGGGCTGCCGCCCACGGCGGGGTTCATGGGCAAGCTCTTCCTGCTCACCGCGGCCTGGGGCCGGGGCTACGACTGGCTGGTCATCATCGCGGCCCTGAACACGGCCATCTCGATCTACTTCTATCTGAGCCTGGTCCGGCATGCCTACACGCATGACCCGTCATCCGCGTCCGAGGCAAAAAACAGCGGACTGGCTCTGGGCACACTTTTCGCGGCCGTTCTCCTGGTGCTCGGCATCCTGCCCGGCCCCGTCTACGAGTTGGCCGCGCAGGCCGGCAAATCGCTTTTGCCGTAACGCTTCTGGCTTGGGGAAAATCCGGTACAACATTTAACGCATTTGGAGCTTCTATGAATTGGATTCAGGTTTACGACCCCTTTAACAGTATTGTCGGATCCGCCCTCATTGCGGCGATACCGCTCTACATTCTCTTCTTCATGCTGGCCGTGAAGAGAGCCAAGGGGCATTTCGCCGCGGGCCTGGCCGTGCTGGGCGCCCTGATCGTGGCGGTGGCCATCTGGGGCATGCCCGCACAGCTGGCCGCATCCTCCTTCCTCTACGGCGCCGGGGTCGGCATCTTCCCCATCGTCTGGATCGTCGTCACTGCCATCTGGGTCTACAACATGACCGTCGAGAGCGGGCAGTTCGAAATCATCAAGAGCTCCCTGGCCACCATCACCGAAGACCGGCGCCTGCAGGCCATCTTCATCGCCTTCGCCTTCGGCTCCTTCATCGAGGGTACCGCCGGCTTCGGCACGCCCGTGGCCATCACCGCGGCCATGCTCGTGGGCCTCGGCTTCAACCCCCTCTACGCCGCGGGCCTGTGCCTCATCGCCAACACCGCCCCCGTGGCATTCGGCGCCTTAGGGATTCCGATCATCGCCGTGGCCGAACTGACCAAGCTCGACGTCATGCACATCAGCGCCATCACCGGCCGCCAGCTGCCCTTCCTGTCCATCATCGTGCCCCTGTGGTTGTCCGTGACCATGTGCGGCTTCAAGCGCTCCATGGAAGTGCTGCCCGCGTGTCTCGTCGCCGGGCTCTGCTTTGCGGTCACCCAGTTCGTGACGTCCAACTTCGTCGGCCCCATGCTGCCCGACGTCCTGTCGGCCATCGCCACCATCGTCGGCCTGGGGATGTTCCTGAAGGTCTGGCAGCCCAAGAGCATCTGGCGCTTCCCCAACGAGCCCGCCTCCACCGGCAAGGCCGTCTGCAACTACTCCCAGGCCGAAGTCATCCGCGCCTGGATGCCCTGGCTCATCCTCGCCGCCATGGTCTTCATCTGGGGCCTGAAGCCCGTGCAGGACATGATGAAGTCCACGGTCATCACCTTCGCCTGGCCCGGCCTTGACTCCCTGATCAGCAAGACCGTGCCCGTCGTGGCCCAGGACACCGTCTACAAGGCCATGTACAAGTTCAACTACCTGACCTCCCCCGGCACCGCCGTCCTCATCGCCGGCATCCTGTCCCTGTCCGTGCTCCCGAACTACGGCGCAGGGCGCGCCGTGGCCTGCTTCGGCAAGACCGTGGTGCAGCTGCGCTTCCCCATCGTGACCATCGCCATGATCGTGGGGCTGGCCTACCTCATGAACTACTCGGGCATGAGCTCCACCCTGGGCCTGGCCTTCGCCCAGACCGGCCACTTCTTCCCGCTCTTCTCGCCGGTCATCGGCTGGCTGGGCGTGTTCCTGACCGGCTCCGACACGTCCTCGAACCTGCTCTTCGGCAACCTGCAGATGACCACCGCCCAGCAGATCGGCGTGTCCCCCGAACTGTGCGTGGCCGCCAACTCCTCCGGCGGCGTCACCGGGAAGATGATCTCCCCGCAGTCCATTTCCGTGGCCACTGCCGCGGCCAACATGGTCGGCGAGGAAGGCAACCTCTTCCTCTTCACCCTCAAGCACTCCATCGCGATGATCATCTTCATCAGCGTGCTGACATATCTCCAGGCCTACCCCTTGAGCTGGATGCTGCCCTAAACTCCGTCATCGAACGATGCCGGAGAAGGCAGCCGTACACCGGCTCCCTCCCTCTCCACGGCCGCCTGCCTCCCCACAAGGCAGGCGGCCTTTCTTCTCACGATGGAACTGCACGAACAGTGAAGACGCTCTGGTCCAGTTGAGGCGCACCCGTTACAGCGGCCAGAAGAAGAGCAACAGCGGAAGGCTTACGGTAAGGACGAGAATGTCCATCGGCAGCCCCATGCGCCAGTAGTCGCCGAAGCGGAACCCGCCGGGGCCGAGGATCAGGGTGTTGTTCTGGTGTCCGATGGGCGTCAGGAAGGCGCAGGAAGCCCCGATGGCCACGGCCATGAGAAAGGTGTCCGGATTCACGCCCAGCCGAAACGCCGCGCCCAGGCCGATGGGAGCCATCACGGCCGCGGTTGCCGTGTTGTTCATGAAATCGGTCAGCATCATAGTCGAGACCATGACCACCACCAGGCCTGCAAAGGCATTGCCCTGGGCCAGATTTTCCAGCAGCAGCCGCGCAAGCAGGTCGGCCGTACCGGTGCTCTGCATGGCGTCGGCAACCGGCAGGAGCGCCCCCAGCAGCACGACCACGGGCCAGTCGACCGCCTCGTAGACGGTGCGCACCGGAACGGTTCGCAGCGCCATGGACGCCAGCACCCCGGCAGCGAAGGAAACCGCTGCGGAAAGAAGGCCCAGGGCGGTCACGACTACCGACACGGCCAGAATCCCCGCAGCCAAAAAGGCCTTCCGCTTGTCCGGGATGCTCAGATCGCGTTGCGCCAGGGGCACGCAGCCGAAACTGTTTGCGAACTCGTTCAAGACGTCGAGCCGCCCCTGCAGGAGCAGCACGTCGCCGGGCTTGAACTTGAGGGAACGCAATCTCTCGACGGTGAATGCGCCCTGTCGGGCGACAGCCAGGAGGTTGATGCCGTATCGGCTGCGCAGCAGCAGATCGCTCGCGGAACTCCCGACGATCCTGGCTTCCGGCAGCACGGCCATCTCAGCCAGCCCGGCATCCGTATCGTGAACGAATATTCCGGGCTTGCCGACGCGCAGTTCGAGGCCGGCGTCCGGCCCGGAGCTGCCGGAGTTTTCCGTCAGGTCGGAAACATCCCCGACGGCCGCCTTCAGCCCGGCATCGGTTCCTAGGCGAAGAGCGCCCGCGCCCTCGTCCCGGAGGTCGTATGCACTATCAATACCTGCCTGCGGCTTGTCCTCCTCCAGCTTGAGGTCAAGCCGGGACAGCACCTCCGCCAGGACACCGGCATTCGCTTCCAGCACGAGGATGTCTCCGGCCCGCAGAATCTTGCCGGGCCTGGGCGAACGCACGTAGACGTCGTTGCGGACGAGATCCAGCAACTGCGCATCGAGATCGGACAGCACCCCCGTCACCTCGCGGACCTGTTTGCCTTCGACGGCGCTGCCCGCTGGTACGCGAAGCTCGG
The DNA here is from genome assembly GCA_024709365.1 of Desulfomicrobium sp. GTDB lineage: Bacteria > Desulfobacterota > Desulfovibrionia > Desulfovibrionales > Desulfomicrobiaceae > Desulfomicrobium. Next base: position 1,349 of record JANJWV010000100.1, on the reverse strand, counting down.
TAATGTACGTGCTCGTCTCGAAACCGGCGGTTCCGGCGTGCTTCCGCGCCGGAACCAGGCGCCAGCCGACGAGGGCGATAAAGACGATGCCGACGGCGGACAATGGCAAGCCCACCATGGAGAAATCGAACATACCGAAGGCGCCCATGTCCGGCCTGGCGGCGCGAAACCCTGAAATGACCAGGTTGGGCGGGGTTCCGATCAGGGTCATGGTGCCGCCGAGGATCGATCCGAAAGCCAGGGGCATCAGAATCTTCCCCGGCGGAAGGTCAAGCCTGCGTGCGACCTGAATGGCGACCGGCATCAGCAGAGCCAATGCACCGACATTGTTCATGAACGCCGACAGAACGGCGCCCAGCGCAGCCAGTGCGGCGATGCTCACCGTCGGTTTGGCGTCTCCCGGCAGCACGGATCTGCTCAAGACGTCTACGGCCCCGGAAAGTTGCAGGGCGCGACTGAGCACGAGCACGCAGGCCACGGTGACCACCGCCGGGTGGCCGAAACCGGCAAAGGCGTCCCCCGGAGCGACCAGGCCGAAGACGACGCAGACCAGCAACGCCCCGACCGCCACCATGTCATGCCGCCACCTGCCCCAGACGAACATGCCGATGGTGCCCGCAATGACAATCAATATCGCAGCCTGGTCGTGGGTCATGACAACCTCCGTTCCGAACTCAGAGGTGCTTCCCAATCTTTGGGCAGGGCGCAACCGTAATAACGCATGACATCTCTCGTCAGGCGAAACGTCTTGCCAGGTCCTTCAACTTACGCAGCCCGCGTTTCGAAAAGCTCATTATCGGAAAAAATCGTGAGTAATGGAGGAAGCGGGACGAAACGGGAAATGTGTAATTCCTCTCATTGGCCAGTTCTTCTATTTCCCGCAGCAACGGATCATGACTTCCGAGCAAAGTGGCAAAATATGCCTTCCTCTGACTCTTGTAGACATTAAGATCAAAAGAGTCCGAGTAGCGCTCGAGACATCCTGCGATTTCCAATGTGGCAAGTGTTCTGAGACATTTCCAGCACTTGGAGCAATTCACATAACCACTGAGGCTGTCATTCACGCATACATCAAGCGTCCCGTACGAATCCGGAAGTTCAGCCACGCGAAGCGTCTTCTGTACTCGACTGTATTCACTCCCGACAGAAAATGCGTCAAGCGTATCCGTGGACAGAAGCGGCAAAGTGGCGAGGTCGCTATAAGCGGTGTCGTATGTCGGACCTATGAACATATCTGAATATTTATATGTTGATGCGTACATGTAGCGGCCTATGCCGCCTTGAAGAAGATGAGCTACCGATGCATTACGCATTGTGTGTGTTTTCTGAAATCCAAGATTTTTAGCATA
>JANJWV010000095.1:12500-30848 GCA_024709365.1 Desulfomicrobium sp. | reverse complement strand
GAGAATGTCGCACAGCGCCTCGTTGACCCTGGACAGGCCGAAATTCATGGAAACGATGGCCGCACCCACGGGCGACTGATCGAACGTCAACCTGAAGCGCTCCTCGCTGATGCGTAGCGCTTTCTCTATCTCCAGACGGTTGGCGATCTCCTGCCGGAGGTTGTCGGACGCCTCCCGCAGCTCGCGCCTGGCACGTTCGCCTTCTCCTATGCGCTGTTCGAACATCGCCTGGCGCAGGGGGAAACGCAGCAGGTCCATCTGCCGGATGATCAGTTGATTGTAGAGGGCCGTGGATGGCTTCGGGGCCTTGCGGCCGCCTAAGTCCTGCAGAACCGGGGAAAAGTGCCGCTTGAACTCCTCTTCGAGGCTAGCGAGCTTGGCCCGCGCCCCCCATCGGCCGAAGCAGCTGTACGCCTGTTGCCTGTAGGTCAGGCCGATGAGTTCTGCCCCGTGGAATTCCCAGAAACGTGCGGCGCGATCGTTGGCGAGGCCTTCCCAAAGGAGTGCGCCGTTGTCGCGCGCCTGGTCGATGGCCTCGGCGTAGAGTGCCTGGGCCTGCCCGGGATCATCTTCGGTCCGCTTGCGCTCGGCTGCCGCCAGCAGTGCGATATGGCCGAAATTGGCCGGGGCGTGCCGGGCCCAGCACTCGATCAGGTCATGGAGGCCTTCCAGTTCCGCAGTCCATTTACGACGCGTCGACCCGTCTGCCCAAACGTAAAGCCCAGTAAGGACCAGCAGCCTGGCGCAGACGTACATGGGCCATGGCAGCAGGCCCTGGGTGCCGACTGCGTGCAGCATCGGCCGAATCTCCCCGGACAGTTCGAAGGCCCGGTCCAGGTCGTGCATGATGAGATGCTGAAATAGCCTGAGTATCCTGAAGATGCACAGGACCTGGATGTTCCCCGTGGCCTCGAGGCGGGTGATGAAGGCCCGCTCGTCCCAGGAGGGCAGCCCCTTGCCCTGTCTGGCGGAGAGCTCCTCGAAGACATGTTGCCCCCCTTCGAGCAGTTCGACGGCCCAGCGGTTGCTGCGGCAGCGGCTGAAAGCCAGCGCCTTTGCCGTGTCCTGCTTAAGCAGTTCCAGGGGGACTCCACGGAAGAACTTGAAGTACATGTCGTGGCCGAAGGCGTAGGCGGCGTACTGCAGGTTGTTGTGCCGGACCCCGATTTCGTAGGCGTCTTCGAAATCCCTGCTGCTGGCGGCCAGCGGCTCGAACCAGAATCGCGCCGAACTGCCGTTCATGAGGCGGTACACGCTGCGGTCCGAAGGAGAGCCGGCGGCCATGGCCTGTTTCGCCATGTCGCGGAATGTGCGCGCGAGGCCGAAATCGCCGTCGACCCAGATCAGCAGGCCGGCCATGGCCGTATGGCTGTAGCCGACCTGGGGCACCGTCCCGTGGCGCAGAACGAGGTTGACCGCCTTGGGCACGATAACGGCCCACAGCTTCGGGTGGGACCGGTAGCAGGGCGGCCCCATGGCGATGAGCAGCCGGACGGCCATACCCGCCTCGGGGTCAGTCATCTCGGGCAGGTCGAAGGCGTCCGGTCCGAGCCGCTTCATGGCCTCGCGAACGTTCGCGATCTCTTCGTCGCGGGCCTCCTCGCATGCTGCGTCGGGCAGCATGCACCCGAATCCGGAGAGCGCTTCACGCCCGGCGGCGATGGCCTTTTCGTAATGCGCCAGGAGGGTGTCGTGCACGATGAGGACGTTCAGCAGTTCGGCCTTTTCCATCGCCGTGCGCGCATGGGCGAGGGCCTCGCGGATGAGCGTCTCCGCCTTTTCCGGTTCCCCGTTCAGGAAGGCGGTCTCGGACCAGCCGCGGTAGAGAAGGAAGGCGTCTGCGCGGTCGTGCTTCCAGGTGAAAAGGGCGAACGCACGGTCTTCCATGAAGCGGCCGGCCGCTTCGTGAAAGCGGAACGCCGATGTGTAGGCTGCTGAGTCCATTGCTTTGCGCGCGGCGAGAAGGAGCGTTGCGAAGGCCTGCCGCCCCTCCTCATCCGTGCTTATGGCCCCCCGGCCGGCTTCGAAATGTTGGGCGATGTCGAACAGGTGTTCGTCGATCTGGGAGGGAGACAGCGATGACAGCAGCTGCGTGCCGATCCGTAGTCTCAGGCCGGGCATTTCCTGCGCGGGAACGAGATTGTAGGCAGCCTGTTGGATCCAGTCATGGGTGAAATGGAATTCGTCAGGCAGGCCCTCTCCACCCTTCGCGCCGTCCAGGCCCGACGTGAGGTAGCCGAGATCGCCCAAATCCAGCAGTGTCCGGACGCACGACCACTCGCAGGCGTTCCCGGCGACCAGGAGCAGGTGATCTACCTTGAAGCGGCTGCCAAGGCATGCCGCCAGACTCAGTAAGGACTGCGTCTTTGCAGGAAGGGCCGCAAACGACTCAACGAAGAGCTGAACAGCGTTTCCGGGCAAGTCTGCCGTCAGAATTTCTTTGCGGTCCCACGTCCAGCACTCCACGTCGGGATCGCGGCGGACCAGACGCCTGTGTTTGAGCAGTTCGAGAAAAACCTTGAGAAACAGGGGATTGCCTGCCGTGTGCGTCCAAATGCGTCCGACAAGCCAGCCAGGGTCTTTGATGCCCTCGGGAAATGTGGCGGCAACGACCTGTCCGACATCCTCGAGGTCGAAAGCAGGCACCCGGATCTCGACCAGGGAGGCCCGGTCCTTTTCAAGTTCGGCGATGGCCTGGCGGAATGGGTGCGTTGCGTGGACTTCGGTGTCGCGAAAGGCGGCGATAAGCAGAAAGTAGTTCAGCGAAGAGTTGATCTCCAGCCTGCGCAGCAGTTCGATGGACTCGGCGTCGGCCCACTGCCAGTCGTCGAGGAACAGAACGAGTGGGTGTTCCGGCCTGGACAGGAGCTGGAGGAATTTTTTCATCACCGCGGCCAGGCGGTGCCGCCCTTCATTTCGGGATATGTCCGCCAGACCGGGAAGGGGGCCGAGGAGTTCCTCGAATTCCGGCACGAGATCGACGAGAATCCGGGCCTGTCCCCCCAGGGATTCAAGAATCCGTTCCCTCCAGCGGACGTTCAAAGGCGAGGCCTCCGCGCACATCCGGCTCAGCAGGCACCGCATGGCCTGCCGAAATGCGGCATACGGGAATTCCTGCTGGTACTGATTGAATTTACCCCGGCAGAAAAGGGCAACCCTTTGCTCCGTTTCTTTGCCCAGTTCTTCGGCGAGGGCGGTCTTGCCCGTACCCGGCGCCCCCCTGACAAGCAGGATTCTCGCATTCCCGGCGAATGCCTCCGTCAGCACTCCGCGCATGGCCTCCATTTCCCGCTTGCGGCCGACGAGCCCGTTGCAGCCGCAATCGAGTATCCTGTTGCCTGCGGGGCGGTCCGGGGCAAGGAGTCCCGCGGTCATGGCGTGGCGGTCCTTGGGTCGAGGGGGAGGATGACGAGGTACCCCGTTTCCCGGTCGTCTCCGGCTTTGACGAAAACGGACGCACCGTGTTCGCGGTGCAGGATGTCGCAGGCCAGGCGCAGACGTTCCTGGGCGCCTTCGGGCCAATGGGCCTTGGGGCCGCCCGTCGGCGCTTCGGCCTGTGCCGGGGGCGGGGTGTTGCGGGAGGCTCCCAGGGCGATCTGGATCGCGTGGTCGCGCAGCGACGTCTCGACGACGATGCGGCCCGAAGGGGCGGATCCGTCCCGGGACGAGGCGCATTGGCGTACCGCGTTGGTCAGCAGGCAGAAGAATGCGCAGTTGACGGAACCGGGGGAGCATTCCAGCGGGGGAAGGTCGGCGGCAAGTCTGAGCACCGTGTCCAGGCCCGGGGCGATGCTCCGGATGGCGACGTTCAGCATGGCCTGCAGGGCGGCGTTGACGTCGAGGAGCCCCCGGGGCGCGTCCGCAAGGCTGGACGCATTGAGGAGATGGTTCAGCGTTGCCCCCGCTTCCCGAATTCCGGCCAGGGCGTCCTCCAGGGCCGACCTGTTGCGGGCCGCCTCCGCCTCGTCCGCCGGCGTGCCGGGATGGGCAGGGCATGGTGCGGAGGATTCGGTTCCGAACGTTTCCAGCAGACGCCGCTCGGTTCGCACGATGATTGACTGCAGCTCGTGCGCGATGGATGCCGCGATCGTCCCGACCTGCTCGAAGCGGCCCGGGAGTCCGGTCTGGCGTTCCATCTGTCTTCGCCGGCTGATGTCGATGATCACCCTGACCACGTGGGGGCTGCCGTAGAGTTCAACTGGCAACGTGTACATGCCGATGGTGACGGCCCTGCCCGAGCGCAGGGCGAGCATGGCCTCCTCGTAGCGCGATCGGGACTGCCGGTCCGCATCAAACGGGCGCAGGTCGTCGCCATCCCCCATCCTCCAGCCCCTTATCTCCTGCCGGCAAAGCCGGTCCATGGCCTCCGCCCGGGTCATTTCGAGCAGCTGCAGGGCCGAATCGCTGATCTCCACAAGCATGTCCCGGGCGCAGTCGAAAAGCATGTAGCCGACGCCTATCTCCCGGTTCACGATTTTCTGCAGGATGCGCTGTCGGTGCGGGTCGCTCCACGGAAAACGCCGTTCATCGCGTTCCCTCCGGCCGCTGAGGCTGCGGGGAAGCTCCGGGATGACCTGGGCCTCGGTGTGGGTGCCCATGGCCGTGAGCGGCGCGCCGTCCGCGTCGCGTTCCGTGACAGTGCCGCGGCCAAGGATCGACGCGTAGCTCCCGTCTGAGCGCCGCATGCGGAAAAAGCAGGCCAGAAAGTCCATTTCCCCCTGCAGCAGCGTCCCGATCAGGGCCATCGTCTCATCCCTGTCGTCGGGGTGGATGCGGTCGATCCAGGTGTCGACGGAGTCCGAGAGGTCGGGGTCATCGTACCCCAGCACGCGCTTCAGATACGTCGAGACGGTCAGGATTCCTTCCCGGATGTTCCATTCCCAGGCGCCTTCCTGGGCGCTGTCCAGGGCTGCGCGCAGGCGCTGCTCGTATTCGCTGATTTCGTTGAGCCTGGCGTAGAGGGCCGAGACGTCGAAGCCGAAGCGCAGGATTCCGCACACGACCCGCTTCTCGTCGAGGATGGGCACGGTTCGCAGCAAGAAGGTTTTGTCGTGGATGACGAAGAGTTCGTCATCCTGTGGGCGTTTCGTGGCGATCGCCTGTTGCACCGAACAGCCCTGGCAGGGGGCGTCCAGCCCCCACAGGAGGCTGTGGCATTTGCGTCCCGAGGCCAGGTCGAGAGGAACCGGGAGAAATTGCTGCAGGTTGGGTGTTCCCCACAGGAAATTGTACTCCGTGTCGATGTATTCGATCAGGATGCCGTTCAGATGGTCAAGGATCACGCCCTTCTGATGCGCCGTCTGACTCAGGTCCTGTTCGAAACGCGCTCTTTTCTGGACTTCCAGGCGCAGCCTCCGGGCGAGTTCCTCAAGCTCCCTGCGGCGCAGTTCGGCGTGGGACGGCTGCATGCTGTCCGGGCCGTCCTCGGAAGGCTCGTCCAGGTTTTCCAGCAGGGCGATGAACTTGTCGGGGTTGCGCGCTATGCGCCGGGCGCACTCGTCGGAAATCTTCCCGCCGAGGGCCATGAGGAGGTCCTGGTGTTCCCCGAGCTCGCGCGCGAGGGCCGCAATCTTCTCCGGGGACAGCGGCGCGTATTCGCCGCGTTCGAGCTTGCTCAGATAGGAAGGGTGGATGCCCACCCGGTCGGCCAGAGCCCGGAGCGTGAACCCTGGGTACACCTGCTTCAGGGAGTTGCGTTTATCCTTGATGAATTTGCCGAGAGTGCTCATATGGGTATAATATAGTAGACAAAATAAAATAGGCAATCATTTTTGCGTAGTCCACAGAGCGCGGCGGGTTGGCTTGTGCTTAGCGATATCGGCCGTGACTGCCGCGCGTATTGATAATTGTCCGACATATAATTTTTTTACCCGGACAAGGATTGTATTGTATGACAATTTTAAATACCTATTGGTAGACAAATGAAATCTTTTCGAGATCATTTGAAAATGATATTGACTTTTATTTGATTGATAAATTATTAATTTCAGTAATATCGGTATATAGAGAATGAAATTTATGTTGCGGTTAGTAAATGTTGAAAGTTAATATTTATATATAAGTATTATTATAAACTATATTGATATTTTTGATAATTATGACACATTTTGTTTTTTTATTTATATATTTAATCATTGCAATTATACTATTTTTATTATTGTTTGCATGCAGGAGAAATGCGTCTCACCTGAAGATGTGGGTTGAGTTGATAGCCTCAACTTCGCCTGTTTTGGTCTGGTTTGCTCCGTTGAAGGGTGGGGGCGCGTTGCAACGGAGATGGTCTGAAGCGAACGGCGTATCTGTGACAGAAATGGATGGGGATGCCTGGCTTGCAAAAGTGCACCCTGAGGACATTCAAGGATGTTTCGATGGGTATGTCGACGCATTTTCTGTTCGCACTGATGTCTCTGTGCGTTACCGCATGCGTCGTGAAGATGGGGTTATGCGCTGGTATCACGAGCAGAGCTCTCCATGGTACGATAATCGGGGCGCATTCCTTGGCTTCGCAGGTTCCTGCAGGGACATCACCGCAGAGGTGGAGGCCGCGGAAAAATCCCGCGACGAGGAGGAGTTCCGGCGTCTTTGGTTCGATGAGTGCCCCTGGCCCATGTGGACGTGCGAATCCGGGACTCGAAGGTTCCTGTCGGCCACCCCGGCGGCTCTCGCTCTCTTCGGCTGCGGAAGGGACGAGCTCCTGGCGGCGACCGAGTCCGATTTTCTCCAGAATCCTTACGTTTCGGGCCCGGAGGCCGGAAGCGGCCCTGAGCGCCGTGTCCTCCTTCGCGGCGGCAGTGCCCGCCTCGTGGAAATCGTATCGCGCACTGCGAAGCTCGACGGTTCGCCGGTGGAGATCGTCGCGGCCCGGGCCTATCGCGAGTCCGACGCCGATGCCGGTTGCTGCCACCTCATGTTTCAGCAGAGCAGGACGCTGTTCGACAATGTCAACAGCGTGATCCTGCAGTGGAACGTCGATGGCCGCATTGCCTACGTGAACGCCTTTGCGGAGGCCTTTTTCGGCTGGAGGGCCGAGGAGGCCGTAGGCCTCGACGTCGGCATCTTCGTGCCGGACAGGGACAGCCTGGGGACGGACCTGTCGGCACTCGTTTCGGATATCGCGGCCAACCCGGAGAAATATCGCAACCAGCTCAACGAGAACGTGTGCCGAGACGGGCGGCGAGTCTGGCTTGCCTGGACCAACACTGCCCTGCGTGACAGGGATGGGCGCGTGCAGAGCGTGCTGGCCATCGGCAACGACGTCACGGAACTCAGGCAACGGCAGGTGGAGTTGCAAAGAGCCAACGAAGAGCTGCGCGCCATCTCCCTTGTCACCGTGGACAGGGAGAAACGGATGGTGGAGCTCAAGCGTGAAGTGAACGCCCTGGCAGCCGAACTTGGCAGGAGCGAACCGTACCCGCTCGATTTCGTGGATGATGCCGGACTTCCGGCGCAGCGGCCGGAATAACCCGGCACCTTCTTTTCGGCTCCGGGACCGGCATCTTTCCCGGGAGGGGACAAATATGGTCGAAGATTTTCGGCCGGTGGACATCCTGATGGTCGAGGACGACCCCGTGGACGCCGAACTGGCGATGCGGTCCTTGCGCAGCAACGATCTGGCGGAACGCGTCCGCGTGCTCGAGGACGGGGTGGCCGCCCTCGACTTCCTGTTCTGCCGCGGGATCTATGCCGACCGCCCCTGGTCCGCCCTGCCCAAGGTGGTTCTGCTCGATCTGAAGCTGCCCCGCCTCGGGGGGCTCGATGTCCTGCGCCAGATCAAGTCGGACGAGCGCACCCGCGCCATTCCCGTGGTCATCCTGACATCCTCGCGCGAGGACCCGGACATCCAAAACGCATACGCTTTGGGCGCGAACAGCTATGTGGTCAAGCCCGTGGATTTCGACTCGTTTTCCACGGCCCTGAGCCGCCTGGGGGTGTACTGGGCAGTGGTGAACCAGCCTCCGGCCGCAGGGGGCGCGAACCGAGGGGACGCATGAACATGTCGCACGCCAGGAACATCCTGATCGTCGAGGACACGCAGACCGATGCGTTCCTGGCCGAACGCGAGGTCAGGAAGGTTCTGCCCGGCAGCAGCTTTCTCGTCGTCGACTCGTGGGAGGATTTCGAACTTCGGCTCGCGGGCTTCCGTCCGGATCTCATCCTCTCGGATTTCAACCTGCCGGGCTTTGACGGTTTCGATGTCCTGCGCCTGGTCGGGAAGGCCTCGCCCGAAACGCCGATCATCATCGTCACCGGCGCCCTCAACGAGGAAACGGCGGCCGAGTGCATGCGCAGGGGAGCGTGGGACTACGTTCTCAAGGACAACGTCGCCCGCCTGGGCAGCGCCGTTCTCTTGGCCTTGGAACGCAAGGCGGAGCGGGACGCGCACCGCATGGCCGCGGAGGCGTTGCGCCAGCGCGAGGCCCTGTTCCGGAACCTGTTCCAGGAGCATTCCGCGGTGAAGCTCCTCATCGACCCCGGGACGGGCGCCATCGTCGACGCCAACAGGGCCGCCGTGGACTATTACGGCTGGCCCCGCGAGCGGCTCGTGTCCATGAACATCGGCGAGATCAACGCGCTTCCGGAAGCGGAACTGGCCGTGGCCATGAACGACGTAAAGTCCACGCGGCGCGGCCGTTTCGAGTTCCGCCACCGGCTGGCGGACGGCACGGTCAGGGACGTGGAGGTCTTTTCCGGCAGGATCGAGGCGGAAGGCAACGCCCTGTTGCATTCCATCGTCCACGACATCACCGACAGGAAGATTGCCGAGCGGGAACTGATCAGGGCCAAGGACGATGCCGAGGACGCGAACCGAGTGAAATCGGAATTCCTGGCCAACATGAGCCATGAGATTCGCACCCCCCTGAACGGCGTGATGGGGCTGCTGCAGCTCCTCAGGACCACCGCCCTGGATCCCGAGCAGAATGAATACATCGACATGGCCATCCGCTCCTCCGACCGGTTGACGCGCCTGCTCTCCGACATCCTGGACATCTCGAGCATCGAGCAGGGCAAGGTCGTCATCCGTCCCCGAGCGATGGATCTGCGGGATCTGGAAGCGCCCGTGCGGGAGCTGTTCGGCATCACGGCCCGGGAGAAGGGCATCGACCTGGCCTGCCGCTTCTATCCCGACCTGCCCCCACAGGTCGCCGGCGACGAGGGCCGCATCCTCCAGATACTGTTCAACCTGGTCGGAAACGCCCTCAAGTTCACGGACCGCGGGTCCGTCACGCTGGAGGTCAGCCCGATTTTGTCCAGGACCGCGGACACGGTGCGGGTGCTTTTCGTCGTCACCGACACGGGCATCGGCATTCCCGAGGACAAGCTCGGAGCGCTTTTCACGCCGTTCTTCCAGGTCGATAGCTCCTATACCCGCAAGCACCAGGGGGCGGGTCTGGGCTTGGCCATCGTGCACCGCCTGGTCAGCCTGATGAACGGGAAGATGTTTGTGGACAGCCTGCCGGGCAAGGGCACCTCCGTGTCATTCGTCCTGCCGTTCACGACGCCGCCGCAGGATGCCGACGCACTTCCGGAAGTGTGGGAGGCCGCTTCGGCCCAGGTCCCGGTGCGGATTCTCCTCGCCGAGGACGACCCGGACAACCAGAACGTCATGAGCCTGCTGCTGAAGAAGTCCGGTTACGAGGTGGCCATCGCCGAGAACGGCCTTCGGGCGGTGGAGATGTTGCAGGAGGGGGATTTCGACGCGGTGTTCATGGACATCCAGATGCCGTTGATGAACGGACTGGAGGCGACGGGAGCCATCCGGAAGAGCGAAACGCTCGGGGCGAAGCGGGATATCCCCATATTCGCCCTGACCTCCTACGCCATGGACGGGGACCGGGAGCTGTTCCTGGGCGCGGGCATGGACGCCTACCTTTCCAAGCCGGTGAAAATCGACGAGGTACGCAGGCTTCTGGCTGAACTCAAGGGGAGGGAGCGGTGAGGTTGTCTGGGGGTGATGGCGGGTTCGGAAAGAAATCTTGGCTTGCGTCGCTGGTTGCGCTGATTTTCGTTGCCGTGGCATTCTTGGCGAACATGCTCCTGGACCGCGAGGCGGAAGGGTTGCGCGGCATCCGGGCCGCGGGTGTCGTCAGGATCGGCTATGCGGTGGAAGCGCCGTACGCCATGCTCGGGCCTGCCGGCGAGGTCACGGGCGAGGCTCCGGAAATCGCCCGCCATGTCGTGGAGCGGCTCGGGATCGCGCGGATCGAGTGGCGCCAGGTCAGGTTCGAGGACCTGATCGGCGAATTGAGATCGGGCACGATAGATGTCGCGGCGGCCGGCATGTTCGTCACCCCTGAACGCGAGGGGCAGGTCCTCTTCTCAATCCCGACCATGGAGGTGCGACCGGCCATGCTCACGCGGGCGGGCAACACGAAAGGGGTCGGCACGTACCGCAGCCTTGCGCGCGCAGGCGATGTCCGGGCCGCCGTCATCGGAGGGTCCGTCGAGGATTGCCGGCTGCAGGAGTCGGGTATGGACGATGGCCTCGTGGTCCGTGTGCCCGACGCATTGACGGGCGTGAAGGCCGTGGAGACGGGTCTGGCCGACGTGCTCCTGCTTTCCGAGCCCAGCCTCCGCTGGGCCAAGGCCCAACTGGGTCTGGCCGACCTCGCGGTGCTTTCCGTACAGGCCGATCCCGGGGACGCGGAGCAGACGGGGCGGCCGGCCTTCGCTTTCGGCCCCGACGATTCCGGACTGCGCGATGAATGGAACAAGGTGTTGCGGCCTTTCCTGGGCAGCAGGGAGCATTGCGGCCTTGTCGCCCGCTTCGGCCTGGAATGCCCGCGGAACCGAAGCGCGGGGGGCGGTTTGTGACCGGAGAAGGTATGATCTCGAAGCGCGGCCGAGGGTGGACGGCGCGGAAATCCGTGATCGCTACGGCGCTCCTGGCGTTGTTGATCGAGATTCTTTTCGGGTGGGCGCACTGGAATAACCGGGAGGAAATGGAGAGCTCCTCGCTTCTGTTGCGTGAATTCCGTCTGGCCCAGGTCGACCTTGGCAGGGGGTTTCTGGAATTCTCCATGGGTCGGGACCCTGCCGGCCCCTTTAGCGCCCAGGGCGGGCACGCCCTGCTGACGCAGGCCCTCAACATTTTTGAGGCCTCCGCCGCCCGACTGGCTTCCGGCGGCGAGGCGGAAATCGCGGGCTTCCGGCGCACCCTCGCGACGTTCCGCAGCCTCCTCGCGGACCCGGATCAAAGCTGGGGCAGGAACGGGCGCGTTTCAGTCGCGTTGCGTGTAGCCCATGCGGACCTCGAGCGTCAGGTGGCGAGTGTCGCTGAGGTTCTTTCGGACGAAAGGACGAAGGCGTCAAAACAGGTCGACAGGCTTTTCATCTACGCCCATACCTTTTCGTTCATGGCCTTTGCGGCCATCATTGCGCTGATGTCCCTGGTAGCGGTGAGGGAGCGGACAGCACTGGCCGAGCGTGAGGAGCAGGCCAAGGCCCGCCGCGAGAGCGAAAGCCGTTTCCGCAACATTTTCCTCAACGCGCCCGTGGCCATGGTGCTCGAAGACGGGCATGGCGGGTTCTTCGCTAGGAACACCCTCTTCGAACAGCTCTTTGGCTATTCGGAACGCGATCTCCCGGATATCGAGGCATGGTGGCTACTGGCGTACCCTGTTCCCGACGACCGGATGGAAGCGCAGAGCCGCTGGCGGAAGGCACTCGAGAGTGCGCGAAGCGATGGATCTCTCGTGCAGGCTGGCGAATTTCGTATCGCCTGCAAGGACGGCTCCGAACGCATGGTCTGGATTTCCGCCATCATCATGGACGCCGGTCTGGTCATTTCCTTTGTCGACGTTACCGAACAGCGGAAGGCCGAATCCCGTTTGCGGCTCTGGGCCGAGGCCTTCGAGCATGCCCGGGTGGGCGTCTACATCGTCGATGCGCGAAACAACACCATCGCCGCCGCGAACCCGGCCTTTGCCAGCCTTCGAGGGTACGAGCCGGGAGAAATGACCGGCATGTCTGTGCGGGCCTTACTCCCCCCGAGCATGGAGCCGCGGTTCCAGGCCATACTCGACGCCATCCACTCTTCCGGACACGAGGTCTTTGAAAGCGAACATCTGACCAGGGATGGCAGGGTCTTCCCGGTTCTGCTCGATGTCACCGTCCTGCAGGATGGGAAGGGACGGCCGGCTTTCCGCATCGCCTATGCCCTCGACCTGACGGAACGCAAGAACGCCGAGGCGGCCCTGGCCAGGGCCCAGGCCGAGATGCTGGAATTTCAGCGCCAGGCGCGTATCGCCGCCCAGAACCAGCTGCAGGATGCCAACGCCGCCCGCGCCAGGGCGGAAGAGGCCCTGGCCGCACTGCGGGAAAGCCAGGCGCGCCTCCAGCTATTCGTGGAGTTCGCTCCGGCTTCGCTGGCGATGTTCGACAAGGACATGCGCTACATCGTCGTCAGCCGGCGCTGGAGGGACATCTTTGCCATCGAGGGGGATGTCGTCGGGCGTTCGCATTACGACATGTTCCCCGACGTCCCGGCCCGCTGGAGGGAGGCGCACGACAGGGGGCTCGCCGGGGAAGTGGTCCGCAGCGACGAGGACAGGTTCGACCGTGCGGACGGGTCCTTCCGCTGGGTCAAGTGGGAAATTCACCCCTGGTTTCTCGACGGCGGGGATGTGGGCGGCATTGTGCTCTTCACCGAGGACATCACGCGCCAGAAGATGGCCGAGGCCGAGATCCTGGCGCTCAACGCCGAGCTGGAACAGCGCGTCGAGAAGCGTACCGAGCAGCTCCTTGCCGCCAACAAGGAACTGGAAGCCTTCAGCTACTCGGTGTCCCACGATCTGCGTGCGCCCCTGCGGGCCATCACCGGCTTCAGTCGCATCCTGCTCGACGACCACTCGGCCGGGCTCGACGACGAGGGGCGGCGGGTCTGCCGCACGATCGGCGACAGCGCGCGGAGAATGGGGGCTCTCATCGACGACCTGCTGGCCTTTTCGCGCATGGGCCGCGCCGCTCTCCATCCCGTGCCCATCGACATGGCCGACCTGGCCGGGAGCGTGTTCACCGAGCTGATCCAGGCCGGAGACAGGGAGCGCATCGACTTCTCGGTCGGCGATCTTCCGGCCGCCGTCGGCGACCCGGCCCTCGTGCGGCAGGTGTGGGTCAATCTCCTTTCCAACGCGGTCAAGTTCTCCTCGAAACGCGAGAGGGCCGAGCTGTCCATCGAGGCGGATGACATAGACGGCCGGGTCGTTTATGTCGTCAGGGACAACGGCTCCGGTTTCGACATGCGTTATGCCGACAAGCTGTTCGGCGTCTTCCAGCGCCTCCACTCCGACAGGGATTTCGAGGGCACCGGCGTCGGACTGGCCATCGTCCAGCGCATCGTGACGCGTCACGGGGGGCGCGTCTGGCTTGAGAGCGAGGTCGGCAAGGGCACGGTCGCCCGTTTCACTCTCGGCGGTTGACCATGCTCCCGGCCTGCGCCGTCGGGGCCCGTCATGCGGGCGACCGGAGCATCGGCGTCTGCGCCGTTGTCATGAAACCTGCCCCGTGCTGCACGCCGCTACGGCTTTTGCGTCCGGCCCCGGACCGATCAACGCCGCGCCAAGGGGTATCATGGAGGTTGTGATGTCGCGTTCCCGGAAGCTCGTCTGGCAGGGGGGCCTCGCGCTCGTCGTTTGGACCGTCTTTGTTGCGTTCCTCTACAGGGACACCATGGCCAACAACCGCGCGAGCATCCACGAGATGGCCGTGGTCGAGGCCCGCGTCACTTTTGAAAAGGACCGTACGTACCGGCGCTGGGTGTCGCTTCTGGGGGGGCTCTACGTTCCGGTCGGCGAGTTGGTTCAGCCCAATCCCTACCTGAAGGTGAAGAACCGGGACGTGGAGACCACGGACGGCACGAGATTGACTCTGATCAACCCGGCCTACATGACGCGCATGGTCTACGAGATCATGAGCGAAGAAGCGGGCCTGCAGGCCCACATCACGAGTCTCGACCCGATCAATCCCGTCAACGCCCCTGATGATTGGGAACGCAAGGCGCTGGAAAAATTTGAGAAAGGGGAACTTGAGTCTCACGACTATTTCGTCAAGGACGGTGAACCGGTCCTCTACTTCATGCGGGCCATGGTCACCGAAGAGCATTGCCTGCGGTGCCATGAGGAGCAGGGGTACACTGTCGGGAGCATCCGCGGCGGCATCAGCGTGGCCGTGCCCATGAAGCAGTACGACGCCGCCTTGTCCGCCTTCGAGACCGAAGCCCTGCGGCGCTACGGGCTGATTTGGACGAGCGGCTTCGGCTTCATTGGCTTCGGTTTCATGACCCTGCTTCGCGAAGAGCGTTCCCGTCGCAAAGCGGAACGGGACCAGCAGGACGCCGCCAAACGCCTGGCGGAAAGCGAGGAATTCCTCAAATCGCTGTATGACAACAGCCCCATGGGCATTTTCGTGCTCGACGTCAGCCCCGACGGCCGTCCCGGATTTGTCGGCGTCAATGCGGCCTTCGCCCGGATGACCGGGATGGTCGGTGGCGGTGGCAAGACAGGCGATTTCGGTTCGATGTTCCCGCCCCAGGAGCTCGTATTCATGAATTCCCTCCTCGCGGAATGCATAGAGACAGGGGAGAGCCGGGAACTCGAGCATCAGGTCATGCACCCCGATGGCGGGAAATGGTGGCTGCTGCGCGTCACGCCGCTGGCCGGGCAGGACGGGCGGGTCTGGAGGCTGATCGGCAACGCCATGCCCATCACTTCCTGGAAGCAGGCCGAGGAGGCCCTGCGCACCGCGCGTGACCAGGCCGAGATGGCCAGCCGCACCAAGTCCGGATTCCTGGCGAACATGAGCCATGAGATACGCACCCCGCTGAACGGCGTCATGGGCATGCTCCAGCTCATGCAGTGCACGAAACTGACGTCGGAGCAGGACGAGTACGTACGGATCGCCCTGACTTCCTCCTCGCGCCTGACACGGCTCCTCTCCGATATCCTGGACATTTCACGCATCGAGTCCGGGAAGCTTATTCTCCATGAAACCCGCTTCAAGCTCGCCGCGGTCCGCGACGCCGTCATGGATATCTTCCGGCACGGCATCGCCGACGGCAATCTCGAGGTGCGCTTCGACATCGACGAGGGAACGCCGGACACCCTGGTAGGGGATGAGGCGCGGCTGCTTCAGATACTGTTCAATCTCGTGGGCAACGCCATCAAGTTTACGCCCGCTCACGGCAGGGTGGACATCCGCGTCATCTCCCTGCCCTCTGCGCCGGGCCGGGCGCGTCTGCTCTTCGTTGTCAGCGACACGGGCATCGGCATCCCCGAGGAGCGTCTCAGGGAAGTTTTCGAACCCTTCGTGCAGGTCGAGAACTCCTACACCAGGCGATTCCAGGGGGCAGGCCTGGGGCTGGCCATTGTCGGCAGGCTCGTCTCCCTCATGAACGGCTCCCTGAATTTCGACAGCATCGAGAACGAAGGGACCATCGTGTCACTGGTCCTGCCCTTCGGCACGGAAGCCAAAGCCGGATTGTCCGAAGTGAACCGGCCGGTCCCGCCCAGGAAGAGCGGCGACGGCAGGCGCATTCTCCTTGCCGAGGACGATGACGTGAACAGGCTGGCAGGGCGCAGGATCATGGAGAAGTGCGGATACCGCGTCGACGTGGCCAAGGACGGCCGGGAAGCCGTGTCGCAGGTGGAGGCCAACGATTACGACCTGATCCTCATGGACATCCAGATGCCGGTCATGGACGGGGTCGAGGCGTGCGCGCGCATCCGCGCCATGGGCGGAGCCAAATCCATGGTCCCCATCATCGCCATGACCGCCTACGCCCAGAATGGCGACAGGGAAAAATTTCTGGCCGCGGGGATGAACGGCTATCTCGCCAAACCGGTGCGCATGGAGGAGATGCAGGCCCTTGTCCGCCGCGTCCTCGATCGGGATGGCCGGGATTCGGCGTGCTGCGGCGCTGAAAAGGAGCGTGAAATGACATGTTGTCCGGACAATGAGCCTGCGTCGCCGATTCCGGGGCAGCCGGCGCTGAAACGTGCGGACGAGGGGGAGAGACCCTGATGATCAAGCTCGATGAAGTGAAACTGAGTACCCGGCTTGTCGCCATCCTCGTTCTGCCCCTGGCGGGCCTGCTCTGGTTCGGCGTCCAGGGGAGCCTGAAGCTGCGCGACGTGTCCGTGGCCATGGGCGAAATGGAGAATCTCTCCGCCCTGGCCACCCGGATCAGCGCGCTGGTGCACGAAACCCAGAAGGAGCGGGGGATGACCGCCGGCTTTCTCGGCAGCAAGGGTGAGAAATTCCGGACGGAACTCAAGGGGCAACGGGGCCTGGTGGACGAGAAGGCCGCAGAGCTCGGCCGTTTCCTGGCCGGCTTCGATGCCTCCTCGCTGCCGGGCGGCGCCGGGCTCGACGACGGCCTGCAGAAGCTCGGCAAGCTCAAGGACATCCGCCCGCGCGTGGACGGACTGAACATTGCCGCCGCCGAGGCCATCGACCACTACACGACCATGAACGCGCAGTTGCTGGGAGTCATCACCGGCATCTCCAAGATCACCGTCGCCGAGCTTGCGCCGAGCGTCTCGGGCTACGCCAACTTTCTGCTGTGCAAGGAACGGGCGGGCATCGAACGCGCCGTGCTGTCCAACACCTTCGCCATGGACGCCTTCGGTCCGGGGATGTTCGTCAAGTTCGTCAAGCTGGTGGCGGAGCAGGAAACCTACATTGACATCTTCAAGGCCGTGGCGCCCCGGGAGCAGGTTATCTTCTACGACGGGACGATGTCCGATCCCGTGGTCGCGGTGGTGCAGAAAATGCGCGACGTGGCCCTGACGTCACAGGGGAACTTCGGTGTGGACGCCGGCGAATGGTTCAACGCCCAGACCAAAAAGATCAACCTGCTCAAGGCGGTCGAGGACAGGCTCTCCGCGGATCTGACGGCCGCGTCTTCCGATCTCCGGGCAAGAGCCGATCGCGGCTTCTGGGCCTATCTCTCTTCGACCGCTTTGGTCTCCCTCGCGGCCCTGGTCCTGTCGCTCGGCATGGGGCGTCAGATCATCGGGAAGCTCGGCGGAGAGCCGACCCAACTGGCGCAGGTCGCCAAGCGGATCGCTGCCGGCGACCTGACGGGCAGCCTGACGCTGAAAGGCGGGAACACCGAGAGCCTCTACGCATCCATGAAGGAGATGGTCGATAATCTGCGCGACATCGTCGGCAACGTCCAGGAAGCCTGCGCCCAGGTGACGTTGGGCAGCCGTCAGCTCAGCGATACCTCGGAGCAGCTTTCCAACGGGTCGACGGCGCAGGCGGCCAGCCTTGAGGAGGTCTCGGCCTCCATGGAGGAGATGACGGGCAACATCCAGCAGAACACGGACAACGCCAGGACCACGGAACAGCTGGCCATGAAGGCGGCGCGGGACGCCCGCGAGGGCGGGAAGGCGGTGGAGGAGACGGTCGTCGCCATGAAGGAGATCGCCCGGAAAATCACCATCATCGAGGAGATTGCCCGCCAGACCAACCTGCTGGCCCTCAATGCCGCCATCGAGGCCGCGCGCGCCGGCGAAGCGGGCAAGGGCTTCGCCGTCGTGGCCTCCGAGGTGCGCAAGCTCGCCGAACGCTCCCAGGCGGCAGCCGGCGAGATCGTTGACTTGGCCTCCCGGAGCGAGGCCATCGCGGAAATGGCCGGGAAGATGCTTGCCGAGATCGTGCCGGACATAGAAAGGACATCGCGGCTGGTGCAGGACGTTTCCACGGCCTCCATGGAGCAGACCACCGGCGCCTTCGAGGTCAACAAGGCCATCCACCAACTTGATTCCGTAGTCCAGCAGAACGCGGCCGCATCCGAAGAGCTTGCCGCCACTGCCGTGGAACTTTCGGCCCAGGCCGAGCAGTTGCAGGAGAACGTCGCCTTCTTCAAGGTCGCCTAGGACCGCCCCCGCGAGCGCGGACTCCGGGAGTCACGTCAAAGTGCGGTTCGTCCGCCCGGAAGGATAGAATTTGCGCAGCCACCCCTTGTCGTTTTCGGCCCAGTCGTTGAGATAGCTTTGCGGGGTTCCGGGAAAGGCCTCAGCCCCCAACTGCTCACGCAGGACGAAGAGCTCATCTTCCAACGCCTCGACCAGGTCTGCCTGAGACAAATTGCGGACATTGGGCACGATCCAAGCAGGGCGATTCCGGCGGAGCAGCTCTAAAGTGGCGTAGTCCGGTGCCATATCTTCCCCACGGTTTTATCCATCGCCATGCTGCGCCAGCCACTGGCGGCCCTCGTCGGTCAATCGGTATTTCTGCAAACGGCTGTTGGGCTTGTCGGGGATGGCCATTTCGATCAGGCCGTCGGACAGGGCCGGTTTGAGGTAGCGCTCGCGGAAGGATTTGCGGTCCGAAAGCCCCAGGGAG
>JANJWV010000095.1:0-7500 GCA_024709365.1 Desulfomicrobium sp. | reverse complement strand
GCGCCGTCGATCCAGGCGCCGATCTCGACCCGCCGGCCCCGTGCGATGTCGCGCGCGAAGCCCGGCGGGATCTCGATCGCCAGACTGATGTCGCCTTCGCGCATTCGCCGGTCGAGATCAGCATAACCGGTAATCGGAGCCCGCTCGATGAAGTACCGGGAGCCGGCGAGGTTGAGCGTATAATCGCGGCTGACGGTGGTCTGGTCGCGATCCAGCACCGCGAAGGTGAGATTCTCCACATCGAGGCTGATCCCATAGCCCATCACGAACATCAGGATGACGCTGCCGAGCAGGGCCAACGTCAACCGGATGGGATCACGGCGCAGCTCCAGCCCTTCGCGCCGGGCATAGCTGATCATGCGCCGGGGGTCGAATCGGCGCCGCCAGCCCTGTGGTTCGACATGACTTGGCGAGGCCTCGACTGAATCGAGCGAAGTGCTTGCGTCCGGTTGGCGTGCCTCGCCAGCGCTCTGCGCTTCGGCATCCTTCAGATAGGTGATAAAAGCCTCTTCCAGGCTGTTCTCGCCATGTTTGCTTGCCAGGGTGGCAGGCGCGTCAGTCACCAGTACCCGACCTGCATGCATCAGCGAGATGCGGTCGCAGCGTTCGGCCTCGTTCATGAAGTGGGTGGAGATAAAGATGGTCACCCCGTCGCGGCGCGAGAGCTCGACCAGCATGCGCCAGAAGGTGTCGCGCGCCACCGGGTCGACACCTGAGGTGGGCTCGTCGAGAATCAGCATTTCGGGCTTATGGATCATGGCGACTGCCAGCGACAGGCGCTGGCGGTGGCCGAGGGGCAGCCGGCCCGGCAAGCTGTCAATCACTGTGGTCAGATCGAAGCGTTCAACCATTTCGTCCACGCGCCCTGAAATCTCGGCAGCGGGCACGTGGAACAGCCGGGCATGCAGCGTCAGGTTCTGTCGCACCGTCAGTTCGGTATAGAGTGAGAAGAACTGCGACATGTAGCCGACGCGGCGGCGGGTCGCGAGGTCGTGCGGGTCCACCTCGTGTCCGAACAGCCAGGCCCGGCCTTCGCTCGGCGGCAGGAGACCGGTCAGCATCTTCATCGTCGTGGTCTTGCCGCAGCCGTTGGAGCCGAGAAAACCGAAGATCTCACCCCGTGGGACACGCAGGTTCACATGATCGACCGCGGTGAACTCGCCGAAGCGCATGGTCAGATCCCGGGCCTCGATCGCGGTATCGCCATCGTCTTCCGGCCGCGGCGGAATCTCGACCGCCCGATAATCCCGGCGCTTGTCTTCCGGCAGCAGCCGGATGAAGGCCGCCTCCAGCGAAGCCGCCCCCGTGCTTTGCAGCAGGCCTTCGGGCGTGTCGCTGGCCAGCACCCGCCCACCGTCCATCGCCGCCAGCCAGTCGAAGCGGGCCGCCTCCTCCATATAGGCCGTGGCCACCAGCACGCTCATGCCGGGCCGGGAACGACGGATGCCAGCGATCAACTCCCAGAACTGGCGTCGCGAGAGGGGATCGACGCCGGTGGTCGGCTCGTCGAGGATGAGCAGGTCCGGATCGTGGATCAGCGCACAGCAGAGGCCGAGCTTCTGTTTCATGCCGCCGGAGAGCTTGCCCGCCGGGCGAGCGAGAAACGGCCTAAGCCCGGTGGCCTCGGTCAGGGCCTCGATGCGGCGCGTCCGTTCGCCACGATCCTGCCCGAACAGCCGTCCGAAGAAGTCGAGGTTCTCGGCTACCGAGAGTGTCGGATAGAGGTTTCCTCCCAGGCCCTGGGGCATATAGGCGATACGCGGGCCGAGTGCGCGCCGATGGTGCGCATCGGCCATATCGCCGCCGAGCACCTCGACCTGTCCCGTCTGGACCGCGCGGGCGCCCGCGATCAGCGCCAGCAGGCTCGACTTGCCGACCCCGTCCGGGCCGATCAGCCCGGCCATGCAGGCCGCAGGGAAATCGAAGCTGACCTCATCGAGCGCACGCACCTTGCCGTAGCGTAGGGACACATCCCGCAGGCGGGCAACCGGCGCGGCAGCACTCCCGCCATCCTTGATCTGTGCATGTATGTCCCGGCTCATTGCGGCAGCCTCGTCTGCAGTTCAGGCGGCCAATCCACCCGCGGGTCGAGCCGCACATAGGCCATGCCCGGCAGGCCGGTCTTGACCTGGAGGAGGTGCTCTCTGAGCAGGTCCGGGGCGATCCGCGCCTTGACCCGGAACATCAACTTCAGGCGTTCTTCCGTTGTCTCCACCGTTTTCGGGGTGAACTGGGCCTCGTCGGCGACGAACGAGATCTCGGCCGGGATGACGTATTGCGGGGCGGCATCGAGCACGAGCCGCGCTTCGGTAGCCAGTGCGACCCGTCCGGCCGCTTTCGTCGGCAGAAAGAAGGTCATGTAGACATCGGTGAGGTCGATCATGTTCAGGACAGTGCCACCGGAGGCCAGCACCTCGCCGGGCTGGGCCACCCGGTATTGCACCCGTCCCTTCTGCGGCGCCTTCAGCACGCTGTCATCAAGGTCAGCCTGGATTCGCTCAAGCATCGCCCGGGTCGCCTCCACATCGGCTTGCGCGCCAAGCACCTGCGATCTGGCCGTGGCAATGGCCGCGGCCGCCCTTGCGACATCAGCCTCGGCAGCGCGCAACATAGCTTCGGCGCTGAGAAAAGCGGCTCGATCGTCGTCGAATTTCTGCTGGGAAACGGCTTTGTCGGCGACCAGCGATCGCGACCGCTCAAGCCGTATCCGTGCCACCTCGGCCTCGGCCACGCGTTGCGAGACCACTGCCTGCGCTGCCGTTTTCTCGCTTTGGCGCTGCACGACCTGGCTG
Organism: Desulfomicrobium sp.; assembly: GCA_024709365.1. Lineage (GTDB taxonomy): Bacteria > Desulfobacterota > Desulfovibrionia > Desulfovibrionales > Desulfomicrobiaceae > Desulfomicrobium. Next base: position 4,708 of record JANJWV010000095.1, on the reverse strand, counting down.
TTGGCGATCCGCACCGAGTTCTCAGCCTGGCGCAAGCGGGCCAGCCCTTCTCTCAGCTGAGCTTCCAATACGGCGGTGTCCATCTTCGCCAGAACTTGTCCGGCCGTGATGAAATCGCCTTCGTCCACCAGGATATCCTTGAGCCGCCCCGCCGTCTTGGCGGCTATGTCAATCTCCACCGCTTCAATGCGGCCGTTGCCGCTGGTGAAGCCGTCGGGAAGACCCTTTTTCTGCAAGGATTGCCAAGCAAAGAGTGCGGCCCCGATAACAAGCACCCCTATGGCGATGGCCAGCAACCGTCCTTTATTAAGCTTCGACATTTTTTGACCTCCGCTTTGCCCCGTTCCCAGAGAACAGGCGGCCATTCCGGAACAGATTCCAGTGAGCCGAAATATCTCCTAAAAACGGCTGCCCGGAATCCTTGTATTCTGGATAAGGAGCCAGCTTCATCACTCAGCCTCCCCGACAATCTGTTCCAGAAAGCCTTCGGTCTCCTGCTCCAGGGCGTAGATATCGGCCTTGATCTTATTTAAAGTGCATCCATTACGGAAGATCAGATGGCTTTTGATTTTGCTTATCCGTTCAATGGCCATTCTGTTCCCCACCGTTCCTCTGTCAATCGTGCTCATTTCACATCCCCTCCCATAGCAAACTCCTCATCGATCTCGAACAGATCCGGCGTCGAACGATGGACGCCGATGCCGTGTTCCATCAGCAGCATTACAAGCTGTTCCCCGTTCATCAGGGCGATGGGAGTCTTGTCGGGCTGGGCCGCTTCCTTGATGGCTCCGGCACTGAAGTCGCTGGTGGTAATGATCAGCCCTTGCTCGTGTGCTCCGAGGCTGCCGCGCACCTGCTGCACAACCGGAGCTTGGATATTATTCTTGAGCTTCCATTTCTTGACCTGGACGGCCATCTTGATGCGGACCACGGCACCGACCACCAAGGTGCCCCGGACATCGATGCCGCCGTCGCCGCTGAGTTTGGTCACCTCGACCATCTCGAAACCCATCTCCGCCAGTAACTGAGAGATGAGCTCCTCGAACTCACCGGGCTTCATGGCCAGCAAACGCTCGCGCAGGACCTTGCGGACCTGGTGGTTGTGCTGCTCGATTTGGAATGCGAGTCCACGCCCCATCCATTGGCTCAGGCCCACATAGCCACGACCGTGCTGAACGAAGCGGGGCCGCTCACCGCGTTTCTGCTGGCGTTTGATCTCGGTGATCACCTGGGCGTACATGGAGGCTTCCGGCGTTTTTCCGCTCGTCACCAACCATCCTTTCGCCAGGGCCTTCTCGGTGATTTTCTTGTAATGCATCGGCTTCTTGCCGCCGAACTCCTCAAGCACTTTCTGAGCACAATCGATGAAGGAAAAGCCCGCATTGGTGGGATGAGGTTTTAGGGTCTTTTCGACAGGTGCAAAAACCAACACAGTGTCACCCTCTATTTCTGTGGAATCCCGAAGTGCGAAGGTCTGAGGGCCGACCTTAACAAAGGGCGACTTATCCCCATTGCTCTTGATGTCGGAGTAGAGCCGGGCGCTGACGGTGGCGTCCGGTGTCTTGCCATCAGACTTCCAGAGCCCAGCTTCGATGATCAGCTTGGCGATTTCAGTGGCGTGCAGCGGCTTTCCAATTTCTTTGAGAATCCGAACTGCTGCTTCTTGAACTTTCATGATGCAGTCCACTCCCTACAGAGAACTTCCGCTTGCTCAAGAACCAGTTCCGTCGCTTTTTTTTCCATGTCCGGTGGGTAACCGAACTGGCGCAGGACGCGTTTGACCAGAACGCGGATTTGAGCGCGGGCGTTTTCGCGCAGCGTCCAGTCGATGGTGACACTTTGCCGAACCCGGAGAACCAGCTCCATGGCCAGCATCTTCAGCTTCTCATCGCCCATAACCTTGGTGGCGCTGCCGTTGTCGGCGAGTGCATCGTAAAAGGCGACCTCGTCTTCGTTCAGACCGAGTGTCTCCCCGCGCTTCCCCGCCTCCCGCAGTTCCCTAGCGAGCCGAATCAGTTCTTGAATGACCTCTGCTGTTTCGATGGCACGATTCTGATATTTTCGTACCGATTGCTCCAGCATTTCCGCAAAGGAACGGGCCTGAACGACATTCTTTTTCGAGCGCGTCTTGATCTCGTCGTTGATCAGTTTTTTCAGCAGCTCCAGGGCCAGGTTCCTTTGAGGCAGCGCCTGCACTTCCTCAAGAAACTCATCCGACATGATCGAGATGTCCGGTTTCTCCATGCCTGCCGCCGCAAAAATATCGATCACCTCCGTTGACGCGACCGCACGGGATACAAGCTGACGGATGGCGCTTTCCATTTCATCGGGGGACTTGCCGTGTTCGTCGCCGGTCGTCTTGACCAGCGCGGCCCGCAGCTCCTGGAAAAATCCGACCTCATCGCGCAAGGCAAGCGCTTTCGGATTCGGCACTGCAAGCGCAAAGGCCTTGGTGAGCGTGGAGACGGCCGGTAGATAGCGCTTTTTGCCATCTTCCAGCGCCAGCACATACTCCATTGCCCGGGTCAGGCCAACGATACGTCCGGATGCCGGGCCGGAAACGACACTCCGGTAATCAAAGCCGTGCAGCATGTCCCGCACGATTTCGTATTTCTCCAGGAAGACCACTAGGGCCTGTTCCTGGTCGATGGTGGCATCGCCCCTGCCGCCGCTGGCGGTGTAATTGGCAAGTGCCCGTTTCAAGGAGTCGGCAAGCCCGATATAGTCGACCACCAGGCCTCCGGGCTTGTCACGGAAAACTCGGTTGACCCGTGCGATGGCCTGCATCAGGTTGTGCCCGCTCATCGGTTTGTCGATATACATGGTATGCATGCTGGGGCAGTCAAAACCGGTCAGCCACATATCACGCACGATGACCAGTTTCAGCTCGTCTGCGGGATCTTTAAACCGTTTCGCCAGGGCCTCGCGCCCGGCCTTGTTGCGGATGTGGGGCTGCCAGTCCATGTGATCGGAGGCGGAACCCGACATCACGATCTTCATTTTGCCCGCCGTGTCGTCATCCGCGTGCCAGTCGGGACGAAGCTTCCGGATCGCCTGATAGGTGTCTACCACGATACGTCGGCTCATGCAGACAATCATGGCCTTGCCATCCATGGCCTCAAGCCGCGTCTCGAAATGCGCCACCAGGTCCTCAGCGACCAGCGCAATGCGCTTTTCGGCCCCCACCATGGCTTCCAGCGCCGCCCATTTGCTGCGCAACTTTTGCCTGCCGGTCTCTTCCTCGCCCTCGGTGATCTCCTCGAACTCGGGATCGATGCGAGGCTTTTCCGACTCCACCAACTCGATGCGGGCCAGGCGGTTTTCGTAGTAGATGGGAACCGTCGCGCCGTCTTCCACCGCACGGAGGATGTCGTACTTGTCGATATACTCGCCAAAAACCGCCGGGGTGCTGCGGTCGTCGCTTTCGATCGGGGTGCCGGTAAAGCCGATGAACGAGGCATGCGGCAAGGCGTCATGCAGGTGCCGGGCAAAACCATCGATAAAGTCATACTGGCTGCGATGGGCCTCGTCGGCGATAACGACAATGTTGGCGCGGTCCGACAGCAGCGGGTGGACATCACCTTTCTGGTCCGGCATGAACTTCTGGATCGTGGTAAACACCACGCCGCCCGAAGCGACCTTCAACAATTCCCGCAGATGCGCCCTGGAGCCCGCCTGCACCGGCGATTGCCGCAGCAGATCCTTGCACCCGGCAAAGGTGCCGAAGAGTTGATCATCCAGGTCATTGCGGTCGGTAATGACCAGCAGCGTTGGGTTGTTCATGTTCGGGTGGCGGATCACCTTCCCAGCATAGAAGGTCATCGACAGGCTCTTGCCGCTGCCCTGGGTGTGCCAGACTACCCCGATGCGCTTGCCGCCGAAATGGGGGGTGCCCTTGCCGTAGTGGACCATGGGCTCAGCCACTTGCCAGGGGTTGCTCTCGGCCGGGAAACGCCCGAAGAGCCTGGAAGCCTCGGCATCGATGCCGCAAGCGGAAAGGGTACAGCCCAAAGCCTTGTTGACCGCCCAGTACTGATGGTAGGCCGCCGACTTTTTAATGATCTTCGCCCCGTCATCCTCGAAAACCACAAAGTTCAGGATGTAGTCGAGAAACACCCGGCGCTCGAATAGACCGCGAATGGTGGTCTCCAGTTCCGGCATCCCTTTGGGCGCGACGCTCTCGCCATCAATGGTCCGCCAGGGCATGAACCGGTCCCAGCCAGAGGTGATGGTACCGCAACGCGACTGAATCCCGTCGGAGATCACCAGCAGTTCGTTGCCGGTAAAAAGCGACGGGATATCCTTCTTGTAGGTCTGAAGCTGATTGAAGGCGTGCTTGATGGTGGCGTTTTCGTCACCGGGATTTTTCAGTTCGAGAATCGACAGCGGCAAACCGTTGACGAAGACCACCACGTCGGCACGCCGGTTCTTGTTGTCCTCGATAACGGTGTACTGGTTCAACGCCACCCAGTCGTTGTTGTCGATCTCTTCCAGATCCAGCAGCCAGACCTTGAGATGTCGGGAACCGCCATAGCCATCGAGGGACGGCACTTCAACGTCCACGCCGTCGGTAAGCAGCCGATGAAACGTGCGATTGTTGCTTACGATATCTGGCCCGCTAACGGCGAGTATTCGGCGCAGCGCCTCTTCAATCCCCACAGACGGAACATCGGGGTTGATTGCGGTCAATGCATTACGCAAGCGATCT
>JANJWV010000088.1 GCA_024709365.1 Desulfomicrobium sp. | reverse complement strand
CGGCCTTCCCATTCGGCATACATCTCGACGCTGCCTTCGACGACGACATGCAGGAAATCGGCCTTGTCGCCCTGGCGGATTCGTCCATGCCATGGGGCTGGGCTGCAGCGGCGAGTGCGGCCCGCCGCCCATGAAGCCGGGCTTCACAGCCCTGCTGCCCCTGCGGCCGGCCCAGACCGCGGATGTCGCCGCGCGCATCGCGGGGCAACTCGACGCCATCGTGGCCGCCTTTGACTGAACCCGGAACCACCGACCCCCAAGGAGGGCTCATGCAGATCGAGCGCAAGCGCATCCCCCCGTCCACGGCCATCGAGGCCGTCACGACCCTGACCATCCCCGATGTCCCGGCGTACGCCGAAAAGATCATCCCCATGCTCCTGGCCGAGGCCGAGAACCGTGGCATGGCCGTGACTGGCCCCTGCGTCTTCACCTACGAGGGGTGCGACGGCTCTCCCGACAGGGAGTTCACCATGAAGGTCGGTTTTCCGGTGGACGCCTGCCGCGGCCAGGGGGCCTTCGCGTGCGCGGAGGTTGCCGCCCATGAATGCCTGAGCACCGTGTACCGCGGGGCCATGAAGGGTATCGGTCCGGCCTGGAGCGCGTTCACGCCTCTGGCCCTGCAACGGGGGGAGGCGCTGCAGCCCATCGGCCGTGAGGTTTATCTGGAGTGGATCGACGAGGGCAGTGCGGACAATCAGGTCGAACTGCAGATTCCGCTACAGGGCTGAGAGGACCGCGTTTCAGCGCACCTCCTCGACCAGCAGCCAGACGCTGCGGGTGTCGCGCGTTTCCTGCGTCGCGGCGCCCGTGGCGCTTCCCGTGTTTTCTTCCGTCCGGCTGGCACCGCCGCCGAGCTCGATCCATTCCCCCAGCCGCCCGGTGACCGTCGTCGAGAGGCTCTGGGTCTCCACGTCGCGGCCGCGGCCTGCAAGGCTGTCGAACTGCGGGCTGATCTCGATGGTCACGCGGTCGCCCGACAGGCGTGGCACGGCGGAGAAGCCCTGGCCGATGTCGACGTAGACCACGCCCTGGCCGGCCCTGACGCCGCCCGGCCGCACCTCGACGCGGCGAAAGGGCACGGCCAGGGACCGGCCGACCCTGATGAAGGCTTCGCCTCCATCCATGACCCGCACGAACTGGTCCGCGCCGCTCGACGCGCTGTGCCGGACGTCCTGCCCGTACACGCCGGCGGCCGACCCGCCGCTGCGAACCTCCACCCCGGTTCCGCCGGGCGTGTTTCCGCCCGGCGCGACGACACGCACGTTGTCGCCGACTTCGACAGCGCCGGACACGCCCAGGGACCGGCTCGTGCCGCTCGTCTCGCGGTTCTGGCTGACGCGGATGAGCAGCTGACGGGCGGGCCGGTCGATGACGGACAGCACTTTCCGCAGCTCCTGCAGGTTGCCGGGCGAGGTGCGCACGATGAGGTGTCCGTTCATGCCCGACAGCGCTCCGCCCGGCTCGACGAGAGGCTCCAGCACGGGCAGGACATCCTCGACCGTGCGGTGCCGGAGTTCGATGATCTCCACCTCCTGCGCGGCCAGGGCCGGCATGGAGAGCAGAAGAAGGATGCAAAGCAGGGCGAGGCGCATTGGAGCCTCCTTGTCATGGTTTGGGGACTACCGGGAGAAAGGGTTCGGCGGTATCCGTGTCCCGTCCATACCGTCAACGGCGGGGCTTCGTCGAGGGACAAGCGCGGCGCGCGGCAAGGAAAAAGGCCGCCCCCGGTGAGGAGCGGCCTTTCGAAAGGCGGGTTTCTTCCGTGGCTAGAGGCAGGAATCGGCCGGCGTGTAGGGCAGGCCGAAGGCGTCGGCCACGCCCTTGAAGGTGATCTTGTCGCCGACCATGTTCAGGCCGTTCTTGAGCCCCGGGTTTTCCTTGCAGGCGGCCTTCCAGCCCTTGTCGGCGATCTGCAGGGCGTAGGGCAGGGTGGCGTTGGTCAGGGCCATGGTCGAGGTGATGGGCACGGCGCCGGGCATGTTGGCCACGCAGTAGTGGATGATGCCGTCCACCTCGTAGATGGGGTCCGTGTGCGTGGTGGGCCTGGACGTCTCGAAGCAGCCGCCCTGGTCGATGGCCACGTCCACCAGCACGCAGCCGGGCTTCATGTCCTTGAACATCTCGCGGGTGACGAGCTTGGGCGCCTTGGCGCCGACCACCAGCACCGCGCCGATGATGGCGTCGGCCTCCTTGGCCAGTTCGCGGATCTTGGCGGGGGAGCTCATCAGCGGCGTGACGTTCTTGGGCATGATCTCCGAGAGGTAGCGCAGACGGTCGAGGTTCATGTCCAGGATGTAGACGCGCGCTCCCAGGCCCGCGGCCATCATGGCCGCGTTGGTGCCGACGATGCCGCCGCCGATGACCAGGACCTTGGCCGGGGCCACGCCGGTCACGCCGCCCAAAAGGATGCCGCGGCCGCCGTGGACGCGCTCGTTGTACTTGGCGGCCTCCTGGGCGGCCATGCGCCCGGCGACCTCGCTCATGGGCGTCAGCAGCGGCAGGCCGCCCTGGGGGCCGGTGACGGTCTCGTAGGCGATGGCCACGGAGCCGGTCTTCATGAACTCGCGGGTCAGCTTCTCATCGGCCGCGAAGTGAAAATAGGTGAAGACGATCTGGCCGGGGCGGACCAGGCCGTATTCGGAGGGCTGGGGCTCCTTGACGTGCATGACCATGTCGGACTGGGCGTAGATGTCCGCGGGAGCGGCGGCGATCTTCGCCCCGGCGGCCTCGTAGTCCGCGTCGGAGAAGCCGCTGCCGACGCCGGCCGCCTTTTCCACCAGCACGGTGTGTCCATGCTGCTTCATGACTTCCACACCGGCCGGGGTCATGCAGACCCGGTTTTCCTGCGTCTTGATTTCCTTGAGAACGCCGACGATCATGTTCGAGCTCCTTGCGCTGCGTCTTGTGCCTGGGTTGAAGGGAACGATGCGGGGCTGAAGGCAAAAAGCTTACCAAAAGTGCGGACGCGGGCAAAGCGGGGCGGAAAAGCGGTCAACGAAGGAACGGCAACGGTTTGCGGGGCGGAGTGGTCATTTTCCTGCGCTCGCCGATCGGCGCGTGTTCCTCGGTACGGTGCCCGTCTGGAATCATTTGTTTCCATAAAGGCAATAAGTAACTGAAAATAGAGGAAATCGAGGCGATTTTCCATTTGGAATTTTATATTTCCAGTACGTATATTTCATTTCCATTTTGTCGGACAGCGAGGGGCATGGAGGTAGCCATGGTCGAAAAGGTCATCATCATGGGCGCGGCCGGCCGTGATTTCCACAACTTCAACATCTATTTCCGCGGCAACCCCCGTTACCGCGTGGTCTGTTTCACGGCCACGCAGATTCCGGACATCGAAGGGCGGGTCTACCCCCCGGAGCTTGCCGGGGACATGTACCCCGAGGGCATACCGATCTTCGCCGATATGGAGCTCGCGCGGCTCATCAGGGAGTTCGCCGTCGATCTCGTAGTCTTCTCCTATTCCGACATCACCCACAACGAGGTCATGCACAAGGCCTCCCTGGTCACGGCCGCGGGTGCGGACTTCATGATCGCCGGGGCCACCTACACCATGCTGCCGACGGCCAGGCCGGTGGTGGCCGTGTGCGCCGTGCGCACGGGCTGCGGCAAGTCGCAGGTCAGCCGCGAGATCGCCCGCGTGCTCCAGGCGGACGGGCGCCGGGTGGTCATCGTGCGCCACCCCATGCCCTACGGCGACCTGCGGGCCCAGGCCGTGCAGCGTTTCGCCGAGCACGCGGATCTGGACCGCCACCGCTGCACCATCGAGGAACGCGAGGAGTATGAGCCCATCCTGGACATGGGCGTGGTGGTCTACGCCGGAGTGGATTACGGCAGGATTCTGGCGCAGGCCGAGGCCGAGGCGGACGTGCTCGTCTGGGACGGCGGCAACAACGACACGCCGTTCTACAAACCCACCCTGCACGTCACGGTCTTCGATCCGCACCGCGCCGGGCACGAGCTGCTCTACCATCCCGGCGAGACGAACATGCGCATGTGCGACGTGGCCGTCATCAACAAGGTCGATTCGGCCCGGCCGGATCAGGTCGAGGCCGTGCGCGCGAACATCCGGGCCTGCAACCCGCGGGCGCGCATCGTCCTGGCCCGGTCGCCCCTGTCCGTTGACCGCCCGGAGCTCATCCGGGGCCGGCGCGTCCTGGTGGTCGAGGACGGCCCGACCTTGACCCACGGCGGCATGCCCCACGGTGCGGGCTTTCTGGCCGCGCGGCAGTGCGGGGCGGCAGAGTTGGTGGACCCCAGGCCCTGGCTCGCCGGAAGCCTGGGCGAGACCTTCGCCGCGTATCCGGGCGTCGGCCCCGTGCTGCCGGCCATGGGCTACGGCCCGGGGCAGATCCGCGACCTGGAGGAGACCATCGCCGCCGTGCCCTGCGACGCCGTGGTCTCGGGCACGCCCATCGACATCTCGCGCGTGCTGCGTATAGGCAAGCCCGTGGCTCGCGTGCGCTACGCCCACGCCGATCACGACGGTCCCGCGCTGGGCTCGGTGCTACTGGAATTGCTGGCGGGGAAGGCGTAGGGAGGTGTGCCGAAGGCGGGGGCGCATGCTCTTTGCTTCGTTCCGCCTGAAGATCGGATTCCCGCCTGCGCGGGAATGGGGCCGCGGCGGGGCGGGAGACCCCGGCCTTGATCTTCCGCAGCCTGCCTGCCATGTTGGATCATCAATTCGTCATTTCATGGAGAGAACATGCTGGAACTTCGCGATGTGACCGTGCGCCGGGGCGGGCGGGTCATCCTCGACCGGGTCGGTCTGGCCGTGGCCCCGGGGGAGCATCTCGTGCTGACGGGCCCGTCCGGCGGGGGAAAATCCACGCTCCTCAAGGTCGCCCTGCTGTTCGAGCCCGCGGACGAGGGCGAGGTGCTCTGGGACGGCCGCAGGGTGACCGCCGCGGATCAGGCCGTCCACCGCGCCCGTTTCCTCTACATCGGGCAGAAGCCGCTGCCTTTCGACGGCTCGGCCGGGCAGTACCTGGACCTTCCCTTCACGTTCGCCGCCAACCGCGCCCGCCGCGCGGACCGGGCCATGCAGGACCGCCTCATGGAGGCCATGGGCCTGGACCCGGCCCTGCGCACAAGCCCCTACGGGCGGCTGTCGGGAGGGGAACAGCAGCGCCTGACCATCATCCAGGGCCTGCAGCTGGAGCGCTCCTTCTGCCTGCTGGACGAGGTCACCTCCAGCCTGGATCAGGAGTCCCTGGAGGCCGTGGTCCGCTATTTCGCCGGCGACACGGCGCGCACCGTCCTGGCCGTGACCCACAACCGGCAGTGGCTCGAATTCGGCTTTTCCGAGATCACCCTCGAAGCCGGAAAGCTCCGGAGGCTCCCATGAGCGAAACCATGGTCATTTCCATTCCGGCCCTGATCATCTTCTCGGTCATGCTCGTTTTCCCGGTGGCCATCTTCCGCCACCTGCAGCTCAGGCTGACCCGCGACCTGATCGTGTCCATGCTGCGCATGGCCGTGCAGCTCGGGCTGGTGGCCGTGTACCTGGAATGGGTCTTCCGCCTGGACATGCTGGCCCTCAACGTGGCCTGGGTGCTGGTCATGATCGTCGTGGCCACGGGCTCCATCCTGCGCCAGAGCGGCCTGTCGTGGCGCAGGTGCCTGCGGGCGGTCCTGCCGGCCCACCTGCTGACGTCCTTCTTGACCCTGGCCGGGTTCCTGCTGGTCTTCGACCCCGCCACCCTGGGTTCGGCCCGCTATCTTGTGCCGCTGATGGGCATGGTGCTCGGCAACATCCTGCGCAGCAACGTGGTCGCCCTGGACCGCTTCTTCTCGGACCTGCGGGCGAACAGCGACATGCACATCCAGTACCTGACCCTGGGGGCCAGCGAGGCCGAGGCCGTGCGGCCCTTCCTGCGCAGCGCCCTGCGCGCGGCCGTGGGCCCGCAGCTGGGCACCGTGGCGACCATGGGCATCGTCTCCCTGCCGGGCATGATGACAGGCCAGATCCTGGGCGGGTCATCCCCGGCCGTGGCCATCGGCTACCAGATCATGATCATGATCGCGATCTTCACGGCGGCCACGGTCTCGGCCTTCCTGGCCGTGCACTTCGCCCGCAAGGCGGCTTTCGACCCGTTCGGGAGGCTCGACGAGTCCATTTTTCTGCGGAGGTCGTGAGAAGGTGTGCAAGATGGCCGATGGGCTGATGTAGCTTCTCGGAATAAAAGAGTTTATTTTTTGGGCGGACGTCTTGTTTTTTCCCGGGGCCCTGCTACACCCAGCCGCATCCATTCTTCCACGATTGCGGCCCGGACCGGGCCGAGGCGGGCGCCATGCGTTTCTATCTGACCACCATCATTCTGCTGTCCCTGAGCAACATCTTCATGACCTTCGCCTGGTACGGGCACCTGCGCAACCTGTCCCACACGCCGTGGGTCATCGCGGCCTTCGCCAGCTGGGGTATCGCCCTGCTGGAGTACCTGCTGCAGGTCCCGGCCAACCGCATCGGGCATCAGGTCATGAACGTCGGGCAGCTCAAGATCCTGCAGGAGTGCATCGCCCTGTCGGTCTTCATTCCCTTTTCCATCATCTACATGAAGGAGAAGCCCAGCATGGACTACGTCTGGGCCGGCCTGTGCATCCTCGGCGCGGCCTTCTTCATGTTCCGCAAGAAGATATTCGGGGCCTGACGGCCGTTCCTGCGCACGAAAAACGGGCCGCGTTCCTCATGGAGCGCGGCCCGTCCTTTTACCAGGCTCCCTGCTTCCAGACATCCGACAGGGGTTTGCGCGGCGACGGCCCCTCCCAATCGGCATAGGGCTTGTCGAGCTTCTCCTTCAGGTCCAGGATGCCGATGGTGAAGCCGGCCACGACCTCGTATTCCTCCCGGTCGATGCCGAAGGCCTCGTAGATGGCGTCCTTTCTGATGCCGGCCATGCCGTGGGTGTAGAGGCCGAGCCTGCGGGCCTGCATGGTCAGGGACATCCAGGCCGAGCCGCAGTCGAACACGGCCGTGGAGTTGGGCTTTCCGTTGTGGGTGAAGTTCTTCCTGGCCACCATGAACCCGATGAGGGAGGCGTTTTTCGCCCATTTCTGGTTGGCGTCGACCAAGAGGCCCAGGAACGTGTCGAAGGTCTCGGGGGTGGAGGTCAGGATGCGCCAGGGTTGTTCGTTGTAGGCGGACGGGGCCCAGCGGGCCGCGTCGAAGATGACGGCCAGGTCCTCGGCCGGAATGGCGGTCTTGACGAAGGAGCGCGGGGACCAGCGGCCGGGGAATTCGTCGGCCACGCCGGGCAGGGGGTCGCGTTTGCTGAAGTCGGGAGAGTATGGGCTTTGGTATTTCATGTTCGCCTCCGGGTTGATCTTTTCCGCAACATATCCCGAGGACGAGGGGCCGTGTCAACGCGCGGCGTTCAGCGGCGCCTTTTTTTCACGATGCGGGCGAACTGCTCCCGGAACTGGCCGGCCCCGCCGTTGGCCGGGTGCCGCAGGGCCGGGGCGGTGATGCCCATGTTCGCCAGCAGGGCCGCCGACTTCTGTCCCACGGCCAGGATTTCGGCCTGGGGGACGAAGGCCTTCAGGGCCAGGAGCACGGGCCTGCCCAGCAGCACCTCGTCCTCCGCGGGCGTGCGGTTGCTCAGGAGCCCGCTGCCCGGCTTGTAGGGGTGCCAGGGGAAGGCGTTCCACAGGATGACGTCGCGCGGGTTCACGCCCAGTTCGCGCATGGCTCCCCAGACGATGGTGGCGGTGGGCTCCGTGAAGCCGTCCGGACGGACATCCTCGCGGCTGGTGCGGCGCGGCGTGGCCTGGAAGACCATCTCCGGACCCAGCCCCTTGTGGCGCAGGTGCCCCAAGAGCAGACGCTCGGAGGTCATGGCGATGCCCGTGAAGTGGCCGCCCTGGTAGCCCAGGGCCTCGGCCAGGAGAATGATGGTGGCCTTTCGGCGCTCTCCGAGGTACGAGGCGAGCTGCTCGCGCCGTACGGCGGGCGCCCGGTTCGATGCGTCGTGCAGCGGGTCGCGCTGGTGCCAGGGGTTGAAGACCGGGCCGCCGGGGGAATCTTTGAGGATCTGGAGGAAGGCGTTCATGGGCACGGGCTACACGCAGGCCCGCCCCGGGGCAAGCCTTCTCCGGCAGGGGAAACCATGTTCGACATCATCCACTATCCGCTCTTCGTCCTCACGGCCGTGACGCTGAACCTCTATCCCGGCCCGGACACCCTCTACATCCTCGGCCGCAGCGTCTCCCAGGGGCGCGGGGCGGGCATGGTCTCGGCCCTGGGGATCGGCAGCGGCGCCGTGGTCCACACCCTGCTCGGCGCCGCTGGGCTGACGGCCATCGTCGCCGCCTCGGCCACGGCCTACCAGCTCGTCAAATGGGCCGGAGCCGTCTATCTGGTCTGGCTCGGCCTGACCATGCTGCTGTCCAGGCCCGAAGGGCCCGGCAGGATCGACTCCGCGAGCCAGACCCTGGGCCGGATATATTTCCAGGGCGTGGTGACCAACGTTCTGAACCCCAAGGTGGCCCTCTTCTTCCTGGCCCTCATCCCGCAGTTCATCGCCCCCGGTGCGGCTCATCCGGGCTTGGCTTTCCTGGTGCTCGGTCTGACCTTCGTCACCACCGGCACCCTGTGGTGCCTGTTCGTGGCCGTGGCGGCCGGAGCCGTGCACCGCCGTCTGGCCGGAACCGGCCGGGCCGCGGTCTGGCTCAAGCGACTGGGTGGAGGCCTCCTGGCCGGGCTCGGAGCGCGGCTGGCCTTTTCGGACTAGGCCTTGACGCGCTCCCGAACGGTTTTACCGTAACCTTTCATCGCCCGGGCTCGTCGCACGAGGCGGCCTGCCCGTTCCCAAAACGACCACCCGAGGTGCAGCCATGCCCATAATCCGCTTCGTCATTCTCTTTCTGCTCGTCGCGACCCAGGCCCTGGCGGCCCAGGTGCGCGTCTCCGACACCGATTACCGCGACTACCGCGCCCTGACCCTGGACACGGGCCTCACGGTGCTGCTGGTGCACGACGAGCGGGCCTCCAAGGCCGCCGCCGCCCTGGCCCTGCCCGTGGGCAGCCTCGACGACCCCGACTCCCAGCCGGGCCTGGCCCACTACCTGGAGCACATGCTCTTCCTGGGCTCCGAGTCCTACCCCGGGGCCGAGGAGTACCAGTCCTTCATCACCAGAAACGGCGGCCAGACCAACGCGGCCACGGGTTACACCTCCACGACCTACATGATGGAGGTCGACCCGCCGGCCTTTCCCGAGGCCCTGCGCCGCATGGCCGACACCCTGGCCAGGCCCCGGCTCGACCCGGTCTACGCCGACAAGGAGCGAAACGCCGTCAACGCCGAGATGGAGTCCAAGAAGCACAGCGACGGCCGCAGGCTGGCCATGCTGACCCTTTCGACCCTCAACCCGGCCCACCCGGCCACGCGCTTCACGGGCGGCAACCTCGAAACCCTGTCGGACAAACCGGGCAGCCGCCTGCATGATGAACTGGTGCGCTTCCACCACACCTGGTACTCGGCCAACCTGATGAAGGGCGTGCTCTACGGGCCCCAGGACCTGGACGAGCTGGAACGTCTGGCCCGGGCCGAGCTGGCGGTCATCCCCGACCGGGGGGCGCAGGTGCGCGAGCCCGCGGTCCCGCCGGTCACGGATGCCGAGCGCGGCGTGATCTTCGGCGTGCGACCCGTGCGCGAGACCCGCAGCATGACCATCGAGTTCGTGCTTCCCAAAAAGTTCGACGAACCGTCCACCAAGCCCCTGCAGGTCGCGGCCGCGGTGCTCGGCACCGAGACGGACAATTCCCTGGTGGCGAACCTGCGCGGCCGCGGCCTCGTCCTGGGGCTTTCCGTCGGCGGGGACACGACGTCCCTGCGCAACGGCGTGACCATGTCCCTCTTCCTGCAGCTGACGGAGGACGGCGACCGGCGGCGCGACGAGATCCTGGCCACGGTCTTCGCCTATCTTGACATGCTGCGGTCCAGGGGCATCGGCCAGGAGTACGTCGAACAGCTGGGGAACATGATGTCCATGGAGTTCCGCTTCGCGCCCCTGGCGAGCGGCTTCGACTACGTGGCCGAGGCCGCCGGCGTCATGCTCCGTCACCCTGTCGAGGACGTCAATTACGGCCCCTACAGGCTGGACTCCTATGACGCCGCGGCGGTCAGGGAGCTTTTGGGGATGCTCACGCCGGCCAACGCCCGCATCTTTCATGTGGGGCCGGACCAGCCGACGGACCGCGAGGCCTTCTTCTATCAGACCCCCTACAGCGTGCGCCCCGTCGCCGCGGCCGACACGGCGCGTTGGGCGGAGCTTGGGCACGGCGTGAAACTGGTCCTGCCGGACCTCAACCCCTTCGTTCCCGACGATTTTTCCCTGGTGCTCCGCGACGGCGGCAAGGCCCCCCGCAAGCTGGTCGACAGGCCCGGGCTGACGGTTTGGCAGGGCCAGTCGCAGTTCCGGCGCGAGCCCCGGGCCATCCTCATGGCCAGGCTGCAGTCGGCGCACATCGCCAGCACCCTGGAGCAGACGGCCATGCAGGGCGTGCTGCTGGAGCTCTGGGACCAGAAGCAGGCCGGCCTGCGCTACCAGGCCCAGGAGGCGGGACTGGGGCTTTCGGTCTCCGGCGACGAGGGCATCGTCATCCGCATCGAGGGCTTCAGCCAGCATCAGGCCGACCTGCTGCCCAGGGTGCTCGGTTTCCTGAATCAGGAGGTCACGCCCGAAGATTTCGAACTGGCCAGGGCCGAACAGCTCAGGAGCCTGGCCAACATGGAGAAGCAGGGGCCCTTCGGCCAGGCCATGGGCGCCATGCGCGGGCTCCTCAAGGTCCCGTCCTGGGACCACAGGACCGTGGAGGGGGCGGTCAGGGGCGTGACCCTTGACGATCTGAAGGCCTACATGGCCGCCATGCGCCGCGACCTGCGATTCACGGTCTTCGGCTTTGGCAACGTCACGCAAGGCGATGTGCTGGCCATGGCGGATTCCGTCGCGCCCTTCGTCGGCCCGGATGCCGGAATGCCCGCGGAGTCGGCACGCATCCTGCCCGTGCGGGGCGTCGTGGCCGACTACCGTCGGGACAGCGTGCTGGAGGACAGCGCCCTGGTCGAGATGTTCCTCGACCCGGTCGTGGGCCCGGAATCCAGGGCGCGGATGCTCCTGCTGGAGGGCCTGCTGTCCACGCGGTTCTACAGCAGGCTGCGCACCGAGGAGCAGCTCGGCTACGTGGCCACGAGCTTCCCGGTCATGTTCGCCCACGGAGCGGGCATCGGCTTTGGGGTGCAGAGCCCCGTGGCGGGCACCGCCGACCTGGCGGACCGCTTCGAGTCGTTCTACTTCCAGGCCCTGTCGCAGCTGCGCGGCGTGAGCGAGGACGAGTTCGAGAGCGTGCGCCAGGGCGTGCTGGCCTCGCTGACCAAGACCCCGGACACCCTGGACGAGGAGTTCGGCTGGTACGAGACGGACCTGCGCCTGGGCAACGCCGCCTTCGACGGTTTGGAGCGGCTGGTCGCGGCCGTGGAGACGGCGAAGCTGCGGGAGGTGGTCCGCGCCTACGAGACCCTGGTTCTGGGTCCCGGAGGCACGCGGGTCCTCGTCCAGATCCAGGGCTCGCGCTTCAGGGATCTGGGCTGGGCTGACAAGAAGGGGGCGGTGCAGACTCCGCGATTCGAGGATTTCCACCGGGTCATGGGCGTGCAGCGCTACCGGGGGCTGTAGAGAGGGGGGGCTGAACCGTTGCTTTGAGGCAGATCGGGTTTCATCTTGCCAAGGAGATCGGTGGAGTGTATATTTGTACAATAAACTGTACAAAAGGAGGGCGTCATGCGGGTCGTCAATTTTTCCGAGGCGCGGAACAGCTTGAAGGCGGTCATCGACCAGGTGGTCGAGGATGCCGATTACGCGGTCATTTCCCGGCGGGACGCCCCGGACGCGGTGGTCATGTCGCTCAGCACCTTCAACAGCCTCATGGAGACCGTGCATCTGCTCAGTTCTCCGGCCAATGCCGCGCATCTGGCCAGGTCCATCGAGGAGTATCGGCAGGGCAAGGTCGTGGAGCACGGCCTGACCGATGCCTAGGCGCCTGGTCTGGACCCTGGCCGCCTGGGAAGACTACCAGTTCTGGCAGCAGCAGGACCGCAAGACCCTCAAGCGGGTGAACGCGCTGATCAGGGAATGCATGCGCGAACCCTTCGACGGCATCGGCAAGCCCGAACCCCTCAAGGAAAACCTGGCCGGGTTCTGGTCCCGCCGCATCGACCAGGCCAATAGGCTGGTGTACTGCGTGGACGGGGATGACCTCGTCGTCATCGCCTGCCGCTATCATTACGGGCGCTGACGTCCTTTTCCGGTCCATCAGTCCCGGTCCGTTCCATCTTTTGTCTGTAGGTCGGTCATCGGGCCTTCGAGAATTCAGCAGGTCTTTCTCGAAGGCGCCAGTCGTCAGCGTTCAGTCCAGTACTCCGGCCGGCGGTGCTGGTGGGCGACGGCGATGATGAAGATGTGGTCGGGTTCGATGGAATACAGGATGCTGAAGGGAAACCTGTGCAGCAGACATTTTCTGACTTCCCCGCGCCCGGGGGACCAGGCGCGGGGATAGTCGGCGATGCGCAGGGCAGCCTTGCGGACCTCCGACTTGAATGAATCCCCGAGGCCTTCGAATTGCAGTTCGTAGAACGAGGCCGCGTCGTTCATTTCCAGCTTGGCAAATTCGGAAAAAACGATCCTCATTGCCGCTAACCGAAAATATCTTCCATCTCGATGCCTCGCAGCGATCCCTTGCGGTATGCATGCAGCCTTTTTTCGGCTTCCTCGAACCAGATTTCCTCCAGCCCCCTGTCCGGTTCGTCCAGGCTCTTCAGCAGGCCCTCGACGACGAGAAACTTCTCTTCCGGCTTCAGGGTCATGGCCATCTCCAGAACTTCGCGTGTGCTCATGATCCCTCCCGCATATTCATCATCTCAAGATAAACCAGGAGACATGCCCCCACAAGGGGCATACCTCCCCGTTTTCACGCCCCCCTGCGCTGATCCAGATAGTACATTACCGGCACGACCATGCGCGAGAAGAGCGTCGCGGCCACTTCCCCGGCCAGGAGCGAGATGGCCAGGCCCTGGAAGATGGGGTCGAAGAGGATGACGAAGGCTCCGGCCACCACGGACAGGGCCGTCAGGACCATGGGCCTGAAGCGTACGGCCCCGGCCTCGACCACGGCGTCCTCCAGGGTCTCGCCCTGCTCGCGGCGCATGACGATGAAGTCCACCAGAATGATGGAGTTGCGCACCACGATGCCCGCCCCGGCGATGAAGCCGATCATGGACGTGGCCGTGAAGAAGGCGCCCGACACGGCGTGGGCCGGGATGATGCCGATCAGCGAGAGCGGGATGGGGATCATGATGGCCAGGGGCGTGGTGTAGGACCCGAACCAGCCCACCACCAGGATGGCGATGAGCACCAGGACCACGCCGAAGGCCACGCCCATGTCCCGGAAGACCTCGTAGGTGATCTGCCATTCCCCGTCCCATTTCATGGCGATGTCGTGGGTCGTGTCGGGTCCGGCGGTGTAGAGGCGCGTAAGCGGCCTCGTGTCCCCTGACTGCCACGCCCCCTCGCCGCGCGCCGCCAGTTCGTCCAGGGCCTCGTCCACGCGGGCCATGCCGTAGACAGGGCTTTCCTCGTCCCCGGCCATGTCGGCAGTGACGTAGACCACGGGCAGCATGTTCTTGTGGTAGATGTAGCCGGGCGTCACGGCATCGCTCAAGTCCGCGACCTGCCCGAGGGAGACCATGCCGCCCTCGCCGCGCACGGGCAGGGTTTCCAGGTCGGACGGGCTCGAGCGCCTGGCCAGGGGCAGGCGCACCACGATGGGCACGTCCTCGCGGGCCGTCGGGTCGTGCAGGATGCCGGCCTGCACGCCCGCGACCGACGCGGCCAGGACCTGCCGCGCCCGGTCGGGGCTGACGCCGCTCTGCAGGGCCTTGTCCGGGTCCAGGCGCACGCGCGTCTCGGGCCGCGCGTCGTTCACGAACCAGTCCACGTCCACCACGCTCGGCGTTTCCGAGAAGATGTCCTTGACCTGCCGGGCCACGGCCAGCCTGCTCTCGGGCGTGGGGCCGTAAACTTCGGCCACCAGGGTCTGCAGCACGGGCGGTCCGGGCGGGACCTCCACCACCTTGATCCGCGCCCCGTGCGCCTTGGCCGTAGGGGCCACGAGTTCGCGCACCCTTCCGGCGATCTCGTGGCTCGACGCGTCCCGGTCGCCGCGGTTCACCAGATTGACCTGGATCTGGGCCACGTTCGGCCCTTGCCGCAGGTAGTAGTGGCGGACCAGGCCGTTGAAGGAGAAGGGCGCGGCCGTGCCGACGTAGAGTTGCACGTCCGTGACCTCGGGCTGCTCCAGGACGCGGCGCGACAGGGCCTCGGCCGCCGCGGCCGTTGATTCGAGGCTCGTGCCGTCGGGCATGTCCACGACGATCTCGAACTCGCTCTTGTTGTCGAAGGGCAGCATCTTCACGAGCACGGCCTTCAGCGGGAAGAGGGCCACGGCCAGGGCCAGCAGCCCGGCCATGGCGGCCAGGAAGGTCCAGCGGAAGGCCGGACGCTCGATGAGGTGGCGCATGAGCCAGATGTAGCCGCGCGTGAAGGGGTCGTCGTGGATTTCGGGTTCGTGCCCGTCCGAGGGTTTCAGCACCCGCCGGGCCAGCCAGGGCGTGATGACGAAGGCCACGGCCATGGACAGGAGCATGGCCATGCTCGCGCCCACGGGCATGGGCCGCATGTACGGGCCCATGAGCCCGCCGACGAAGGCCATGGGCATGATGGCCGCGATGACCGTGAAGGTGGCCAGGACCAGGGGCGCGCGCACCTCGCTCACGGCCTCGATGATGACCTGGGTGAAGGGTCGGCCGGCCGAGCCTGGCAGGCGCACGTGGCGCACGATGTTCTCCACGTCGACGATGGGGTCGTCCACGAGGATGCCGATGCAGAAGATGAGGGCAAACAGGGTGACGCGGTTCAGGGTGTAGCCCATGAGCCAGTAGGTGGCCAAGGTTACGGCCAGGGTCACGGGCACGGCGACCATGACCACGGCGCTGGCCCGGTGCCCCAGGAAATAGGCCACGATGGCGCCCACGGACAGGGCCGCGATGGCCAGGTGCAGGAGCAGTTCGTCGGACTTGTGCTTGGCCGTCTCGCCGTAGTCGCGCACGATGACGGCCTGGATGTCGTCCGGGATGACGGTGCCGCGCAGGCTCTCGATGGTCTGCATGGCCTTGCGGCAGAGGTCCGTGGCGTTGATGCCGGGGCGCTTGGCCACGGTCAGGGTCACGGCGGGCTGGAGCCTTCCCGCTTCCGCCCGGATGCCCTTGGCGTCCGCCCGCGGGCCCGGCGCGAAGAGCACGTAGTCCTCGGGTTCGGCCGTGGCGTCGCGGATCTCGGCCACGCTGCCCAGGGTCACGGGCCGGCCGTCGCGCACGGTCACGACCGTGGCGGCCACATCGGCGGCCGTGCGCAGGGCGTTGTCCAGGCGCACCTGCCTCGACGCCCCGGCGCGGGTCATGAGCCCGCTCTGGTCGGCCTGGTTCTGGCCGGCGATGGCCCCGGCCACGTCCACGCTGTCGAGGTTCAGGGCTCGCAGGCGCTCGGGGCTGACGTCCACGGTCAGGGCGCGTCTGCGCCCGCCCGTGACCGCCACCTCCGACACGCCCGGCAGGGCCCGCAGGCTTTCGGCCGCTTCGGCCGCGACCATGCGCAGGGTGCGTCCGTCGTGGGCCTCGCCGATGAACGCCACGGCCAAAACGGGCACGTCGTCGATGGAGCGGGGCTTCAAAATCGGCTGGGAACAGCCTGGCGGAATCCAGTCCAGGTGCTGGTAGAGCTTGCCGTAGGCCTTGATGAGGCTCTCCTCCACATCCTCGCCGACAAGAAATCGCACGATGGTCAGGGCCTCGCCGTCCATGCAGGTCGAATAGACGTACTCCACGCCGGGAATCTCCCACAGCAGCTTTTCCATGGGCCCCACGACGCGCTTCTCGATCTCCTCGGGCATGGCCCCGGGCATCCGCACCATGATGTCGATCATGGGCACGACGATCTGCGGCTCCTCCTCGCTCGGGGTGCGCAGCACGGCGAAGACGCCCAGGAAGATGGAGAAGGCGACGATGAGCGGCACGAGCTTGGAGTCGACAAAGCCGGCCGTGAGACGCGTCAGGACGTCGTGGTTGTGGGACATGGTCAGCCCCGCACCAGACGGTCGCCTTCGCGCGCCACGTCCGGCGCGTCCGTGACCACCTCGTCGCCAGGGGCCAGGCCTGACAGGACTTCCACCAGAATTTCCCCTCCTTCCTGCACCGCACCGGGGCTGTCCGTCCCGGCCTGGAGAATGAAGGTCTGGCCCTCGATGTCGGCTTTCTGGTAGACCGCGCCGGCCTTGACCAGGCGCAGGCGCAGCACGGAATCCCCGTCCACGATGAGGGCCGTGGTCAGCTCGCCGCGCCGCCGGATGCAGGACTCGGGCACCAGGAGCTTGGGCCCTTCGGCCACGGGCACGCAGATCTTGCCGAACATGCCGGGCCGCGGGGCGGATTTGAGTGCTGCCTTGACGCGGAAGGAGCGGCTGCCGGGGTCCACCTGGGCGATCACGGCCGATAGGGTGGTCAGGAAGGGGGCGGGGGACAGGGCCGGGATGAGGGCGACCACGGGCATGCCCGTCTCGACGCGTCCCAGGAGCGTCTCGTCGGCCTGGGCCGTGAGCTCGAAGCCGCTCGTCAGGTCGTCGACCTCGGCCAGGGGCGCCCCGGCCTGCACGAAGGCGCCCAGATCCACGTGGCGCCTGCTCAGCACGCCGGTCAGGGGCGAAATCACGGTGCTGTAGCGCATGAGCTCCCGAATCTCGGCGCCCTGGAAGCCCGCAGCCGAAGACTGGGCGGCCATGGCCTTCTCCTGGCTGGCCAGGGCTTCGTACTCGGCCCGGGCGCGGTCCACGTCGTCGCGGCTCACGGCGCTCTGGTCCAGGAGTTTCTGCAGGCGGTCCAGGCTGGCCTTGGCCTGGGCCTTGCGCGCGCCCAGGGCCTTGGACTCCAGCCCGGCCTGGCCGGCCGAGGAGCGCACGCTCTGTTCGCGCTGGCGCAGCTCCGCGTCGTCGATGCGCAGGATGGGCTGTCCAGCCTGCAGGGCGTCCCCTTCCCGGGCCAGGACCTCGACCACGGTGCCGCTCAGTTTGCTGGCCAGGGTCACGCTGTTGCGCGACTGGACCTGGCCGGGGAGGCTGACGCACTCCCGGGCCATGGTCGGCGCCAGACGCAGGGTCTTGGCCGTGATGGAGCGCGGTTCGGGCTGTTGCGGGGTTTCCTGGCCGCAGGCGGACAGAAGCAGGAGGACGGCCAGAAGCAGGGCGGTGCGGAAGGGTGGACGCATGACGGGCTCCCCGGTGTGAAGGTGTGTCTCGTCATTCGTATACCCGCCGACCCGTGGAATTCAACCTCGGGCCGCGGGGAATGTTATGTGGAGCGTGACTGTCGGAAATGAAGAGCCGCGGTGGAGGAGCGTGACGCTACCCCCACCGCGGCAAGGAGGGAGACCTATTTGAGGAAATCCCGCATGCAGCGGCACAGACGGGTGATGCCTTCGTCGATGGTCGCTTCGGAGGCGTTGGAGAAATTGAGGCGCAGGGTGTCCTGGCCCGTGCCGTCGGTGTAGAAGGGCATGCCGGGCACGAAGGCCACCTTCTGCTCGATGGCCAGGTTGAAGAGGTCCATGCACGAACCCTTGCCGGCCGGCAGGGTAACCCAGGAGAACATGCCGCCTTCGGGCCGGGTGAAGGATACTCCGGCCGGGGCCTCGCGCTCCAGGGCCGCGACCATGGCCTTGGCCTGGGCGCCGTAGCGGTCGGTGATTTTGGCGATGTGGTCGTCGATGGAGTGACGCTTCAGGTATTCGGCGATGACGAACTGGTTGAAGGTCGAGGAGTGCAGGTCCGCGGCCTGCTTGGCCTTGACCGCCAGACGGATGATCTCGGGCGGCGCGACCATCCAGCCCAGGCGGAAGCCCGGCACCGTGATCTTGGAGAAGGAGCCGAGCATGATGCTGCGGCCTTCGGTGAAGGCGTAGAGGGGCTTGTGGTGCTCGCCCGAGAAGCGCAGTTCGCCGTATGGGTCGTCCTCGATGAAGATGGTTTCCGGGTACTTGCGCAGCAGCGCGCCCAGGGCCTCGCGCTTGGCCCGAGAATAGGTCAGCCCCGAGGGGTTCTGGAAGTTGGGCACGGCGTAGAAGAGCTTCGGCCGGCCCGTGGCCAGCAGCTTTTCGGCCTGCTCCAGGTTGGGGCCGTCCTCTTCCAGGTCCACGGTCACGAAGCGCGGCTCGAACATGGTGAAGGCCTGGATGGTGCCCAGGTAGCTGGGCCGCTCCAGGATGACCTCGTCGCCGTTCTCGATGAAGAGTTTGCCCAGGAGGTCCAGGCACTGCTGGGAACCGGTGGTGATGAGCACCTGGTCCGGATCCACGCTAATGCCCCGGCGCTCGTAGCGGGCAGCGATCCAGGCGCGCAGTTCGGCGTGGCCTTCGGTGGTGGAGTACTGCAGGGCGCGCGCCCCGGCCGTGGCCAGGGTTTCGCGGGCCGCCTCCTGCAGGGCCTCGATGGGGAAGAGGCTCGGGTTCGGCAGGCCGCCGGCAAAGGAGATGATGCTCGGGTCCTGGGTGACTTTCAGGATCTCGCGGATGAACGATTTCGGCGTGTTCTGGATGCGGTTGGTGAAACGGAAGCTCATGTGGGCTCCTTGTAAGGTTCAGGTAAAAAAGAGTCGGCCCAGGGCCACGCAGCCCATGCCCGTGACCACGGCTCCGACGAAGCTTTTCGTCTTCCAGCAGACGAGAAAGGTCGGGATCGCCGCCCACAGGAAGATGTTCCGGAAGGAAAAATCAAGAAATTTTTCCGGTGCGACGAGGGCCGGCACGAGCATGGCCGCGAGTACCGCCACGGGGATGAAGCCCAGCCAGCGGATGACGGGCTCCGGCAAGGTCCGCCGCGCCAGGGCCAGGACGGGCAGGGCGCGGGGGATGTAAGTCACGGCCATCATGCCGAGGATGGTCAGGAAGATCGTCTGCTGGTCCATGCGTGCACTCCGAGTCCGATGGTTGCTGCGATGACGGTCGCGGCCAGGACATGGCTCTGTCCCAGGCCCGCGAGCATGAGGGCCGTGGACAGCGCCCCGGCCGTGACGGCCACGACAAGATGCTGCCTTGACTTGAGCTGACCCAGGAGCAGCCCGATGAACATGGCCGGTAGGGCGTAGTCGAGCCCGATGGGCCTCACGTCCGTTATGAGGGTGCTGGCGGCCAGCCCCAGGGCCGTGCTGCCGACCCAGGCGCTCTGGGCGATGACATTGATGCCGAAGGTTTCGGCCGGGCCGGTCTCGTTCCTGGCGAAGCGGTTTGCGTGCAGGGCGAAGGTTTCGTCCGTCATCTGCGCGGCGAAGAGGGCCAGCCGCGTCTTGTTCCAGCGCCCGAGGTAGGGGGCCAGGGCAGCGGACATGAGCAGGTGGCGCAGATTTACGACGAAGGTCGTGGCCACTATGGCCAGCGGGTTGGCCGCGGCCGCGAAGAGACCCACGGCGATGAGTTGGGCCGACCCGGCATAGACCAGGGCGCTCATGAGCAGGGTGTTCAGGGCCGAGAGCCCGGATTTCTGGGCCAGCACGCCGTAGGCGAAGCCCACGGGCACGTAGCCCAGGATGATGGGCAGGGCCTGCCGGAAGGCCGAAGCCAGGGGGGATTCGGCGGGGTCGGTGGTGGAAAGGGTGGCGCTGTTCATAATCGATTATCCTCTTGAGTCCAACCTAGCCAAAAACTGTTTGCGGTACAGATACAGTTTGCATAAATTTCGACCATAACAGATTGAGGGCGGATCGGCCGGAAGGCGTGCGGGAAAGAGAAGAGGCGAAGAGAAGAGGCGAAGATAAGAGGCGCTTGGGCGGGAGATCGAGCGGGGGTTTGCCTGCTGTCGGGGGCGGCGGCCCGCCGGAACTCCCTCGTCGGCCTCGTAGAGACGAACCATTGCGTGCACGTCCATGCGGCGGAGCTTCGTCCAGCGGGCAATGGTTCGTCAAACGATGCCTGGCTCGGTCGGACAGCCGACGGGCCGCCGCCCCCGACAGCAGGCAAACCCTGCGGCAGGGTGAGTGGAAGGGAAGATTGAAGGGCATGGATGCCCGCGCAGCTTCCGGGGATTCGGGGATTGAGTTGAAGACAGCCTCGTCGGAGGCAGACGGCGAGTCACTTGCGAGGATACGGCCATGGAAGATTTCAGATACCGTCAGATCGAACAGAATCTCATGCAGCAGATCGCTTCGGGCACCCTCGGGCCGGGGGCGCGGCTGCCTTCCCTGCGCCATGTCAGCCTGCGCAGCCGGGTGGCGGTCAGCACGGTGCTGCAGGCCTACGCCGAGCTGGAGCGCAAGGGCGTCATTGAGTCGCGCCCGAGGTCCGGGTTCTTCGTGCGTCGCGACGTGCAGGAGTTGCCTCCCACGCCGCGGCCGCCGCGGCCCGTGCTGCGGCCCCACACCATCAACCGCAGCGAGCTCATCTCCTCGGTGCTGGAGACTGTGGGCGACCGGGAGCTCCTGCCCCTGGGCATCAACTGCCCGTCCGAGGAACTGCTGCCGTA
The DNA here is from genome assembly GCA_024709365.1 of Desulfomicrobium sp. Classification (GTDB taxonomy): domain Bacteria; phylum Desulfobacterota; class Desulfovibrionia; order Desulfovibrionales; family Desulfomicrobiaceae; genus Desulfomicrobium. Next base: position 11,245 of record JANJWV010000088.1, on the reverse strand, counting down.
CCGCGAGCTGGCCAAGGTCGCGGCGCGGCTGTCGCGGGAGGACCCCAAGCGGCAGGTGGCCTACCTGCCCGTGGAGGGCAGTCCGGAGCTGCGCCGCCAGCTCTCCCTGCGCGCGGCCCAGGCCGGCCTGGACGTGCGGCCCGAGGAGATCATCATCACCTGCGGCGCCCTGGAGGCCCTGCACGTGGCCGTGCGCAGCCTGGTCCGGCCCGGCGACAACGTGCTCATCCAGGCCCCGTCCTACTTCTGCTTCCAGCAGCTCCTGGAGAACCAGGGCGTGCGCTCCATCGAGATCCCGTCGCACCCGCGCCACGGCGTGCAGCCCGCCGACGTGGAGCGGGCCCTGGGGCGCTTCGACATCCGGGCCTGCATCTTCACGCCCAATTTCAACAACCCCGACGGCTCCCTGACGCCCGACGAGGCCAAGAGCGAGATCGTCAGGCTCCTGACGGCCCGCGGCATCCCCCTCATCGAGGACGACGTGGCCGGTGACCTGCACTTCGGGCCGACCCGCCCCTCGGTCTTCAAGATGCACGACGAGGCCGGGCTCGTGGTCCTGTGCTCGTCCTTCTCCAAGACTCTCTGCCCGGGCTACCGCATCGGCTGGATCATGCCCGGCCGGTTCTACCGCGAAGCCTACGAGGTCAAGGCCACGACCAACGTCTGCTCGGCCACCGTGACCCAGGAGACTGTGGCCGCCTACCTGCGCGAGGGGCGCTACGACCGCCACCTGCGCGCCCTGCGCCGGACCCTGCGCGAGCAGACTCAGGCCATGCAGCTGCACGTGGGCCGCACCTTCCCCGAGGGCACGCGCGTGGCCAGGCCCGAGGGCGGCGGCGTGCTGTGGGTGGAACTGCCGCGCGGCGTGGATTCCGTGGAGCTCATGTACCGCGCCCGCGAGGAGGGCATCGGCATCGCGCCGGGCACCATCTTTGCCACTCAGGACCGCTTCGCCGGACACGTGCGCCTCAACTGCGGCAACCCGTGGACCGACGAGGTGGCCCGGGGGATCGAACGGCTGGGGGCCTTGGTGAACGGGATGGTGTCCGGGGGAGCGTGAACTCCTGTGTCATTTTGGGCTATTGACGCTGCCCCGACGCTGTTCAATGAAGCTGCCATGCAATCGATCCCATCCGCCCCCCGCAAGCTTTACGTGGAGCTGGCAACCCTGTGCAACCTGCGCTGCGCCATGTGCGTCAAGCACTCCGCCGGCTGGGAGTGCGCCGAGGCCCTCATGGACCGCCGGACCTTCGAGGCCCTGGCACCGGTTTTCCCCCACCTCGACACCCTGAACATGAACGGCGTGGGCGAATCCATGCTCCACCCGGAGCTGGCGTCGTTCATCGTCTTCGCCAGGGCGCGGGTGCCGCAGGAGTGTTCCATCGGATTCCAGTCCAACGGGATGCTGCTGACGCCGCTTCTGGCCGATCGGCTCATGGGCGCCGGCCTCGACCGCATCTGCTTTTCCGTGGACTCGCCGGACCCGGACGAGCTCGGGAGGTTCAGGGCGGGCTCGGAACTTGGTCGCGTGGCCCGCGCTTTCGCCATGATGCGCGAAGCCGTAGCGCGTCCTGGTTCCCGCCCCCTGTCCCTGGGCGCCCAGACCGTGGTCAACGCCCAGACCCATGCCGCACTGCCGGACATGGTGGCCTGGTGCGCCGACCGCGATGCCGAATTTGTCATCGTCTCCCACGTCCTGCCCTACAACGCGGCCGATGCGGACCAGAGCCTCTATGTTCCCGTGTCCCGGCGCTGCCTGGATTTCTACCGCGAATGGGAGAAGGTCTTCGATGCCGAAGGGCTCGACGTCTCGCACTCGTACCAGGCCTTCTACGCCGTGTTCCGCACGCCGCAGCAGCAGCGCCAGGTGGACATCATTCTGGCCATGAAGGAGGAGGCCCAGCGCCGGGGGCTGCAGTTCAGCCTGCCCAACGTCATGCGCGTGGACTTCGAGCGGATGGAAAGGGTGCGCGAATCCTTTGCCCGCGCCGCCGAGGTGGCCCGCAAGAGGGGTGTGCGGCTGGATCTGCCGGAGATTTCGGCCCGGGAGCCGCGCGAGTGCCCCTTCGTCAGCGAGCCGAGCATGTTCGTGGCCTGCGACGGGGCTCTGGCGCCGTGCTATTTCCTTTGGCACAGCTATTCGGCCTGGCCCGCGGGGCAGGAGATCCGCGTGCGGCAGCGCCGTTTCGGTGCGGTGCCCCAGGACGATCCTCTGGCTGTCTGGAATGGGGAGGGGTTCACGCGTTTTCGCGACGAGGCGCGCAATGAGGAGTTCGCCCGCTGCGGCGATTGCAGCGTGGCCCCATGCGATCACGTGCAGGGGTTTCCGGGGCTTTTTGAAAAGGATTGCTACGGGCAGACCGTGCCCTGCGGCATCTGCCCCTGGTCCGGCGGGGGCTTCGCCTGCCTGCAATGAAAAAGGGAGGCGCGGAGCCTCCCATTTTTTCCTTATATGCCGGGCTGTTCTCTAGCCCATGGCGGCCGGGCCCGTCTCCTGGGTGCGGATGCGGATGGCGGCGCCGCATTCGAGGACGAAGATCACGCCGTCCCCTTCCTTGCCGGTGCGGGCGCCCGCGCTGATGGCTTCCACGGCCTGTTCGACGTAGTCGTCGTTGACGCCGATTTCCAGGCGGACCTTCTTCAGCAGGTTCACTTCCATGACCACGCCGCGGTAGGTTTCGGTGAAGCCTTTCTGGCGGCCGCTGCCGAGCACGTTGGTCACGGACATGTTGTAGATTTTCTTGGAATACAGCTCTTGCTTGACCGCGTTCAGGCACTCGGGCCGGATGTATGCGATGACGAGTTTCATGGTCGTTTCTCCCTTATTCGTTGGTGAAGATCTGGAAGCCGTTGTAGGACTCCATGCCGTGCTCGGTGATATCCAGGCCCTTGAGTTCCTCTTCCTGCGTGGCGCGGATGCCGATGGTGACCTTCAGGATGTAGAAGAGGAGCAGGCCGGTGCCGAACGCCCAGGCGAAGACCGCCGCCGCGCCGATGATCTGGGTGACGATGAGGTCCGTGCCGCCGCCGTAGAGCAGGCCGATGTTGGAGCCGTAGCCCGGTGCCGCGAAGAAGCCGACCATGATCGTGCCGAACATGCCGCACACGCCGTGGACCGAGGAGGCGCCGACCGGATCGTCGATCTTCAGGACCTGGTCGGTGAACTCCAGGGACACGACGACCAGGATGCCGGCCAGGAAGCCGATGACCAGCGAGCCGACGGGGGAGACTTCGTAACATCCGGCGGTGATGGCCACCAGACCTGCCAGGGCGCCGTTCAGGGACATGGAGGTGTCCGGTTTGCCGTGCTTGATCCAGGCGTAGATCATGGCGCCGAGGGTGCCCATGCAGGCCGCCAGGCTGGTGTTGACGGCGATGTAGCCGATGGTGCCGTTGACGGCCGTGGTGCTGCCGGGGTTGAAGCCGAACCAGCCGAACCAGAGGATGAAGACGCCCAGGCCCGCCATGGGGATGTTGTGGCCGGGGATGGCCTTGGCCTTGCCGTCGGGGGAGTACTTGCCGATGCGCGGTCCGATGACCAGGGCGCCGGCCAGGGCCATCCAGCCGCCGACCGAGTGGACCACGGTGGAGCCGGCGAAGTCGACGAAGCCCATGGTTTCAAGCCAGCCCTTGCCAAGTTCGCCCGCGCCCCAGAGGGAGCCCCAGGCCCAGTGCCCGGAGATGGGGTAGATGACGGCTGAAACCACGACGCTGACGATGATGTAGGCGGAAAATTTGGTGCGCTCGGCGATGCCGCCGGAGATGATGGTTGCCGCCGTGGCCGCGAACACGGACTGGAAGAACCAGAAGGTCAGGTTCCACATGCCCGCGTCGCTGGTCGGGTCGTTGCCGGCCAGGGCGAATCCGCTGGAGCCGATGAAACCGCCGATGTCCTGGCCGAACATGAGGCCGAAGCCCAGCAGGAAGAAGGCGGGCTGTCCGGCCGCGAAATCGAGCAGGTTCTTCATCAGGATGTTGCCGGCGTTCTTGGCGCGAGCGAAGCCCATCTCGACCAGGGCGAAACCGGGCTGCATGAACATGACCAGGATGGCCGCGACCAGAGTCCACAGCAGATTGGCGTTGGACTGGGACAGGGCCTCTCCCTCGGCGAAAGCCAGGGTCGGGGTAATGGTTGCCAGGAGTAGGGTCAGAACCCAGACTTTCGGTCTGAGCAGGTGCGATGTCTGCTTGGTCGTCTCGTACATGATGTCCTCCGGGGTGGTGAGTGTTGATATTCACGCAAAGCACGGGGGATGCCATGTTTGTATCTATTTATTTTCAAAGAACTTTTCTTATTGAATTCAAATTTATCTGCGGTATTTGTAATTTTTCATCGCAAATTTCTTTTATTTTTGAGCAAAAATTAACACTATTGTCTAAACATTGATTTGTGAGATATTATGGTCGCTGTCGGCGATGACGTATTCCGCCTGAGTTAAATGTTATTTCATTATTTTAGATATTTAGCTAGTTTTTCAATTTTGTATTACATTATTGTCTACTTTGACGGCATGTTTTCCCCTGATTTTTCTCGTTTCTTGGTCCGGACATTTGTGGTGTGTCAATTTTGGCGTAGCGGTAGTCATTTCTCCATCTTTCCCGTCTTGATCTGTGCGCCTGAACCGGAACTTTTCCACGCTTCGAGTGGTATTAGTCCACGGAAATGTGTATTCCTACAATTTTGGGTGGCGTGTTTCGGTGTCTGTTTTGCAAAAAAGGGAATTTTGCCTGACAGGTTGCACGAAATTGTATCCACGCGGGAGGCCGCAGCCGTCGGATTTTTTTTCATCTATCCGGAATTTATAAGATTATCTTGTTGGCACCGGCCTTGCTCATGAACGACAAAAATGGAGGTGCTTTGTGAATCCGACAGATACCGCTTTTATAATTGTCTGCGCTGCCCTGGTCATGTTCATGACCCCCGGGCTGGCCCTGTTCTATGCGGGTATGACCCGCTCCAAGAACGCTCTCGGCACCATGATGCAGAGTTTCGCCGCCATCGGCGTCATCTCCCTGGTCTGGATGTTCTGGGGCTATTCGCTGTCCTTCGGTTCGGACCTGAACGGGCTCATCGGCGGCTTGGACTTCCTGGCCCTGTCCGGCGTGGGCATGCAGCCCCACGAGTCCATTGCCACGAACCTGCCGCACATGGTCTTCATGATCTTCCAGTGCATGTTCGCCATCATCACGCCGGCGCTCATCACCGGCGCCTTTGCCGAGCGCATGCGCTTCTCGGCCTTCCTCATCTTCATCGTCCTGTGGTGCACGTTCGTGTATGCACCGCTGTGCCACTGGGTCTGGGGCGGGGGCTGGATGTTCAAGATGGGCGCCCTGGACTTCGCAGGCGGGGCCGTCGTGCACATGAGTTCGGCCAGCGCAGCCCTGGCCGCGGCCCTGGTCATCGGCAAGCGCAAGGGCTGGGGCAAGCGTTCCTTCCTGCCGCATAACCTGCCCATGACCATGATCGGCACGGCTCTGCTCTGGTTCGGCTGGTTCGGCTTCAACGCCGGCAGCGCCCTGGCCGCCAACGAACTGGCCGGCAGCGCCTTCGTCACCACGCACATGGCGGCGGCTACGGCCATGCTGGCCTGGCTGTTCGTCGAATGGAAGCTCCACGGCAAGCCCACGACCCTGGGCGCGGCCTCGGGCGCCGTGGCCGGCCTGGTCGCCATCACTCCGGCGGCGGGTTTTGTCGGCATCATTCCTTCGGTGCTCATCGGTCTGGGTGCAGGCATCTTCTGCTACTTCGGCGTGAGCCTCAAATCCCGCTTCGGCTATGACGACAGTCTCGACGTGGTCGGCATCCACGGCATCGGCGGCATCTGGGGCGCGCTGGCCACGGGCCTCTTCGCCACCAAGGCGGTCAACGCCGCCGGCGCCGACGGCCTCTTCTACGGAAACCCCGGCCAGCTCTGGATTCAGTTCGTGTCCGTGGTGGCGACCTTGGCCTTTTCTTTCATCGTGACCTATGCTCTGCTGAAGATCGTCGGAGCCATCACTCCCCTGCGCGTGACCGAGGATGAGGAAGAAGCCGGTCTGGACGTGTCGCAGCACAGCGAATCAGCCTATCAGGCCTAACGGGCAACCTTTTGGAGGAATCATGAAACGAGTGGAAATAATCACCCGTCCGTACAAGCTGGACGAGATCAAGGAAGCCCTGACGGGCATGGGCATCCAGGGCATGACCGTGACGGAGGTCAAGGGCTTCGGCCGCCAGCGGGGCCACAAGGAAGTTTACCGCGGTGCCGAGTATCAGGTCGACTTCGTGTCCAAGGTCAAGATCGAGATCGTCATCGACGACGAGATCCTCGACCAGGCCCTCGACGTCATCCAGACTGCCGCCAAGACCGGCAATATCGGCGACGGCAAGATCTTCGTCTCGACCATCGACAACGCCATCCGCATCCGCACCGGCGAGTCCGGAGCTTCGGCCCTCTAGCCACGGGGCGGGATTCATTCCCGCCCTTTCACCCATGACCATCGAATCATTGCGACAGGCCCGCGATGCCTACCGCGCAGGGGAAGCGGACCCGGTCCATTCCCCTGCGTGGTTTTCCCTTCAGGTCGACGCCTGGGTCCGCAGGGCCTGCGAGAACATCGCGCCTCACGCCGGCCCCTTCTTCCTTCTCGCTCTCGGTGGGTATGGCCGGGGGGAGCTCTATCCCTTTTCGGACATAGACCTGCTCGTCTGCCTGCCTGAATCAAACGGCAGGGAGGACGCCTCGGCGGATTCGGAGGCCCTGGCCTCCGCCATATTTCTCCCCCTTTGGGACAGCGGCTTCGACGTGGGCCATGGCGTCAGGACCGTGTCCGAAACCATAGCCCTGGCCGGGTCGGACTACGAGGTCCTGTGCTCGCTCCTTGACGCGAGGCTGCTGTACGGAACTGCGGAGGAGTTTGAACGGTTCCGGGAGCGTGTGCAGGACGCCCTGGTGCGGCCGGTCCGCCCCGCGCTGGTCAGCTGGTTGTCCGGACGGCACGAGGCGCGCCACCTGCGCTTCGGCGACACCTCCCATCTCCTGTCCCCGAACCTCAAAGAGGGCAGGGGAGGCCAACGGGACCTGCAGACCATGCACTGGCTCGAAGCCGTCTGGCGCGGCAACGGGGATCATCCGCCGTTCCTGTCGGAGTCCGAAAGCCTTGCTTTGGCGCAGGACGCCGCTTTCCTCTCACGGGTCAGGACCGCCCTGCACCGTCTGTCCAGGCGCAAGAATGACGCCCTGCACCTCGAAATCCAACCCGAACTGGCCAGCGTCCTCGGCTATGGCCCGGCCAGCGGAAGGGGAGGGGTGGAGCGCTTCCTGTCGGACCTGCACAGGGTCATGTCCGAAATCAGTCTGCTGTGCCGCCTCTGCCTGGGCAAGGCCCAAGCCCTGTGCGACGGAAGCGCGGAAGCCGGTGCCGACGTGGGGCTCGATTTTTCCGTACTTGTGACCGATCCGGCCAACATCCTGGAGCTCTTCCGGCACAGCGCGCAGACGGACGTGCCCATCGGCTGGCAGACCCGGCGCATCATTCAGGACCGTCTCGCCGAGCTGTCTCCGGAGACCGACTGGCAACAGTGCATTGCCGGCCGGTTCGGACAAATTCTGTCCAGCCCGTTGGCGCCCCATGCCTTGGAGCAGATGCTTGACGTGGGTTTCCTGCGCCGTTTCCTGCCCGAGTTCGGCGGCATCGAGAATCTCGTCCAGTTCGACGCCTATCACAGGCTGCCGGCCGGACCCCATCTGGTCGAAACGGTCAGGCAGCTCGCATCCTTCGACGCTTCGCACGAATTCCTCGGCGACGAGCTGGCCACCCTGCGCGAAGACCCATGCCTGCGCTGGGCCGCCCTGCTCCATGACATCGCCAAGGGCGACGACGATCACTCCCGCAAGGGAGCGGAGATGACCCGCGTCATCCTGGCCCGCCTGGGCTTTGACGCTTCCTTCGCCGAAGAGTGCGCCTTCCTCGTGGAAAACCATCTCCTGCTCGTGCACACGGCCACGCGCCGCGACCTGGGAGAGGAGTCGATCATCCACGCCCTGGCAGCCATTCTCGGCGACCTGCGCCGCCTGCGCCTGCTGACCCTGCTGACCTGGGCCGACTCCATGGCCACGGGACCCAAGGCCTGGAACCCCTGGATCGAAAATCTGCTGCGCGAAACGTATTTCAAGACCCGTCGCGTACTCGAATACGGTTTCCTGTCCGAGGACAACCGCGTCCACCGTCTGAGCCGCCTGCGCGACTCCCTGCGCGCCCAGCGGCCGGCCCATCTTTCCGTGTCCGAGTTCGAGCGCTTTCTCGGCCTCATGCCCCCGCGCTATCTGATGCAGACGAGTCCCCGGCGCATCGTCGAACACATCGAACTCGTTCGAAGTTTTGCCCGGCGCCCGGATGCCGCGCCGTTCCATCTTGCCTGGGAGCACAAGGCCAGCACGAAATCCCTGCGTCTGACTCTCGTCTCCACGGACAGTCCCGGCCTTTTCGCCCGCGTCTGCGCCGCCCTCGCCCGTCACGGGTTGTCCGTTCTGGCGGCCGAACTCTGCGTCTGGGACGACAGGACCGTCGTCGACGTGTTCTGGGTCACGGAGCCCTTGGACCCGCTCTACGCCGACGAGACCGTGCAGGCCTGCCGTTCCACCCTCGAACGCCTTTTCCGTGACGAAACCGAACTCGACCGGCTGCCCGTAAAGGTTGCGCCGCGTCTGAAGAAGGTCTTCGCCCTGGATACGGAGCTCGTGCATGTCCATCTGGACAACGACGCTTCGGACTTCCACACCGTTCTTTCCATCCAGGCGCCGGACGTGCCGGGCCTGCTGGCCACGGTGTCCCTTTCCCTCTACCGGCTCGGCATCGATCTCATCTTCGCCAAGATCGCCACGCAGAAGGACAAGGCCATGGACATCCTGCACATCCGCGAGGGTGGCGAGAAGATTCCCGCCACGGAATGCGACGCCCTGGCGCGATCGCTGCGCCTGCTGATCTGCAGTCTGTACGCGTGACCGGCTTCAGGAAATGGCGTCCTCGATCCATTTCCTGAGAGTGGGGGGCTCTGACAGGCATTGGTACCTGGGCACCCAGTCGCAGGCGGCCTTGAGTTCCGTGCCGTGCTGGATGACGGAGATGGGGCGGTCGGAGCTGACCACGACCACGATGACCTGGTCGTGGTCGGCCGTGAACCTGAGGGCCGAGTTGAAGCGCGCGCCGCGGGACCTGTTCTCCCCGGCCACGGCCCGGCCGTCGAGGAGCGTGGCGAAGGCGTGCAGCTTCAGGTACATCATGTCGATGTGCAGGGCGCCGTCGACCTTGGCCAGCGCCGTGGCCAGCTCCAGGTCCATGTGACGCTTGAGGTCCAGGGGTGATTCCAGGTGCTGGCCGGAAATGCTGGCCAGGGGGCTCCCGTAGTCCAGGACCAGCGCGCAGCCGTGTTTTCTTTCCTGGGCGCTGCTGACCAGCGCTCCGACGGCCTTCATGATGGAATACGTCTTGTTCGAGTCGAGGTTCAGTTCCAGCAGGGCCTCTTCCAGCTGCACCAGGTTGGCCTTGCGGGTGGAGGAGTGGTAGCCGCCGTCGGCGAAGCTGCACACCGTCTCGTCCTGCAGGCGGATGAAGCCGTGCCGCCCCCTGAATTCAGCCAGCACGGAAAAGTCGGGCATGCGGCCCGTGCCGATGCCGACGATCTGCTGCCCGTCGCTGACCAGCTTGTGCCTGTTTCCTTCCACCGCCTGCAGAAGTTTTCTGATGTGCTTGATGTCCTTCATGGCCGGCCGCTCGAACTCGCCGAAGGTGGCCAGGTAGTGGACCCGGTCGATGTGGCTGGGCTCCACGAAGATGAGGTCCCCGTGGGGCCATTTGCCTTCTTCCTGGGTCTTGGAGATGCTCAGGACCGCGTCGAGGAGGGGGTAGATGCGTAGCTTCGTGTCCGGTCCGACGCTCAGGTTGCGGATGTCGACGAGATGGTCGCGTACGGCGTGGGTGGCGAAATCCTGCAGGACGTAGCTGGATGTCTCCAGGTCAAGGATGCTGCGCGTACCCAGGTCCTGGGACAGCAGCCTGCAGGCGTATTCCAGCCAGCACTGCGTGGGCCCGGTGGAGCACATGTCCGGGTGCTGCTCCGTGAACCACATCTGATGGAAAATGTTTCGGTAGTTGCCGCCGTAGGAGACCAGCCCGGTCAGGTCGAGGCCTCTGCAGTGCATCGCATCCTCCCGCGGCTCGGCCCTCGTGCACTGCTTCCAGAACCCTTCCTTGAGGTACAGCTCCCGCAGCCGCGGCTCGTGGCCCCGCAGCAGCTCGTGCGGGTCGAAGACATGCACGGGGCCGTCCTTGTCCATGGCATAGACGAGGGCCGCCCTGCTCGGACCCGAAAAGCGCGTCAGTCCGTTGGTCAGGCCTCCGTGAATGTGGTCGACGCATTTGAGGAAGAACAGGTCCTGCATGGCTACCTTCCAGGGGTTTGCGGCGTTACTACCTCACGGCCGAAAACGGGTCAACGCGTCCGCGCCGTGATGCCTTGCGCGTCGTGCCGAAAGGCTTATTTAGACAGATGAACACCGGAGGTGCGCATGCATGAAGTCAGCCTGAACCGAGTCATCACGGATTACCTCACGGGCAGGGAGATCATGGACACGACCTACGAGGACCTGCGTCAGGCCCTGGCGCGCATGCTGGTCGAGGACAGGAAATACCCGCGTGAGAGTATCCGGCCGAAATATGAGCTTTTTTACGAAGTCGCCGGCGAGAGCCAGTCGGCTGTTGTCGATCTCGCGGTTTTCGGCCCGGCCGGCGAGCCTCTGCTGGCCCTTTTCTTCTGTCCGGGCGAGGTGGGCACCTTTGTCCGCGAAAGCGTGGCCGCGGCCCGCATACACCTTCCCGCACCGTTTCCTTTGGTAGCCGTGACGGATTCCATGGAACTCGTTCTCGTGGAGTCGAGGACCGGGGACTGCATTGCCGACGGCTTTCACGCCGTGCCCCTGTGGCGTGACCTTCCGGTCCTGGCCGGGGAGCATCCGTGTCCGCCCCTGGGCGAAGAACGCCTGCTCAAGGAGAGACGGATTCTGACGGCCTCCTCGGGTCTGGGGGGGCCATGCTGCGGGGGTGAGTGCAGCCTGTAGCCCCCCGGTTGGTCTGCTCAGAATGATGATGGTGCGGCCTCGAGGTCGCACCATTTTTCGTGGTGGACCGAAGTCCATGCCCCGAGGGCTTCGGTCAGCTCCTCCTGGCTCACGCCAACGGCGCCCACCTGGCCCACGACCAGCCCTGC
>JANJWV010000134.1 GCA_024709365.1 Desulfomicrobium sp. | reverse complement strand
CTGCTTCAAAAGCTCAAGTATCGCTTGACGTTCTGGCGTGACCTTTGAGGCCTCGCCGCCATGGTCAATGCCGGTGCAGGTCCAGCCCGGCTGGAGCCAGCGCAGGCCGTAGACGTTGCCGTCGATGTCGCGGCCGGTGCTCATGAGTTTCGCGGTGTCCGCGCCTCTGGTCCGCACCAGCAAAAGGGCTGTGTCTGCGGTGCCGAACTGGCCGGTGCTGCCGGTGATGGCGTCGAAGGGGTCTCGGTTCGAGGATTTCAGTTTGTTCAGGTGGGTCACGATCAGGATGCAGATGCCGTGCTTGTCGGCCAGGGCCTTGATGCGGCCCATAATAATCGAGTCGTTCTCGTAGGCATTGAGGGACTTGCTCTTAGCCTTGGGGGCGACCTTGGCGGCCGTGTCGACGACCACCAGCTTGAGGCCCTGCTCGACGTTCTTGGCGACGTAGGCCTCCAGCAGCTCCAGGCCGCCCTCGTCGTCGAACCGCGGCCAGGATGTCTGGAAATCCACGTTGCCCAGGCCGGCCTCTATGCCGGGTTCGATTTCGCACAGAGAGCGCAGGCGGTCCTGCAGGCGGCGCTTCGAGTCCTCCAGGGCCAGGTAGAGTGCCTTCCCCGACTTGGAAGGGAAGTGCCCGAGGACCAGGCCACCCATGCCGACCGCAGCGCAGACGCTGTAGATCAGCCAGGACTTGCCGAGCTTCGGGCCACCGGCCAGGATCGCCAGTCCCTGGGGCAGGAGACCTTCAACCGCCCATCGAATTTCGGGCAGGTCCATCTTCAGCAGGTCGGCCCCGTTGAAGATGCCCTTGAGGCAGGCGTCGGGCTCCTGGACACAACCCTGGGCGAACTGTGCGAACCTCTCCGGCGTCCAGCCCTCGGCCAGGGCGTCGGCCGCGTCCCAACCCTGGGCAACGCCAGCGGGCGGGGTCAGGATCTTCACCGACTGCACGCCGATGTGCTCCAGAACCTTCTGGACGGCGCGCGCGGCCTTCAGGCCGGGTTCGTCGGCGTCGGGCCAGATGATGACCTCCCGGCCCGCCAGAGGGGCGAAATCGGCCTTCCTGACCGCATTGGACCCGCCCGGCCAGGTGAGGCACGCGTGACCAGGTGCAAGGATTTGGGCCGCGTCCGTGGCCTTCTCGCCCTCGACGATCAGGACCGGGCCGTCATGGTCCCGGAGCTTGTGCAGGCCGTAGAGGGGTCGGGGCTCCGGTGCCGCACCGGCCTTCCAGCCGATGCCGTTCCGGACGAAGTAGGGGACAACCTCCTTGCCGCCCTCGCCGTCGAACCTGGCGACGTACCCGAGGAGCTCCCCGGCCTGGCCCCGGTATTCCCAGAGGCCCGTCCTGGGCTTGCCTTTCCAGGCCTTCGGGATGCCGTTTCCGTTGGTGCTGGCCCCGGACTCCGGCCAGAGGCCCCGACCCTTCAAAGCCTCGATGACCTCCACCTGGTCGCAACCGGCGAAGCAACGCACCAGGAGCTTGCCGCCTTTGGCGGTGATGCTCAGGGAAGGGTTTGGGTCGTCGTGAACACAGCAATGCACCATTATCTCGTTGTCCTTGGTGCGCTCCCCGCCAAGAGCTTGCAGGATCGCGTCAAGGTTGACGGATGAGGCGTGGTCAGGCATGTATTTCCCGTGATCGTCCATCACACCTCCCTTGAAGCCCTGCCCTTGCCCGGCGGGGTTTTTCTTTTCCGTCGACATTGGAGCCACCCTCACGCACCCCTCTGGGCTGCAAGGTCGTAAATGTGCTTGTCGATTTCCTGCTCAATCCAGGCCGATGTTTTGGGTCCGAGTTTGATAGGCTTCGGAAACTTCCCCTGCTTCACTTTCTCGTAGATCGAGGATCTGGACATGCCGGTGCGTTTTGACACCGCTTTGATTCGCAAAAGGGTGAAGCTCTTGGGCTCAGCCTGCTCCAGGTCGGTCTTGGTCTCGGTTTCCTGCTGCGTGATGGTCATCGTTTCGCTCCTTGAAATGTTGAAGTTCATTTCAGCGCAGTTTGCGCAATATGGACGAAGCAATAACCCGTAAGAACTTACCGGTCTGCCCAGAAAATTAGCGGAATGACGGAATTTTAACCGTAAAATTAACGGATTTTTTCAGACAATAAAAAAGCCGGGTTTCCCCGGCTAATTTATTTTGACTATGTTGCGCTTCTTGCGCCTATGATCTGTATCTTTTTGTGTGATAACTGTAAGAGTCCGTCAACGACTTGCGTTTGCATTTTTCGACGGGAAGTTCATAGCCTTGGGCGAGAGCTGCGGCGTCATAGACCTTTAGCCTTTTCCAATCCCTGGTCAGTTCAAACATAACCGTTCCTACATCCGCGCCGTCCTTGAGCCTTGCTTCCGCTTGCTCTTTCGCCGTCCCATAGCGTCCGCTGGTTACGATTGCTCCAAGCTCATGCGTTTCAGGTGTGGCCGGCTGCCTGGTGGGCTGAGCCCCTCCCGCCTGGTGCGCCAGCTCGGGCGGAATGTCGTACCCCTTGGAGGCCGCCCACCGGATCGCCTCGGGAGGGTCCACCATTGTGAGGTCATCGAGCCACGGGCCAAGGATCTTCAATTTGCCCGCAAAATGGCTCCCTCGCATTTCCTGCAACACTGGCTTGAGGCTCTCCGCGAACATCGCGCAGGCCCGCACAACCTCGAACCTCCCGGGCGTGTCCACCCGCGCGTGCTTGCCCAGAAAGCAGTTCATCGTGCCCAGCGCCCTGTCCGGGTCGATGCCACCGATGATGCAGGCCGCCTGCTGGAGCGTCCACGCGTCGAGCCGGAGCCAACGTGCATAATCGCACGGGGCCTCTAGCGTGGCCTTCAGCCGTTCCGCCGCCTCTTTGTCCTGGCCGGTTGGCTCGTCAAAATCACTTGCTTCAAGGTCCATGAGCACCCCTGCCGCCCCGGGAAAAGTGATCCAGGGCCAGGCGCTTCCGGGGCTTGGTTCGCGCTCTTCGGGCCGGTTCATGACGCCGGCCCTAGGCCCTGAAATTTCGTGTCGACTGCGGGAACGGACGGGGAAGGGGATGACTCGGGCGGCGCTCATTTACGCACCCTCCCGGGCCGCCCTTCTATCCTGACGTGCCCGCGGCCTGTTTTCGATGCTCGCCTTGATGATCGCCGATGAAATCCGCGTCCGGGGCTCCAGACGCACGCCAGAGGCCTTCGCCGCTGACATTGCCGCGTTCCAGGTGGTGAAGTTCATGGCCGCACCTCCTTGTCCTCGACCCTGAGGGTCCTCCCCATAAGGTCAATCCCGGTCCGGACGCTATCAAGGCCGGTGTTCGCCGTGTCCATGCCGTGCCTGGCCACCTTGTAGGCGTCGAGCCAAAGCCTCTGAACGTCGGTGAGCTGCCCCGTGGTCGGTTCTGCCGTGAGCTGCACTGCGCTGTCGAGGATGACCTGGACCCGGGCCAGAAATTCGAGCTTGGCGTTGTAGAGAACCGCTGCGGATTCCTGCAGAAGCCGGAAGGCCTCGCGGTCGGTCATGCCCTCGGGGCGCTTGTCGGAGAAAACTGGACAAAGGGATACGCGGATCATGACCGCACCTCCCCGGCCTGCGCCTGGATCATGCGCAGCATCCTGAGCTGTGCCTCCAAGGAAGCGGCCATGCTGCCCACGGCCTCAAATACTGCCCGGTGCGCGGCCTGCGTCTTCGGGCACAACGTCATGGGCACGCAGAGCTGCGCCGCGTGAACGTCTTCCGTGGTGACGGCGTTGATGGCGGCCACGGCCCTTTCAACCTTCGCCAGGTAAAGGTCCAGGGCGTCCTGCTGTTCCTCGGACTTGACTTGACCAAAGAGATTCTTGATGGATTCGAAAGCCATGATGCGTACCTCCTCTGAAGGTAGTGTTGTGGTCAGGCCCTGGTCTGGTGTTGCTGCACCCGCCGGGGCCGTTTTTTTTATTTTTCGTCACGGTCTCCAAAACATTCAGTCAGGCAGGCCGGGATGCGCTTGAGGCGGCGTAGAGCCCCATCGTTTTTCACCCGGTAAACCGCCAAAATCCCGGAACTATTTGCGAGGACAACATGGTATTTTCCATCAACTGTCCATAGTTCCGGCTCGCTTGGTTGCTGCGGAATAATGGGATAAGTGTCAGTCCGAAAATAAGCGGACAAGGCTCTTGAGCCCAAGCGCTCATCACTTGCGGAGTCAGCCCCACCAACATAATCGCAAATCTTTTCCTTGCTCATATCGACATCCTCCTTTCGATTTCTTCAAACTCAAGGAGAAACTATGTCCTCAAAATATGTTTGTCAAACATATTTCGTCAATATAGTTTTGATAAACATATTTTGCTTTCTCGTTCGGCCTACCAGGCGAGGAGGAAATTCACTTCTCGATGCCTGCCATGAGCCCGTCCAGATAGTCCGCCCACGCCTGCATCATCTTCCGGCGCTCCTCCAGGTAGTCGGCGTGGTTGTAAGCCGCCCGCACCGAGTTGGACTCCTTGTGCGCCAGCTGCCGCTCGATGGCGTCATGGTGCCAGCCCATTTCGTTCAAGGCCGTGCTGGCCATGCCCCTGAAACCGTGGGCCGTGATCTCGTCACGCGAAAAGCCCATGGTGCGTAAGGCCGCGTTGATGGCGTTCTCACTCATGGGCCGGGCATCGCTGCGCCGGCTCGGAAAAACATAGAGCCCCCGGCCGGTCAGGGGCCGCAGATCCTCCAGGACCTCCACGGCCTGCCGGGCCAGGGGCACGATGTGCCACGTCCTGGTCTTGGTCACGAAGTAGCGCCATTCGGCGGCCGTGGTGTCGATCTCGGACCATTTGGCACGCCGGAGCTCTCCAGGCCTGACGAACACCAGAGGGCTGAGGCGCAGAGCGCACCGTACAACGTGGGAGCCCTGATAGTCGTATATCGCCCGCATAAGGGCGGCGATTGCGCGGGGGTCCTTTGGGCAGGGGTGATGCCTATGCACCACCGGCGTGAGAGCGCCCCGGAGGTCGGCGGAATTGTCGCGGTCAACCCGGCCCGTGGCCACGCCGTAGCGCAGGACCTGGCCGACAACCTGGTGCATCCGGTGGGCAAGGTCCGTTGCGCCCCGGTTCTCCATGATGCGCAGGACCTCAAGGATCTTCTTTGGCGGGATCTCGTTGGCGGGCATGTTGCCCATGAAAGGGAAGATCTCCCGGCGCAGGCGGTAGAGGATCCGGGAGGCGTGCCCCTCGCTCCACCTGGTCTTGATCCTTCCGTGCCATTCCAGGGCCAGGGCCTCGAAGGTCAGGACTGCGGCCTGGGCGGCCTTCTCTTCCTTGCGCCTGGTGCTCGGATTGACGCCCTGGGCGAGCATCTCCCGGCACTCGTCGCGAAGTTCACGGGCCTTTTTCAGGGAGATTTCGGGATATACGCCAAGGCCGAGGAGGAGCTCCTTTCCGTTATGCGTCCCCCGGAATCTCCAGCACTTCCTTCCGGTCGTGCGAACCTCCAGGGAAAGCCCGTCGAAATCGCTGATTCGATAGGCCTTTTCGCGCGGCTTGGCGTTTCTGATTTCGGTGTCGGTCAGGGGCATCCCGTATAACCTCCAGGCTGAAAAGCCCGTCCAAGGTGAAGTTACCCCGGCTTTTATACGGAAAAAATGAAGCTGTCTACGGACGAAAAACGACAAAAAAGACAAGGTAGGACTATCAATCCTGCCTTATCTTCTTGTCTTTATTGACACTCTGGACATTATCAGAGCGTCAAAGATTGTTTTGTGGTACCGGAGGCGAGACTCGAACTCGCAAGAGGTTGCCCTCGGAGGATTTTGAGTCCTCTGCGTCTACCATTCCACCACTCCGGCGTGAGGTGACTCAATTAGTGAAGGGGCATCTCAAAGTCAACCGGATTCTTGGAAAAGCGGGCTTTGGAGCTTTGACCGCGGCGGCCGCTTGTGGCAGACGGGGGCGGTTGAAACCGCGTACGACCCGAGGATGACATGCTGAGCGAAAAATTCCTGAACGAATTCGAAGAATATCTGACCTCCGGACGTCTGGAGGAGGACTACGGCTACTCCGGCGAGGACCGCAAGATCGAGATCCTCGAATACCTAGAGCGCTTCATGGACCTGGCCGAGGAAGTGGACAAGGTCGCCACGAAGCTCCTCATGCCGCACCTATCGGAAGTCTTCCCCGACAAGACGAAATAGCCGGAACCAGCGCGTCTTTCCCGCCACGGCATAGTCCTTCTCGACGTCCAGGGCGAAGTCCTCGACGGTCTCGCCCGTGGCCTCGTTGCTCATGACCAGCACCCGCCCGCCTGGGGCGAGATAGCCGCGGACCTCGGCCAGCAGCTTTTTCCACGGCATGAAGGCGCGGCTGACGATGAGCCCGGCCTGGCGGCGGGTCTGCGGCAGGGCCTCCATGCGGGCGCAGAGGACACGGGTGCGCGGCAGGCGCATGTGCGCCGCGGCCTGCTCCATGAACAGCGCGCGCTTCTGCCGGGGCTCCACCAGCCAGTAGTCCCCGGCGGTCCAGAAGACGCGCAGCGGGATGCCCGGCAGGCCCGCGCCGGCGCCGAGGTCCAGGGTTTCGGCCGGCTGGGGTTCGATGGTCTGCAGCAGGTCGGCCAGATGCCAGGAGTCCTGGATCAGCGTTTCCAGGATCTCTGTCCAGGTCGCCGGGCCGACGAGGTTCATGCGGCTGTTCCACTTGACCAGCAGGCCTAAGTAAACGGCCAGCATGCCGGCCTGGTCGTCCGTGAGAACGCGGCCGAGCCGAGCTGAGGCGGCGGCCACCCTGGCCGCGTCGAGAGTTTCGTTCATGATCTGCCCTGTCCGTTTTGGATCTTTGATTCCCCGCGGCCGCGGCTCGGCCGGGCCGGGGATTTCCCCCTTTACCTGCGGGGGTGCTGCGGATACAAGCAGCACAGTTTTTTGACTGGAGGAACAATGAATATGGTAAGCATCGTTTTTCCCGGCCAGGGCTCCCAGGAACCCGGCATGGGCCGTGATCTGGCCGAGCACTCCGCCGAGGCCATGGAACTGTGGAAAAAGGCGGAACGCCAAAGCGGCCTTCCCCTGCGCGAAATATACTGGGACGGCGACGAAAGCGCCATGGCGGCGACGCGGAATCTGCAACCCGCCCTGACCGTTGTCAACATCAACCTCTGGCGCTTCCTGGCCGCAAAGCTCAACCCCGCGGCAGCCGCCGGGCACAGCCTGGGCGAATTCTCCGCCCTGTGCGCCGCCCAGGTCCTGCCCGAGGACCAGCTCCTCGAACTGGTCTGCCTGCGCGGCAGGCTCATGGACGAGGCCGCCAACCAGGACGGCGCCATGGCCGCCATCCTCAAGCTGGAACAGGGCCAGGTGGAATCCCTCGTGGCCGCAGCCGCCGCGGCCACGGGTCAGGAGATCCGCATCGCCAACTACAACACCCCGGGCCAGTTCGTGGTCAGCGGGCACGCCCAGGCCGTGGACCACGTCTGCGCCGGGACCAAGCCCCTCAAGGGACGCGCCATGACCCTGCCGGTCAGCAACGCCTTCCACTCGCCCTACATGAGCGAGCCCGGCGCCGAACTGTCCCGGCACATGGACAAGCTGGACTGGCGGGACCCGAAGATCCCCGTCTATCTGAACGTCACGGCCAAACCCGAACCCTCCGGCGCGGCCCTGAAGGAGGTCATGAAAAAGCAGATGACCTCGTCCGTGCTCTGGGCCCAGACCATCGAGAACCAGTACGCCGACGGCATGCGCACCTTCATCGAGCTGGGCCCCAAGGGCGCCCTCTCGCGCATGATCTCGCAGATTCTGAAGGACCGGGACGGGGTCAAGACCCTGGCCGTGAGCAACATTGAACAGTCGGCAGCCACCCTGGAGGCCCTGGCATGAAAGCCAAGAACTACATTTTCGACAAACTGACCGCCCTCATGGCCTCCAAGGGCCTCGAACTGCCCGCCAAGACGACCATCGAGGCGCCCAAGAGCGAACAGCACGGCGACATGGCTACCAACATCGCCATGGTCATGCCCAAGGAAAAGGGACAGAACCCGCGCGCCCTGGCCGAAGGCATCAAGGCGGAACTGCTGGCCGCCTGCCCCGAGATCGAGAGCATCGACATCGCCGGCCCCGGCTTCATCAACTTCACCTTCAAGCCCGCCTTCTGGCAGGACGTGGCCCTGACCGCCCTGGAGAACGGGTCGAATTTCGGCCGCGTCGATGTCGGCAAGGGCCGCCGCGTGCAGGTCGAGTACGTCTCGGCCAACCCCACGGGCCCCCTGCACATCGGGCACGGCCGCGGCGCCGCCGTGGGCGACAGCCTGACGCGCATCCTGCGCTTCACGGGCCACGAGGTCGAGACCGAGTACTACCTGAACGACGCCGGCCGGCAGATGCGCCTTCTGGGCCTGGCCGTGTGGGTCCGCTACCAGCAGGCCTGCGGCATCGAGATCGAATTTCCCGAGGACTGCTACCGCGGCGACTACATCAAGGACATCTCCGCCGCCCTGCTGGCCGAGAAGGGCCGCACGCTGCTGGACCTGCCCGAGGAGGAGGCCCTGGACCTGTGCTACGAGCGCGGCATGAAGGACATCCTCGACGGCATCAAGAAGGACCTTGTCGATTTCCGCGTCGAGCACCAGCACTGGTTTTCGGAGAAGAGCCTGGTCGACGGCGGGCAGGTCGAGGCGACCCTGAACCGCCTGCTGGCCGAGGGCCGCGCCTACGAGCAGGACGGCGCCCTGTGGTTCCGGACCACGGAATTCGGCGACGACAAGGACCGCGTGCTGCGCAAGTCCGACGGCCTGCTGACCTATTTCGCCTCGGACATCGCCTACCACGACAACAAGATCGGCCGCGGCTTCGACCTCATGGTCGACGTCTGGGGCGCCGACCACCACGGCTACGTGCCGCGCATGAAGGCGGCCATCGAGGCCATGGGCAAGGACCGCGAGGCCCTGCAGGTCATCCTCATCCAGCTCGTCAACCTGATCCAGGGCGGCGAGCAGATCGCCATGTCCACCCGCGCCGGAAAGTTCGAGACCCTGGCCGACGTCTGCGCCGAAGTTGGCGTGGACGCGGCGCGATTCATCTTCCTGTCGCGCAAGAGCGACTCGCACCTGGACTTCGACCTGGACATGGTCAAGCAGCAGTCCATGGACAACCCGGTCTACTATGTGCAGTACGCCCACGCCCGCATCAGCTCCCTGCTGCGCAAGGCCGCCGAGCAGGGCGTGGAGCTGCCCGAGCCGTCGCGTGAGCTCATGGCCCTCCTGACCACGCCCGAGGACAAGGCCCTGTTCAAGGCCCTGGACGCCTTCGAGGACACCATGGAGCTGGCCTCCCGCACCCTCTCGCCCCACCATGTCAGCCATTACCTGATGGAGCTTGCCGGGCTGCTGCACCGGTATTATACCGTGCACCACATCCTGTCCGGCGAGGACCAGGACCTGCTGCGGGCCCGCATCCTCCTCTTCCGCGCCGTGGCCGGCGTGATCGCGAGCGGCCTCGACCTGCTGGGGGTGCATGCCCCGGAACGCATGTAGCCGCAACCAGGGAACCATGATCACACGCAAGACGAGCACAGCGAAAAAAGGAAAGGACTCCAAGGGGTTCACGTTCCAGCTTGGCCTGACGGGCTTCATGTCCCTGGCCGTGCTGGTCGTCATCGGCATGGCCTGGTCCTTCATCCTGGGGGTCATCGTCGGCCGCGGGCACCAGCCCGAGAAGATGGCCATGGACATGGCCCGCCAGGTGCTCCCCGAAGACTTTCCGCTGCTGACGGAAAAGAACGAGGAAGTGCTGAAGAGCGAGGAACTGGAATTCTTCGAAAAGCTGAAGCAGGGCCCGAGCTCCGTGCCGCCGGCACCGCCCGCCCCGCCCAAGGTTGCGGCCGCGCCCAAGCCCCAGAACGCGACCACGGCCGCGACGACGGTTGCGGCCGTCAAGCCTCAGTCCGCCATAGAGGCCGCCCTGCAGTCGGCTGCGCAGGTGGCCGGCCAGGTCGCGCCGCAGGCTTCCCAGGCCGCGACCGAAAACGCCAAGGGCGAGGTCTTCGTCTTCAACTATCAGGTCGCGGCCCTGGCCAGCATGGAACAGGCCCAGACCTTCCTGAAGAAGCGCGACCTCTCGGGCTTCAAGACCACCGTGGTGCAGGCCGAGCACGAGGGCAAGACGTGGTACCGGGTCTACGTGCACCACCAGGGCACCGTGGAATCGGCCGTGGGCCTCAAGGAACAGCTCAAGGGCAAGGGCATCGACAACATCCTGCTGCGTTCGCGCACACCGCTGTAAATCACTCCGGGCGGGCCCGACCATCCAAAGGCCCGCCCGTCTTTCGACGGAGATCCCCATGTACGATGGATTTTTCGATCTCGGCCCCGCACAGGGCCGAAACATTTTCGTGCTGCCCGTGCCGTACGAGGGCACGGTCAGTTACGGCACCGGCACGCGCCTGGGGCCGGAGGCCCTGTTCCGGGCCAGCGTGCAGATCGAGTCCTACGACGCCGAACTGGACCTGGACCTGACGGACCTGGCCCATTTCACCCCCCTTGCCCCCGTCGACCCGCCCAAGGGCGGCCCCGAGGCCCTGCATGGGGTCATGCGCCGGCGGCTGGAGCAGTTCGACGCCGCCCGGGACTTCATCCTGACCCTCGGAGGCGAGCACTCGATCCCCCTGCCCCTGTTCGAATTCTACAAGGCCGCCCACCCGGACCTGGTCATCCTGCACGTCGACGCTCACGCCGACCTGCGCGAGAGCTACGGCGACACGCCCTACTCCCACGCCTGCATCATGGCCCGCGCCAGGCAGCTGTCCATCCCCCTGGTCCAGCTCGGCATCCGCTCCCTGTGCCGGGAGCAGCGCGACTTCATGCGCGCCCAGCCCAAGTCGGAACTCATGACCATGTTCGCCTGGGAC
The DNA here is from genome assembly GCA_024709365.1 of Desulfomicrobium sp. GTDB lineage: Bacteria > Desulfobacterota > Desulfovibrionia > Desulfovibrionales > Desulfomicrobiaceae > Desulfomicrobium. Next base: position 7,846 of record JANJWV010000134.1, on the reverse strand, counting down.
CTGCCCTCGCCGTGCGAGGCGGCCGAACGCGTGCGCGCCTTCGTCGGCGAGCGGCCGATCTACCTGTCCTTCGACGTGGACGGCATGGACCCGAGCGTCATCCCCGGCACGGGCACGCCCGAGCCCGGCGGCATCGCCTACGCCTGGATGAGCCGCTTCTGGAAGGAACTCTGGCTCGACGGCATGGGTCCGCGCCTGGTCGGCATGGACATGGTCGAGCTCTCGCCCGTCCACGGCACGCAGGTCTCGGAAACGGCCGCGGTCAAGCTCATCCAGCGCATCCTCGTCAGCTGGCTCGGGCAGGGCTGATGGCGCCCGGAACCGGCCACGACCTCCCGGCCCTGCGGGTCGAGAAGCTGCTCTGGCGCGGCCGGGGCCTGGCGCGCCTGGAGTCGGGGCAGGTGGTCATGCTCGAACCGGGCGTGCTGCCCGGTGAGGTCGTCGATGCACGGGTGATCAAGGCCTCCAAGGATTTCCTGCAGGCCGAAGCCGTGCGCGTTACGGAGCCGTCGCCCATGCGCGGCGTCCATCCCTGCCCCCACGCCGCCCTGTGCGGCGGCTCGCGCTTCGGCATGGTCAGCCCGGAAGCGGGCCTCGCCCTCAAGGCCGACATCCTGCGCGACGCCCTGACCCGCGCCCTGGGCCGCAGCCACGGCGCGGCGCTGCCGGAGATCGGCGTGGTCCCGAGCCCCAGGGGCTGGCGCTACCGCTGGCGCGGCCAGATCCACGTCCGCGCGGGCCGGCCCCACGCCATGGCCCACGCCAGCAACGACCTCGTGCCCCTGACGGACTGCCATCTCCTGGCCGATCCCCTGGCCGCGGCCATGCCCGCCCTGGCCGCCGGCCTGCCCGACGGCCGCTTCACCATCGCGGCCAGCCCCGACACGGGCCAGGCCGCCACGGAGCGCGACACGCTGCTGCTGCCCTTCTCCTTCCCGGACTTCGGGCTGACCCTGGAGCTGCCGCCCTCCACCTTCTTCCAGGCCAACTGGGAACTGAACCGGCTGCTGGTGCGCGCCGCCGTGGACGAACTCGAAGGCTTCGACCGCATCGCCGACCTCTTCTCCGGGGCCGGCAATTTCGCCCTGCCCCTGGCCAGCCGCGGCCGGAAGGTCCTGGCCGTGGAAGGCTCGGCCGAGGCCGTGGACACCGGGGTGCGCAACGCCGAAAGGCTCGGCCTCGCCTCGGTCCGGTTCCGCGCCGCCAACCTGTCCAAACCGGCGCCGTGGAAGACCGTGCGCGACTTCGCCCCCCGGGCCGCCATTCTCGACCCGCCGCGCACGGGCACCAAGGGCGTAGGCCAGACCCTCGCGGGTATCGGGAGCCTGCGGCGGCTGGTCTGGGTGTCCTGCGACGTGGTCAACACCATCCGCGACGCGAAGCCCCTCCTGGACGCCGGATGGCGCCTGTCGTCCCTGCGCCTCTTCGACATGTTCCCGGGCACCTGGCACATGGAGGTGCTCATGGTCCTGGACCGCCCCTGAAACCGCTGCCGCCGCGGGGACTTGCGCCGAAGGGCGCGGACCTGTAGGAGATTTTGCTCACATCACATTGCATGGAGGGTCCATGATCGCAGAGGGCATCAACAGAATCTGGCTCAAGCATTACGATCAGGAAGTCAGTCCGAACCTGGACTACGAAATCATCCCCCTCTATGAGGTCCTGGAACGCGCCGCCGCCAACTACCCTGACCGGCCGGCCATCGTCTTCAACAACTGGTCCGTGAGCTTCAAGAAGCTCAAGCGCCTGGTGGACCTGTGCAGCGCCAACCTGAAGAAGGCCGGCATCCAGCCCGGCGAGCGGGTGGCCATCATGCTGCCCAACTGCCCCCAGACGGTCATCACCTACTGGGCCTGCCTCAAGCTCGGGGCCGTGGTCGTCATGACCAACCCCCTGTACATGGAAAAGGAGCTCGTCCATCACTTCAACGACTCCGAAGCCAGGACCCTCATCACCCTGAATCTGCTCTGGAAGCGCATAAGCGGCCTGCGCGACAAGCTGCACCTGAGGCGCATCTTCGTCACCTCCATCGCCGACTGCCTGGGCTTCCCCCTGAATTTTCTCTACACGCTGAAATCCCGGCGCGAGTACAAGCTCGAACCGATCCCCTACGACGGACAAACGGTCCTGCCCTGGAAGGGCCTCCTGAAGCGCACGGCCATCCAGGACCCGCACCCCGTGGACCCCGTGAAGGACCTGGCCGCCCTGCAGTACACCGGCGGCACCACGGGCGTGTCCAAGGGCGTCATGCTGACCCACGCCAACCTCTGCTACAACGCCCAGCAGGCCAAGGCCGTGCTACACACCATCAAGGAGACGGGCGAGACGATCCTGGGCCTGCTGCCCTTCTTCCACATCTACGGGCTGACCGTGTGCGTCAATTTCGGCACCCTCATCGGCGCGACCCTCGTGCCCATGGCCAAGTTCGTGCCCCTGGATGTGCTCAAGACCATCGACAGGAAGCGGCCGACCATCTTCCCCTGCGCGCCGTCCATCTTCATCGCCCTGCTGCAGCAGAAGAACCTCGAAAAGTACGACCTGTCCTCGGTGCGCTACTGCATCTCGGGCTCGGCGCCCATGCCTGTGCCCATCATGGAGAAGTTCAACAGCCTGACCAACGGCGCCAACATCGTCGAAGGTTTCGGCCTGACCGAGGCCTCGCCCATCACGCACCTGAACCCCCTGCGCGGCAACAGCAAGAACGGCTCCATCGGCCTGCCCTTCCCGGACACGGACGCGGCCATCGTCGACATGGAGGTCGGCTCCCTGCCCCTGCCCGTGGGCAAGATCGGCGAACTGGTCATCCGCGGGCCGCAGGTCATGCAGGGCTACTGGAACAGGCCCGACGAGACGGCCTCGGTGCTCAGGAACGGCTGGCTCTACACCGGCGACATCGCCTACATGGACGAGGACGGCTATTTCTTCATCGTCGACCGCAAGAAGGACCTGATCATCACCGGCGGCTACAACGTCTACCCGCGCGAGATCGACGAGGTCCTGCACGAGCACCCGGCCATCAAGGAGGCCGTCAGCGTCGGCATCACGCACCCCACGCGCGGCGAGATCATCAAGGCCTACATCGTTCTGCGCGAGGGCCATACCCTGAGCAAGACCGACGTCCTGGCCTTCTGCCGCGAGAAGCTGGCCAACTACAAGGTGCCCAAGCAGGTCGAGTTCCGCGACGACCTGCCCAAGAGCATCGTCGGCAAGGTTCTGCGACGGGTCATCCGCGAGGAGGAGGAGCGCAAGGGGCATGACGCCGGCGAGTGCGAGCCCGACGTGGAGGTAAACGGCGACGGCAGCGAGGAGCCTTCGAAGAAGGACAAACGGGCCAAAAAGAAGAAGAAAGGCGACAAGCAGTCCTCTTGACACCCCCGAGAGCGGGCCTTATTTTCAGCACGCAAAGGGGAGTAGCTATCGGTCGCGGGATGTCCCGCACCGACCCGCGGTTCGTCAGTACGGCGCACAGGCCCGGACCCGGGAATCCGACGGCAGTCGAGATCAGCAAGACCTTTATCCCAGCATCGCCGCGGATAAAGGTCTTTTTCATTATCCGCGGCTCAACAGGAGAGATTTGATGAACCAGATAAAGACAACGCTTCTGCTGACCATGCTCACCGTCCTGCTGGTCGCCATGGGCGGCGCCATCGGCGGCAAGTCGGGCATGATCATCGCCTTTCTCATCGCCGGCGGCATGAACTTTTTCGCCTACTGGAACTCGGACAAGATCGTCCTCAGGATGTACAACGCCCGCGAGGTGACCCGTGCCGAGAGCCCGGACTTCTACGGCATTGTCGAGAACCTGGCGCGCAAGGCGAACATGCCCATGCCCAAGGTCTACGTCATCCCCTCGGACACCCCCAACGCCTTCGCCACGGGCCGCAACCCGCAGAACGCCGCCGTGGCCGCGACCACGGGCATCATGCGCATCCTCTCGCGCGACGAGCTCGAAGGCGTCATGGCCCACGAGCTGACCCACGTCATGAACCGCGACACCCTGATTTCGACCATCGCCGCGACCATCGCCGGCGCCATCGCCATGCTCGGCAACATGCTGCAGTGGGCGGCCATCTTCGGCATGGGCCGCAGCGACGACGAGGAGGGCGGGGGCGGCATCTTCGGCGCCCTGGCCATGGCCATCATCGCGCCCATCGCGGCCATGCTCATCCAGATGGCCGTGTCCCGTTCGCGCGAGTTCATGGCCGACGAGGGCGGGGCGAAGCTCAGCGGCAAGCCCAAGGCCCTGGCCAGCGCCCTGACGAAGCTGCAGCAGGCCGCGACCATGGTGCCCATGCAGGAGGCCACCCCGGCCACCTCGCACATGTTCATCATCAACCCCCTGACCGCGTCCAGGCTGGCCAGCCTCTTCTCGACCCACCCGTCCACCGAGGACCGCGTGGCCCGGCTCATGGCCATGTAGCCGCATCGTCATCCAAGGCCCCTCCTGCGTCTTCCCGCCGGAGGGGCTTTTTCCGTGGATCGTCGTACCGTCTCCCGTCAACAAGGGGCCGGTCTTCACTGCCGATGCGCCGACCGAATCGCCTTTCCTCGCTTGCCTCCATCCACCGAAGCACCTAAAAGAAACATTCGGCCACAACGTTCAGCCACCCGTGCCCAACCATGACACTACGCGCCGCATTCATCCTGCTCTGTCTGGCAGTCCTGAACCTCGCCGCCCCCGCCGGCGCCGCCGGACCTTACAAAGTCTCCCTGCAGGCCTTCCGCACCGACGCCCCCTCCGCCCCGGTGCTCGGCGTCGTGACCCTCACGCCCGACCCCGAGTGGCATGCCTACGGCAATGTCCAGGGGCCTTCGGGATTCCCCACGACCGTGACCGCCCAGGCCGACGGCGTCGACCTGAACGCCCTCTACCCGCCGGCCGAACCCGGCCCCGACCCCATCGACCCGACTCTGACCGTGGAGCTCTACAACGGGCCGACCCCCTTTTTCCTGCCCATGACCAAGGCGCCGGCCAGAATGACGGCCCGCCTGAACGCCCTGCTCTGCTCGGCCACCACCTGCCAGCCCCTGAGGGAGGACCTGGAACTCGCGGTGACGGACCCGGCCGGACTGCCCCGGGCCGAGGACCAGCCGTGGTGGCCCCGGTACCTGCTGTCCACGCCCGGAGCCGCCGAGACGCTTCCCGAAACGGCCGTCGACGCGCCTGCGGACGCCGCGGAACGGTCGCCTTCCGTGTCCTTCCGCCCGCGCTATTTCGCTCCGGGCCTGGAGGTCCACACCCTGTCCAAGGCGGCGGGCCTGGCCTTCCTAGCCGGGCTGATCCTCAATTTCATGCCGTGCGTGCTGCCCGTCATCACCCTGAAGCTGCGCTCCTTCATCCCGGCGGCGTCCGGCATGCCCGCGCAGCAGCGGCAGGCCTTCCGCGCCCACAACCTCTTCTTCGCCCTGGGCATGATGCTCTATTTCCTGATTCTGGCCGGCATCATCGCCGCCACGGGCATCGCCTGGGGGCAGATATTCCAGCAGCCCTCGGCCATCATCACCCTGACGGCCATCGTCTTCGCCCTTTCCTTGAGCCTGTTCGGCGTCTACGACCTGCCCCTCATCGACCTCAAGGGCAAGGCCACCGGGGTCAAACACCACCCCAAACTCGAATCCTTCACCACCGGCGTCCTGGCGACCGTCCTGGCCACGCCCTGCAGCGGGCCGTTCCTGGGCGGGGTCCTGGCCTGGGCCCTCATCCAGCCGCCGAAAATCATCGCCCTGGTCCTGAGCTGCATCGGCCTCGGCATGGCCTCGCCCTACCTGGCCATGGCCCTCATGCCCGGCCTGTACCGGTTCCTGCCCAGGCCCGGGGCCTGGACCGCACACCTGGAACGCCTGCTCGGCTTCCTCCTGGCGGGCACCTGCGTCTATCTCTTCGGGCTGCTGCCCACATCCGAATACCTGGACGTGCTCATCCTGCTGTGGGCCATCGCCGTGGCCGCGTGGACATGGGGCAAGCTCACGCACCTGAACCAGCCAAGGCTGCGCAGATGGGCCATCCGTTCCGCCTGCCTGGCCCTCGTGACGGCGGTTGCGATTTTCCTCTTCCGCCCGACCGTCCAGCAGGACCCCTGGCAGAACTTTGAAATGTCCAGGTTTCAGAGCGGTCTCGGCCAGGAAAACCTGATCCTCGACTTCACCGCAGACTGGTGCCCCAACTGCAAGTTTCTGGAAAAGACGGTGCTCAAACCCGAGAACAGCGTCCGCATCGCCAAGGATTTCAAGGCCACGCTGCTGCGCGTGGATCTGACCCGCCACGACCCCGAACTCATGGCCCTCCTGGAAAGCCTGGGCTCCAAGTCCATCCCCATCCTGGCCATCTTCCCCAAGGAACGTCCCGAAAGCCCCCTGGTGCTGCGCGACCTCTTCACCAGCGGGCAGCTCGACGAGGCTCTCCAAGCGGAGCTGCGGCCATGAGCCGGGGTCCCGAACCCGCGCCGTCAAAAACAAAAACGTAGCCGTCGGCCCCCCGACGTGCTATGTCCCGCACAGGGCCGCCAACCGGCCCAGGCGGGACATATGCACCCAGTCCGTCCACTTTTCCTTCTCCTCTTCCTTTTGACCTCAACGTGCGCCGCGGCAGCGCCGAACCCTTTCGTCATTCACTTTTTCTACGGCCGGGGCTGCCCGCACTGCGCCAAGGAAGAGAAACTTCTGCAGGAGTACGAAGACCGCTACGGCAATCTGCGCATCGAGCGGCACGAAGTCTATTTCGACCAAGACAACATGGAACTGCTCGAAAAGGTGGTCGAGCGCCTTGAAGCGTACTCCGCCGCCGTGCCGTTCCTCGTGATCGGAGACGAGTACGTCGTGGGGTTCGACGAGCACTTCACGCCGGACATGATCAAGACGCTGATCGCAAAATGCCTGCCCGGGCATTGCCCCGACGTCGTGCGGCAAGTCCTCGGGGGCGGGGAAGCGCCGCCGCTCCGGGGCTCGGCGCAGACCGCCCGGCCCGGGGAACAGACCTGGATCGTCACGGTGCCGCTGGTCGGAAACGTCGACGTCCGCTCACTCTCCCTGCCCCTGCTGACCATGGTCATGGGCTTTCTGGACGGTTTCAACCCCTGCGCCATGTGGGCCCTGGTCTTCCTCATCGGGCTTCTGCTCGGCATGCGAAACCGAACGAGGATGTGGCTTCTGGGCTCCGTCTTCATCGTCGCCTCGGCCTTCGTCTATTTTCTGTTCATGGCTGCCTGGCTCAACATCATCCTCTTCTTCGGGCTCGTGATCTGGGTCAGGATCGCCATCGGTCTCATCGCCCTTGCCGGCGGCGTGTACAGCGTCACGGACGCCTTTCTCAACCCCGAGATAAGCTGCAAGATGACCGACGACGAACGGCGCAGGCAGTTCCGCGTCCGCCTGCGAAACGTCATCGGACAGCACAGCCTCCTGCTGTCCATGGTCGGGATCGCGCTCCTGGCGTTCATGGTCAACCTCGTCGAGATTGTCTGCTCGGCGGGCTTTCCCGCCATCTACACGCAGGTCCTCTCCCTGAACGCCCTGCCCACCTGGAAGTACTACGCCTACATCCTCCTCTACATCTTCGTTTTCATGCTGGACGACCTCATCGTCTTCTTTGCCGCCATGCTGACCCTGGAGATCACGGGCGCGACCACAACCTACGTGCGCTACGCACGCCTGCTGGGCGGATTGCTCATGCTCCTCATCGGGGGCCTGCTCATATTCAGGCCCCAAGTGCTCATGTTCGGGTAGGGCTCCCGCAGCGGGAACGTGCGGAAATCAGGGGGAAGGACAGGCGGTCAGTTCACGGCTGCGGCCATGGCAGGCGGCCGCTGATCACGGCCTCCTTGCGGTCGCGGGGGAGATTCTTCATCCA
>JANJWV010000054.1 GCA_024709365.1 Desulfomicrobium sp. | reverse complement strand
TCGGCGATGGCCGGGTCCAGGATGCCCAGTTCCAGATTGGCCAGGGCCGCGGCCTGCTTGATGCACGCCAGGGCCTCGATGTGCAGCGGGTAGTGGGAGATGTGGATCCCCGTGACCTGGAAATTCTCCATGGCCCGCACGGTCTGCACCCCGTAATAGGCGTGCGCCGGGACCTTCCTTTCGCCCAGAGAGTCCTTCTCGATCCGGTAATCCATATTCCCCCCTTTACGCGCCCCTGTGTCGAGGCCTAGTGTGGCACTGCAATTCCCCCTAACCGGAGACAGCCCGATGCGAAAGACCTTTTTCATTCTGGCGGTCCTGACGGTGCTGGCCGGCCCGTCATGGTCCGCGGACATGCGCTGCCAGGGCGACCTCATGACCCCCGGCACCATCGTCGCCAAAGTGCGCAAGAAATGCGGCGACCCTCTCTGGGAGGAGCGCGTGGGCGAGATCACGGTCAGGCGCGGCGGCCAGGAACTCCTGCTCTACGTCACGGAGATGACCTACGAAGTGAGCGGCGGCTACTACGTCCTGACCTTCGAAGGCGGGGAACTGAGGAAGACGGAATATTTCCAGAACTGAAACGGCCGGGGCGGGACATGCAGGTACGGATTCTCTATTGCGGCGTATGAGCGGGCTATGCCCAGCGCGCCGCAAGTCTTGCGGACAGACTGCGCGTCGAGTGCGGCGCATCGGTGAGCCTTAGCGAAGGAAGCAGGGGCTCCTTAGAGGTCTTCGTCGAGGGCCGCCTGGTCCATTCCAAGCTCGAAACGGGTCTCGTCCCCAAGGCCGAGCGGATTGCGGAAATCCTGACAACGCACCAGAATCGCTGAAACTTCGCTCTTCGAACCAAAAAAAACTTTCCAGAATTTCCCACGTATCGTATGGTTCATCATAATCCCATTCCCTGTTCTCCGGCTCATCGGCCAGGGACACACGGAAGAACCCCGTGAAACTCAGCGCATACAAGGGGACGCCATGAACCATCTCATCATCTTCTGCCATCCGAACCCCACGAGTTTCAACGCGGCCGTCGCCGATTCCGTGGAGGCGGTCTCCTCGGCCATGGGGCATGACATCGTTCGCCGCGACCTGTACGGCATCGGCTTCAACCCGGTGCTCGGGCGTGTGGAACTGGAGGCGCCGCCGCACATGCGGGCCCAGGACGTCAGGCAGGAACAGGAATTCGTCTCCTGGGCCGACATCCTGACCTTCGTCTACCCGGTGTGGTGGACGGGCATGCCGGCCATGCTCAAGGGCTATTTCGACCGGGTCTTCTGCCAGGACTTCGCCTACGCGCTCCACGACAACATGATGACGGGGCTTTTGAGCGGCAGGAAGGCCCTCATCTTCAGCACCACGGGGCTGCCCAGCACCGTCTGCGACTCGCGGGGCATGCACGAGGCCATGGCCATGACCACGGACACCGGGATTTTCGAACTCTGCGGCATCGAGGTGCTCCATCACGCCTTTTTCGGCAGCGTGGCATCCGTGTCGGAGGAGGTCCGCAAATCGTACCTGAGCGAGGTCGTGGCCATCGCCTCCAGGCATCTCTAATGCCTCGACCCGAAGGAGCACTCCAATGGACCAGATATTCGAACGCCTGACCTACATCTTCGACCCGCTGCACCACTTCTGGGAGCACGAGCGCATGCACCGCCGCTTCGCCCTGGTGCTCATCGTCGTGTTCCTGGGGGCCATGGCCGGGATAGAGCTCAACAGAAACGGCCTGCTGCCGGCAGCGCTGGCCGCGCACATCCCGACCAACCATTTTCACGCCGTGAACCTGGCCTTCACCCTGGTGCTGATCCTGGAGGTCGTAAGCCTCATCTTCACCCTGCCGTGCTCCTTTTCCAGATCCGTGGGCAAGCAGTTCGAGATCCTGTCCCTCATCCTCCTGCGCGACGCCTTCAAGGAACTGTCCCATTTCGCCGAGCCCATCACTCTCGGGACCGAACTGACCCAGGTCTACCACATCCTGGGCTACGGCTTCGGGGCCCTGGCGGTCTTCGCGCTGCTTGGAGTCTACTACCGCATCCAGCCCGCCAAGAAGCAGGACATGGGCATGCCCCACGACCTGTTCCGTTTCGTGGCCGCCAAGAAGGGCATCGCCCTGCTGCTCCTGGGCACCTTCGTCACCCTTGGGCTGAACAACCTCTACAACAAGTTCGCGGGCCTGCCGCACATCGACTTCTTTCCCGTCTTCTATACCCTGCTGATCTTCACCGACATCCTGGTCGTGCTCATCTCCCAGTGTTTCCGGCCCTCGTTCCACGCCGTGTTCCGCAATTCCGGCTACGCCCTCTCGACCCTTTTCATCCGGCTGGCCCTGGCCGCCCCGGCCATGTACGACGTGGCCCTGGGCATCGTCGCCGCCCTCTACTCCATCGCCCTGACCCTGGCCTGGACCAGGGTTTTCACCACCAAAGGATAACCATGAAGATGCCTCTCGTTTTCGTCGGCCACGGTAACCCCATGAACGCCATCGAGGACAACGAGTTCAGCCGCGCCTGGACGCAGCTCGGCCGCGAGCTGCCCCGCCCACGGGCGATCCTGTGCGTCTCGGCCCACTGGGAGACCGACGGCACCTGCGTGACCTCGACGCAGATGCCCGAGACCATCCATGATTTTTCGGGATTCCCGGCGGAACTGAACCACATGGAGTACCCGGCCCCCGGCTCCCCGGCCCTGGCGCGCAAGGTCATGGACTCCACGCGCTACGCCCGCATCCGGCACGACCGTTCCTGGGGCCTGGACCACGGCGCCTGGTCGGTGCTGTGCCGCATGTACCCGCGGGCCGACATCCCCGTGGTCCAGCTGAGCATCGACGCCGGGGCGCCGCCGTATTTCCACTACGAACTGGGCCGGGAACTCGCCCCCCTGCGCAAGCAGGGCGTGCTCATCATGGGCAGCGGCAACATGGTCCACAACCTGGGGGCCATGGCCTGGCAGGATGAAGGGTTCGAATGGGCCGTGGAAAGCGACGCGGCCATGGCCGGGCTCATCGAGAACGGGGATCACGACTCCCTGGTCGAGTACGAAGGGTTGCCGCATGCCCGTCTTGCCATACCCACGGAGGAGCATTACCTGCCCCTGCTGTACGTTCTGGGGGCCATGGACCGGGGAGAGGGGACGAGCTTCTTCAACGATCGTGTCACCCTGGGCTCAGTTTCCATGCGCGGTCTGCGAACCGTTTGATTCCCCAAGGGAAACGGACCGTTAGCCGCCTGTATACTTTGCCTGGAATTCTGCTACGACGCGTCCGAAACGCGAGATGAACCCATGACCAAGCCATTGCGATGCCTTCTGGTTGACGACGAGCTCCCGGCCCTGGACGAGCTGTCCTTCCTCCTGTCCGGGTTCGACGACGTCGAGATCGCGGGCACGGCCAGGTCCGCCGGACAGGCCCTGGAGGAGATCGCGCGGCTCAGGCCCGACGTCGTCTTTCAGGACATCCAGATGCCCGGGGGAACAGGCTTTTCGGTGTTGGAACGGGCCATGCTGATGCCCGAAGCCCCGCTCTTCGTCTTCGCCACGGCCTACGACCAGTACGCCATCCGCGCCTTCGAGGACAACGCCGTGGACTACCTGCTCAAGCCCGTGTCCATGGAGCGGCTGGCCAAGTGCCTGAACCGCCTGCGCGCCCTGACCAGCCGGACTGCGCCCCAGTCCGCGCCCCAGCCCGATTTCCGGTCCCTGCTGCGGGGCATGGGCCTGGGCCCGTCGCTGACGCGCCTGTCCGTGGACAACGGGGGGCGCGTCCTGCTCCTGGACCACGAGGACGTGGTCTTCATCCGCACCGAGGAACGCCGGACCATGGTCCACACCCGCGAAGGATGCTTTCCCGCCCATGGGCCGTGCACCCTTGACCGCCTGGAGCAGCGACTCGAACCGCTGTCCTTTTTCCGCGCCAACAGGGCCGAACTCGTCAACCTGGCCCAGGTCCGCGACTTTGCGCCCTGGTTCAACGGGAAATACGTCCTGACCATGCGCGACTGCGCTTCAACCGAAATCACCGTCAGCAAGGGCCGGGTGCGCGACTTTCGCGATCGCCTGGGCCTGGTCTGAAGAAAACCGACATGAACCCAGACGCCCTCGTACTCGCCCTGGCCGAACGGCTCGGACTCATCGTGGCCGGAGCGTTCCTGCTCCTGACCGTGACGCCCATCCACAAGCTCCGCCTCCAGCAGGGGCCGCAGTGGCGCACGACGCTGCTGCAGATCGCCTTCTTCGGCACCGCCGGCATTCTCGGCACCTACGGCGGCAACCTCGTATTCCAGTCCGTGGCCAACCTGCGGGCCATGGCCGTGATTACGGGCGGCCTGTTCGGCGGGCCCCTGGTCGGCATCGCCTCGGGCCTCATCGCCGGAGGGCACCGCATCCTCATCGACATCGGCGGGTTCAGCGCCGTGCCGTGCGGGCTGTCGACCATGATCGAGGGCGCCGTGGCCGGCCTTCTGACCCTGTACCTCAAGGAGCGCAGCGTCGACTGGCGCTGGGCTGCCGGGTTGGCCCTGGTCGGCGAAACGCTGCACATGGGCATGGTCCTGGCCCTGTCCCACTCGTTCACCCAGGCGCTGGAACTGGTGCGCATCATCGCCCCGTCCATGATCATCCTGAACACCCTGGGCGCCGCGGCCTTCGTGCAGGTCATCAACGTGGTCTTCCGCTTCCGGGCCCGGCAGGATTCGATCCAGGCCCAGGAGCTCCTCGACATCGCCAACGCCACCGTCAGCCACCTGCGGGCCGGCCTGACCCTGGAAAGCGCCTCCGCCACGGCCCGCATCATCCATTCGCGCGTCGCGGTGGGCGCCGTGGCCATCACGGACCGGGTCAACGTCCTGGCCCACGTCGGCCAGGGCTGCGACCACCACCTCGCCGGGCGTCCGGTCGTGACCAGCGCCACGCGGGAGGTGCTCGAAACCGGCGAGCCCATGTACGTCAGCAACAAGGAAAACATCGGCTGCACCCACCCCGGCTGCCCTTTCGCCTCGGCCGTCATCGTCCCCTTGCACAAGGGCGGCAACGTCGTCGGCACCCTCAAATTCTACGGCACGGCCGGCAAATCCCTGGACCTGATGCTGTTCGAACTGGCCAAGGGCCTCGGCAACCTCTTTTCCACCCAGCTTGAGCTCGAAAACATCCAGATCACCGAACGCATGCTGGCCCATGCCGAAATCCGCCGCCTGCAGTCCCAGATCAACCCCCACTTCCTCTTCAACTCCCTGAACACCATCGCCTCCTTCTGCCGGACCAGCCCGGAAAAGGCGCGCAGCCTCCTGCAGGACCTGTCGAGCTACCTGCGCAAAAGCCTGGACGCGAGCAAGGGCTTCATCCCCCTCTCCGAAGAACTGGACCAGATCCGCTGCTATCTGGCCATCGAGCAGGCCCGGTTCGGCGAACGGGTCCGGGTCAACTTCGATGTGGAGCCGGGATGCGAATCGTGGCCCATCCCGCCGCTCATCATCCAGCCGCTGGTGGAGAACGGCGTGCGGCACGGCATCCTGACCCGGGAGGACGGGGGGGAGATCAGCGTCCGAATCGGCCGGAAGGAAGAGCACCTGCATATCGAAGTGCGCGATGACGGCGTGGGCATGGTCCCGGACCAGGTGGAGAAGCTTTTCGACAAGACGCGTCTCGACTCCCGCTCCGGGGGCATCGGGGTGCGCAACTGCTTCCAGCGCCTGGAGCAGATATTCGGGCCGTCCTACCTCCCGTCGGTGGTCAGCGCCCCGGGCCAGGGCACGAAGGTGGATTTTCTGCTGCCCATGCCCGCGCACATCTGATCGGTTCATCACTCCATACGGAACGTTCAAGCGCCATTTGCGGCAATTGGCGCGAAGGGTATTGCCCGCCTGTTCACTGCTGAGGTAATGGTCGTCCAGGCTCCCGTGGCAGCCCCGATGCGGAGGCCGCCCACCTTGCGACCAATCTTTCCAAAGGAGTGAGACATGTTCTATTTCTTTCTTGCCTGCGCGGCGCTCATCGCCGGGTATTTCGTTTACGGCAAGTTCGTGGAGGCGCAGTTCGGCGCCGACACCTGCCGGGCCACCCCTGCCTGCCGGATGGAGGACGGGGTCGACTTCGTCAAAATGAGTCCCAAAACCATCTACATGATCCAGCTGCTGAACATCGCGGGCCTCGGCCCCATCTTCGGCCCCATCCTCGGCGCCCTGTACGGCCCGGCCGCCCTGGTCTGGATCGTTCTGGGCAGCATCTTCGCCGGAGCGGTGCACGACTACTTCTCGGGCATGATGTCCGTGCGCTACGACGGCAAGTCCATCCCCGACGCCGTGGGCTACAACCTGGGCGCCTTCGCCAAGCAGTTCATGAACGTCTTCTCGGTCATCCTGCTGCTCCTGGTCGGCGTGGTCTTCATCCTCGGCCCGGCCAAACTCCTGGCCAACAAGATCGGCTTCGACCTGGACAAGAACGTTGCCGTGGTGATCTGGACCGCCATCATCTTCGCCTACTATTTCCTGGCCACCATGATGCCCATCGACAAGATCATCGGCCGGCTCTACCCGCTCTTCACGGTCTGCCTGCTGATCATGGCCTTCGGCTTGACGACCATGCTCATCGTCGACGGCTACACCTTCTTCCCCAACGGAGTGGGACTGGCCAACGTGCACCCAAAGGGCCTGCCCATATGGCCGCTGATGTTCATCACCATCGCCTGCGGTGCCATCTCCGGCTTCCACGCCACCCAGTCGCCCATGATGGCCCGCTGCCTGCCTGACGAGAAGTGCGGGCGTCCCATCTTCTACGGCGCCATGATCGGCGAGGGCATCATCGCCCTGATCTGGGCCACCCTGGGCATGACCTTCTACCAGACCCCCGACGCCCTGCAGGCGACCCTGGCCAGCGGCGGCCCGGCCGCCGTGGTCGACCAGGTCGCGACGACGCTGATGGGACCCATCGGCGGTTTCCTGGCCATCATCGGCGTCATCATCCTGCCCATCACCTCGGGTGACACCGCCTTCCGCGCCGCCCGACTGATCATCGCCGACTTCGGCAAGATCGAGCAGAAGTCCATCGCCAAGCGCCTGATGATCGCCGTGCCCCTGTTCGTGGTCGGCTTCATCATCACCAAGACTGACTTCAACGTCATCTGGCGCTACTTCGGCTTCGCCAACCAGACCCTGGCCACCATCGTCCTGTGGGCCTCGGCCATGTACCTGGTCCGCCACGGCAAGCTGCACTGGATCGCGACGATTCCGGCCGTCTTCATGACCGCCGTCTGCGCCACCTACCTCTGCGTGGCCCCGGAATTCCCCATCGCGGTGAGCTCCGATATCGGCTACCCCATCGGCATCGCCGTGGCCGCCGTCTGCTTCGTCCTCTTCATACTCAAGGCGCGCAACACGCCCGTCGAAGCCGACGCCGCCGACTCCCCCGGAGTCATCGGCTAAGAGTCTCCCTCCGCACAAGGCCCCGTCCGGCGATACTGCCGGGCGGGGCCTTGTGCATCCGGGTCGAACCGGCCTCGACTTAGACGGCCGGTCCCTTCACGCCCGATGAGCGGACCCGTTTCCCCGAAGTTCGCAAACCCGCCGGTATATTTTCTCCCGCAGTCGGCGCAGCTCCGCGGTTCCCCCGGGCCGTTGCCTGCATCGCCCCTCGAAACCGATGACCAGCAACAGATAGGCGAGTTCCAGAAGATGCAGATCCTCGCTCGGCTGTCGCAGGCCGTGCTCCACGATGCGGAAGAATGTCCCGTCGCCCGACGCCTCGCCATGGAAGAAACTCAGGTAACCCGGTTCCGGACGATCTTCATGGACTCCCGACGGCGACGCGTCGCTGCTCTCGTCGAGGGCCGCGCAGAGCAGGCACCCGGCCGCGCGCACAACCGCGCCATCCAGACCGCACCCCAGGGCCGCACGCTCGAACTCGCGCAAACCGTCCTCCAGGAGCCTGCGGCGCGCACGGGTCTTCCGCTCGTCCGCGTCTTCCGCGCCGCACGCCCGCAATCGAACGATTTCGGCCAGCAGATGCGAAGCGCAGTTGACCAGCGGGTTCAGGCCCAGGGAGAAATCATTCGGCAGAGGGCGCGCGTTCGCGGATTCAGAGGAAAAAGTGCTGCTCATGTGCGGTACGGGTTATGGAAGGAACAGGGGGGGCGACGTTCTGCATGGCCACCAAAACTCCACATGCCGGAAGTGGACATATCATCCCCGCACAATCCGGATCAATGAGGACAATTCTGAACGGCACCTCAGACCGCATAAATCAAAATGCACCTGACGCATGGACTGGAATGGACACAACTAACCATGCAAGACGCAAGGGCCGCAGTCATGCCTCAGGGCCCACGCAGGCGTCTCCGAAAAAAGAGAACCCCCGACCTCGCGGCGGGGGTTCTCGCATTTCCGTACGGCAGCCCGAAAAGGCCGCCCGATGACGAGGGCTATTCCTCTTCCTTCTTGCTGTCGGCGATGACCTGCTCGGTCACGTTGGGCGGGCATTCCTCGTAGTGGGCAAACTCCATGGTGAAGGTGCCCTGGCCGCCCGTCATGGAGCGCAGGTCCGGGGCGTATTTCATCATTTCGGCCATGGGCACGTGGGCCTTGACCTCGGTGATGCCGCCGATGGAGTCGGAGCCCAGGACCCGGCCGCGGCGGCTGGAGAGGTCGCCGATGACGTCGCCCATGAACTCGTCGGGGATGAAGACCGCGGCGAGCATGATGGGTTCGAGCAGGATGGGGTTGCACATCTCCACGGCCTTCTTGAAGGCCAGGGAGCCGGCGATCTTGAAGGCCATTTCCGAGGAGTCGACGGTGTGGAAGGAGCCGTCGTAGACCGCGACCTTGAAGTCGACCATGGGGTAGCCGGCCAGGAAGCCGCGCGCGGCAGCCTCCTGAACGCCCTTGTCCACGGCGGGGATGTAGTTGCGCGGGATGGAGCCGCCGACGATCTCGTCGAGGAACTCGTAGCCGCCGCCGCGCTTGTTGGGCTCCATGCGGATCCAGCAGTCGCCGAACTGGCCTCGGCCGCCGGACTGCTTCTTGTGGCGTCCCTGGACCTGGGCCTTGCCCTTGATGGTCTCGCGGTAGGGAATCTTGGGCGTCTTCAGGACGATGTTGGTCTTGTAGCGGCGCTTGACCTTCTCCACGGCCAGTTCGATGTGCAGCTGGCCCATGCCGGTCAGGAGCATGTCGCCGGTCTCGTCGTTGCGCTCCAGGCGCAGGTTGATGTCCTCTTCCAGGAGCTTCTGCACCGCGGCGAAGACCTTGTCCTCATCGCCCTTCTCGGCGGCCGCCAGGGCGTAGGAAATGATGCCGGGGCTCAGCTTGGGCTTGGGCAGGATGAAGGGGGATTTTTCGGCGCACAGGGTGTCGCCGGTGGTCGTGTTCTTGAGCTTGGCCACGGCCACCACGGCGCCGGGGCCGACTTCCTGCTTGCAGGGGTTCTGCTTCTTGCCTTCGAGGAACAGGATCTGGCCGATCTTCTCCTTCTCGTCCTTGGATGCGTTCAGCACCGAGGCGTCCGGGGCCAGGACGCCCGAGAGCACGCGCATGACCGAAAGCTGGCCGGCAAAGGGGTCGGCGATGGTCTTGAAGACGAAGGCGGCGAAGGGGGCGTCGGGGCTGGACGCACGCTCGTTGCCGTCAGCGTCGAGCCAGGCGGCGTGTTCGAGAGGCGAGGCCATGTAGTTCTGCACGATGTCCAGCAGCGGCACGCCGCCCTTGTTCAGCATGGCTGCGCCGGCGCAGACCGGGACCAGGGCGCGGCTCAGCACTCCGGCGCGCAGCCCGACGGCCATCTCCTCTTCCGTCAGGGCGCCTTCCTCAAGATACTTCTCCATGAGCTCTTCGCTGCTCTCGGCGATGTTCTCGACTGCGATCTCGCGCGCGACGGTTACCTCGTCGGCGAGGTCCGCGGGCATGTCGATGGGCTTCAGCTCACCCTTGTCGTCGAAGGCGTATGCCTTCTCGGCCAGGACATCGACCACGCCGCTGAAATTCGTCTCGCTGCCGATGGGCATGAACAGCAGGACGGGCTTGATGCCGAGGACTTCGGACAGGCCCTGGTAGGCCATCTGGAAATTCGCGCGCTCCCGGTCCATCTTGTTGATGAAGACCATGGCCGGCAGGCCGGCCTTGGCGGCCTCGGACCAGATCTTCTTGGTCAGGGGCTTGACCCCGTCGATGGCGTCGATGACCAGGACGACATTGTCCGCGCCCTGCAGGAGGTAGGGAAGGTCGCCGATGAAGTTGTTGTCACCGGGCGTGTCGATGAGGAAATTCAGGTTCTTCTTCCAGGCGAACTGGGCGAAGGCAGGCTGGATGCTGCCCCGGCGCTTGATTTCTTCGGGCTCGTAGTCAAGGGCGGTGGTCCCTTCGTCGATCTTTCCCAACCGAGTGATGGAACCGGAATTGAACAGCAGCATTTCGGCCACCGACGTCTTCCCGGTTCCGCCATGCCCTATCAGGGCAAAAGTCCTCTGTTTTTGAAGTTGATCCTGCATACAGCCCCCTTATGCAAAGTATTACGCAACCATACGGCTACAGGGTATAAAACCTTCCCCGGCTTCCTGAACGAAGGGCGGGAAATCGCTTGCAAAAGAGAAGAAATTGGATGAAGGTCCCATGCTCCATTGTCCGGCGACCTTGCAAACCTCCTGCTATCCTGAACTTTTTTCAAGAAATACCCCTATAGGGAGGGGGCTTGGAAGTTGTCAAGAGCGGCGGATTTTTCAGCCACGCATAATTCTGCAAAATCGTTGAGAGAAAATCATGAGCACAGCCGCCATCCCGCCGATTGCGCCTGAAGACGCACGCATCTCGCACTGCCCGGCCGCAAGCATCGATGTTTCCGGACCGTGGCTCTTCTGGCCCGCAGAGGCCTCTGAGGCCCTGCGCCGCAGCCTGGAACGCCACGGGCAGCTCATGCCTGTGCTGGTGGACCGCAGCGAAGGCTCTCCGCTGCTGGTGGCGGGCGCGACGCGGGTGGCCGTGCTGGCCGAGGCGGGCCGGGACGTCCTGTGCCTCGACGTGGGCCCCCTGGACATGGCCGGACGGGGCCTGGCGTACATGCAGTCCAACATCGGACGTGAGTCGACCGACCACCTGATCGTGGCGGCCATGCGCTATTTCCGCTCCATCCCGTCGGCCGACATGGCGCCCGTCTTCGAGCTCCTGGGACTGGAGCCGCGCTCCAAGCGCCTGCGCCTGGTCGAGGCCTGGCTTCGCCTGCCCGCACATTGGGACCGCCTCCTCGACGGCGTTCCCCTGGCCTGCGCCGAACTGCTGGCCGGATTTTCCGCCCGTGATCTTGCCGAACTGGAACCGCTCTTCGACGGCCTTTCCTGGTCGCGCGGCAACGCCGTGAACCTGCTGACCTGGCTGCGGGAAACGTGCCTGCGGGACGGCACGGACGCAGCCGGCCTGCTGCAGGATTGCGGCGTGGGCGGCATCCTGACCGAAGGCCTCTCCCCCAAGGACGCCATGGCCCGCATCTCCCAGCAGGTCCGGCAGCGCCGATTCCCGAGCCTCTGCGCCCTGGAGAGGGATTTCACCGAGACGGCCCGCAGGGTCGCAGCCGGAACGCGCTGGCGCATCGTCCAGCCGGACCAGTTCGAGAGCGATACCGTGGAAATGACCGTCCGCGCGCGAAACGTCGATGAAATCCGCGCGGCCAGCGCCGAACTGGCCCGCATCGCAGCCCGCGAAGACCTGGACGGCCTGTTCCCGGCGGAGGGCGCATGACCGCCCTTCCCGCGCACCTGCAGGGCATCAGCCGCGTCGTCATGGACGAAGCCGTGGCGAATACGCCCATCGCGCGCCGCGTCAGGGACAAGCTCCCCCACCTGACGCCCGAAACCCTGGCCGAAGGCGCGAGCCTGACACCGGGACTGGACCGCGAGGACATCCTCTACCTCAAGCGCTACAAGGGCCGTTTCCTGCGCCACTGCCCCGGCACCAGCCACTACCGCTGCTGCGGGTACCAGATCATCCACATCGGGGAGAACTGCCCCCTGCGCTGCTCCTACTGCATTCTGCAGGCCTATTTCCAGGACCGCGTGCTCAAGGTCTGGGCCAACCAGGACGACCTCTGGGCCGAACTGGAGCGGGCGTTCGAATCCGCCCCGGGCCGCCGCTACCGGGTCGGCACCGGCGAGTTCACCGACTCCCTGGTGCTGGAGGCCCTGACGGGCTACAGCCGGGATCTGGTGGGGTTTCTCGGGCGCTTCCCGCAGGTCTGCCTGGAACTCAAGTCCAAGGTCGTCGACCTGTCCTGGATGGACGCGGTCCGCGACCCGTCACGCGTCCTGCCGGCCTGGTCCATGAACGCGCCCTTCATCGTCGAACGGGAGGAGCAGGGCCAATGCGCCGGGCTGGAGGAAAGACTGGCCGCAGCCAGACGTTGCGCCGAAGCGGGCTTCCGGGTCTGCCTGCACTTCGACCCCGTCATCCATTTCCCGGGGTGGCAGGACGGGTACGCCCGCACCGTGGAGATGATCTTCGACCATCTGCGGCCCGAAAACATCGCCTACGTCAGCATGGGGTCATTCCGGCACATGCCGGACCTCAAACGCTGCATCAGCGAAAATTTTCCGCAGTCGTCCTATATCTACGGGGAGTTCGTGACGGGCATCGACGGCAAGCAACGCCTGCTGCGCCCCCTGCGCGTGGAGCAGCTGCGCTTCCTGGCCGACAGGCTCAGAGGGGGCGGGCTGGACAGGCAGCTCTACCTGTGCATGGAGTCGGACGAAGTCTGGCGGGCCGTGCTCGGCCGCACGCCCGAGGACCTGGGAGGATTGTACCGGCACCTCATGGCCCAGGCCTTCAAGGACTGACCCCACTCCGCACGCAGAAATTAAACCGCCCTGAGGGCGCAAAAAAGGGCGGGCCCGGCATTGCCGGGCCCGCCCTTCGTAGTGAAGGC
>JANJWV010000050.1 GCA_024709365.1 Desulfomicrobium sp. | reverse complement strand
CCTCTGGACCCTGACGCGCGACCAGCTCGCCGCCGCCGGCGTCAGACCCGGCAACATCTTCGCCCTGGACATCTGCACCGCCTCGTCCCCGCAGTTCTTCTCCTACCGCCGGGACAAGATCACAGGCCGCCAGGCCGGCATCATCTGGATCGAATAGCCGCCGTTTCGGAAAAGATACCTCCGGCGGGCAGGGGACGCGTCCCCTGCACCCCGTTCACCTCTTTCTTTCCTCAATCCCTCTCGCACCGCTCCAAGCGTTCCGTCGCGGGCCGGGCAAGGGCTGTCGGCTGTCCGACCGAGCCAGGCATCGTTTGCTTCCCGGCCGTCAAACGATCAACGCACCGCCCCCTGCCCGAAGCCCAAGGCCGGGAAGCATTACGAGGCCCGCGAGGAAGTTCCGGCAGCCCTTGTCCGGCCCGCGACGCAACGCGACTCCCGGCAAAACACCTCCAGCGCCCAATGAATTCGCCTTGCGCTCCACACGATTGACGCCGCCCGCCTCAGGACACTACAGGGCCCCGACAATCACCACCGCACCCTCAAGGAGAATCGGATGCGCCGCCGGACCAACGCGACACTCATATTGCTGACCCTGACCTTCCTGGCCCTGACCGCCTGTTCCAAAACCGCGCCCGGACCGGCGCACCCCGCGGCCCCCGCCCCGACGGCCGCCGCACAGGAAGCTCCTGTCCCGCCGCAAAACGCAACAAGCCCGTCCGCACCGCAAACGGACAGCCAGCCCGGCCTGCAACAGCCAGCTACGGACGGGACATGCCTGGAATGCGAGTCCGTGACGCCGGACAAGGACCGCGCCGGCTGCTTCAAGCTGCGGCCCGGCAAAGTCGTCAAGAACAAGAAGGGCAAGACCGTCACGGGCCGCTGCGAGCCCCAGTGCATCCCCTACGCTCGCTGCCGCAGCGGCATCAACACCTGCCGCCTGGGCGACACCGGGCCCATCGAATGGTTCGAGTGCGCGCGCAAGAACAAGAACACCACGTCCGTGCCCAAGGCGGGCTCCATCATGGTCATCGGCTCCGAGAAACGGCACAACATGACCACGGGCCACCTCGGGTACGTGGAAGAGGCCTGCCCCAACCCCGACGGAACCTGGACCCTGCGCTTCAGCCACACCAACTACGACCGCAAATGCCACCTGGACCTGGACGCGAAAGTTCTCTTCAACCCCAAGACCATGCGCGCCGCGTTCCTGAGCGGACCCTGGAAGCCCTGGGCCAAGGATCTCAAAATCCTCGGCTTCATTCTGAGGTGAGCATGCAGCCCCTTGTCCTGCGCCACGACCCTGCGCGCGAGTACTTCTTCCGCGAGGGGTGCTTCATCACGGAGTTGTCCAACGGCGAACACGACCCCGCCGCGTCCATGGCCCGGGCCCGCGTGGAACCGGGCCGCACCACGGCCTGGCACGCCCTGCGGGGGACGGTGGAACGCTATCTCGTCCTCGAGGGACAGGGGTCCGTCGAACTGGACGATCTTCCGCCGAGCCCCGTGGGACCGGGCGACGTGGTCCTCATCCCTCCGGGGTGCAGGCAGCGCATAACCAACACCGGACAAGGGGACCTGATCTTCCTGGCCGTCTGCTCCCCGCGCTTCACCCCCGAGGCCTACATTCACCTGGAAGGCTGACCTCCGGCGACGAGACGTAGAAACACGCCGCCCATGCCTTGCCGCGGGCGGCGCAAGGCTGTATCGTCGCGGCATCCGCATTCCCTCAAACCGGCGCATCCGGGGGCCCGCAATGTACGCAAACGATATCGCCGTCGTCGGTCTGGCCGTCATGGGCCAGAACCTGGCCCTGAACATGGCCCGGCACGGCCTGGGCGTGACGGTCTACAACCGCACCTGGGAGAAGACCGAAACCTTCATGGCCGGCCCGGCGCAGGGCGCGCCAATCATCGCCGCCATGGACATCAAGGCCCTGGCGGCCTCCCTGAAAAGGCCGCGGGCGGTCTTCCTCATGGTCAAGGCCGGCAGCGCCGTGGACGACCTGCTGGACGAGCTGCTGCCCTGGCTCGAACCCGGCGACATCGTCATGGACGGCGGCAACTCGCATTTCGAGGACACGGCGGCGCGCGTACTGCGGCTGCGGGACAAGGGCGTGTCGTTCCTGGGAGTCGGCGTGTCCGGCGGTGAGAAAGGGGCGCTCCTCGGCCCAAGCATCATGCCCGGCGGGCCGCGCGAGGCCTGGGAGCGGGTCGCGCCCATGCTCGAAGCCATCGCCGCCAGGGCCCGCGACGGCCGCCCCTGTACGGGCTACATGGGGCGCGACGGGGCCGGACACTTCGTCAAGATGGTCCACAACGGCATCGAGTACGGCGTCATGCAGCTTCTGGCCGAAGTCCACGACCTGCTCCTGCGCGGGCACGGCATGGAGGCCCGGACCCAGTCGGAAGTCTTCGACGAGTGGAACGCGGGCAGTCAGGCGTCCTTTCTGCTGGAGATCACGGCGGACATTCTCGCCCGTCGCGACGCGCTGACCGACGCCCCCATCCTCGACGTCATCACCGACACCGCCGGCAGCAAGGGCACTGGGTTGTGGACGAGCCGCAGCGCCCTGACCCTGGGCGTGCCCGTGCCGACCATCACCGCCGCCGTGGAGGCGCGCATGCTCTCGAACCTGCGGGACCTGCGCCGCATGGCCGCGCCCCTGCTGCCCGGACCGCGCGAAACCCCGACCCCGGCCGACCGCGAATGCCTGGGCCGGGCCCTCTTCCTGGCCACCCTGGCCGCCTACGCCCAGGGCTTCGCCCTCATCCGGGCCGCCGAGGAGGCCTGGGGATTCGGTCTCGACACCTCGGAAATCGCCCGCGTCTGGCGGGAGGGATGCATCATCCGCGCGGCCTTCCTGGACGATCTCGTCCATGATTCCCCCGCGCGGTCCGATGCGCACAACATGCTGCTGTCAGACGCTTTCGACGCCCACGTGGCGGCCGGACAGGCTGCCCTGCGCCTGACCGTGTCCCGGGCCGTCGGCCTCGGCGTCCCGGTTCCGGGCCTGGCCGCGTCCCTGGCCTATTACGACGGCCTGCGCAGCGCCCGCCTCCCGGCCAGCCTGATTCAGGCCCAACGCGACTACTTCGGCGCCCACGGCTTCGAACGCACGGACATGCCGGGCGTCTTCCACGGCCCCTGGGAGGAATGAAAAAACGCCGGGCGAGCCGGCGTTTTCGGTGATGTCGGAGTGGTGCGGCCCCGGCCGCAGCGACGTCAGGCAGGAACGAGCAGGCTCTCGCCCGTCATCTGGTCGGGCTTGGGGATGCCCATGATGTGCAGGATGGTCGGGGCCACGTCGGCCAGCCTCCCGTCCCGGACACGGAAGCTTCCCGGCCCCAGGTAGACGAAGGGCACGGGGTTGAGGCTGTGGGAAGTTTTGACGTTGCCCTGCTCGTCCAGCATGTCCTCGGCGTTGCCATGATCCGCCGTGACCAGGAGGGTCCCTCCGGCCTTGGCCACGGTCTCCATGACCCGGCCCAAACACGTGTCCACGGCCTCCACGGCCTTGACCGCCGCCGGGATGACCCCGGTGTGGCCGACCATGTCCAGGTTGGCGAAGTTGCAGACCACCAGGTCGTATTTCGCGGCCTCCAGGGCGGCCACCAGGGTGTCCGTGACCTTGTAGACGCTCATCTCGGGCTTGAAGTCGTAGGTCGGCACGTCCTTGGGCGAAGGCAGCAGTTCGCGGTCCTCGCCGGGAAAGGGCGTTTCCTGCCCGCCGTTGAAGAAGTACGTTACGTGGGCGTATTTTTCGGTCTCGGCCGTACGCAGCTGGGTCAGCCCCTGCTCGGACACCACCTCGCCGAGGATGCGGTCCAGGGTCATGGGCGGGAAGAGCGCGGGCAGGTCGAAATTCTTGTCGTAGCGGGTCATGGTCGTGAAGCCCGACAGGGCCGGCTTGCGCGGCCGGTCGAACCCGGTGAAGGCCTCCTCGGTCAGGGCCCGGGTCAGCTCGCGGGCGCGATCGGCCCGGAAGTTGAAGAAGAGCACCGCGTCCCCGTCCTGCACCAGACCCGAGGGACGTCCGTCCCGCAGCACCACGCGCGGCTTGACGAACTCGTCGTTCTCGCCGCTCTCGTAGGCGTCGCGCACGGCCTGGGCCGCGCTTTCCGCCGTCAGCCCCCGCCCCTCGGTCAGGGCCGCGTAGGCCTGTTCGACCCGCTCCCAGCGCTGGTCGCGGTCCATGGCGTAGTAGCGGCCCGAGACGGAGACGATGCGGCCCGCGCCGAGGCGCGCCAGATCGCGCTCCAGTTCCTCGACGTAGCCCAGGCCGCTACGCGGCGGCGTGTCGCGGCCGTCCAGGAAGGCGTGCACGCAGATGTCCGCCACGCCGTGCTTCTTCAGGGCCGCCACGAGGGCCACCAGATGGCTCTGCATGCTGTGCACGCCGCCGTCCGAGACCAGGCCCATGAGATGCACGCGTCCGGACCCCGCGGTCGCGGCCCTGGCCAGGTTCACGAGCACCGGGTTGGAAGCCAGGGAGCCGTCCTCGATGGCCAGGTTGATGCGCATGATGTCCTGGTAGACGATGCGCCCGGCCCCGAGGTTCAGGTGCCCGACCTCGGAGTTGCCCATCTGGCCGTCGGGCAGGCCCACGTCGCGCCCCATGCACTTCAGTTCCCCGCGGGGGTGTTCGGCCAGGAGGCGGTCCATGTTCGGGGTCCGGGCCAGGCTCACGGCGTTGCCCGGCCCGGGCGCGGCCTTGCCCCAGCCGTCGAGGATCAGGAGCACGCAGGGCTTCTTCATCATTTTTCTCCGGCCAGGACGGCCGCGGGCAGGTCGAAGGCCGCAGCCTTGGAGTAGAGCCCTTCGACATTGTAGAGCGAGCGAGTCTCGTCCTGGAAAATATGCACGATGACGTCGTTGCAGTCGACCAGGACCCACTGTCCGGCCTGCAGACCCTCGACGCCGAAAAATTCCCACTTCTTTTCACCTAGGCGCTGCATGATCTCGTCGGCCAGGGCCTGGGCGTGTCTGGCCGAGCGCGCCGTGACGAAAACCATGGCCTCGGTCAGGGGTGAAATGCCGCGCACGTCCAGGGCCCTGATGGCCGTGCCCTTCTTGTCCGCGAGCCAGGTCGCGATCTGACCTATCTTGTCTTCCATATGGCGTGTCATTCTCCGTTCGTTGTGATGTAAGGCTCAAAGGCGCATTGTCTACGTCAAAACCCGCCACAGGGCAATGAGTCAAACCTTGACGAACATGGGCGGCCAAGGCATAGGACAGCCATGCAATCTATTGTCGATTCACCGCGTTTCCCGATATTTACCGGCCCCTTCCGGAAAGGGGCCACGGTGTAGCGCGTAGCGCGCAGACGATTTCAGCCGCCGTGAACAGCCCCATGTTCGCGGCTTTTTCATTTTTTTCACCCGGAGGTTCAGCCATGCTGTTCGACGTGTCCAACGAAACAATGCCGCGGGAAGACCTGGAAGCCCTGCAGCTGCGCCGGCTCAAGTCCCTGGTCGAGAAGGTCTACTACAACGTGCCCTTCTACCAGAACAGGTTCAACGAGATGAACCTGCGTCCCGAGCAGATCCGTTCCCTGAGCGATCTCAAGTATCTGCCCTTCACCGAGAAGCAGGACCTCCGCAACAACTACCCCTTCGGCCTCTTCGCCGTGCCCCGCGACAACGTCGTGCGCGTGCACGCCTCGTCCGGCACCACGGGCAAGGCCACGGTGGTCGGCTACACCCAGCGCGACGTGAACACCTGGGCCGAGCTCATGGCCCGCTCGCTCATGTGCGCCGGGGCCAGCCGCCGCGACATCGTGCACAACGCCTACGGCTACGGCCTCTTCACCGGCGGGCTTGGCATGCACTACGGCGTGGAGCGCCTGGGCGCCACCATCCTGCCCATCTCCGGCGGCGGCACCAGGCGCCAGGTCATGCTCATGCGAGACTTCGGCTCGACCATCCTCTGCAGCACGCCGTCCTACGCCCTGTTCCTCTACGAATCCATCATCGCCGCGGGCATGAGCATCGACGACCTGAAGCTCCACACGGGCATCTTCGGAGCCGAACCCTGGAGCGAGAAGATGCGCTCGGAGATCGAATCCAAGCTGCGCATCAAGGCCCTGGACATCTACGGCCTGTCGGAGATCATGGGCCCCGGCGTGGGCATGGAGTGCTGCGACGCCCAGGACGGCCTGCACATCTGGGAGGACCATTTCCTCATCGAGATCATCGACCCCGAGACGGGCGAACAGCTGCCCCTGGGCGAGACGGGCGAACTGGTCATCACCACCCTGACCAAGGAGGCCCAGCCGCTGATCCGCTACCGCACCCGCGACATCACGCGCATAGACGCCATCCCCTGCCGCTGCGGCCGCACCCACCGGCGCATCACCCGCATCCAGGGCCGCAGCGACGACATGCTCATCATCCGCGGCGTGAACGTGTTCCCGCAGCAGATCGAAACCATCCTGCTCGAAACCCAGGGCGTGGCCCCGCACTACCAGCTCATCCTGACCCGCGAGGGCAGCCTCGACATGCTCGAGGTCAAGGTCGAGGTGGACGAAAAGATGTTCTCGGACGAGATCAAGCATTTACAGCGTATCGAAGCCAAGATACAAAAGAATATCAAGGAATTTCTCGGCGTCACCGCCAAGGTGACCCTCTCGGAACCGCGGAGCATCGAGCGTTCCGAGGGCAAGGCCAAGCGCATCATCGACCTGCGCAACGCGTAATCAACCGGCCGGCGCGGCCCGCCCCGCGCCCGCAGTCCCCTTTCGGGAGGTACCATGAAAGTTGAACAGATTTCCGTGTTTCTGGAAAACAGGGCCGGCCGGCTGGCCGAAGTGACCAAGACCCTGGCCGAGAACCAGATCAATATCCGCGCCCTGTCCCTGGCCGACACCTCCGACTTCGGCATCCTGCGCCTCATCGTCACGGACAACGAGAAGGCCAAGGAGGCCCTGAAGGCCAAAGGCTTCACCGTGGGCCGCACCAACGTCGTGGCCGCGGAGGTCGGCGACAAGCCCGGCGGGCTGCACGCCATCCTGGAGATGCTCAACGCCGGCGGCGTCAACGTCGAATACATGTACGCCTTCGTCACCCAGAGCGGCCGCAACGCCATCCTCATCTTCCGCTTCGACCGCACGGACCAGGCCATCGAGGTACTGCAGAAGAACAACGTACGCGTCCTCTCGGGCGAGGAACTTTACTCGCTCTAAGCTCCCACGGCACGGAAAGCCCCCGCCCGCAGCGGGGGCTTTCTGCATTTCCGGGCCGCCATGCGGCGGTGCGGCGCAAGCAGGTCAGAAGTTTTCCCGACATATCGCGTCCGACATTGCCTTGGAAGCCCAGGACTGGTATGTGCGAATATCACCGTTTCGACATCTCACATCCGGATATGCCGCCCATGCCATGAAAGACGCACGCTACCGCTCCCTTTTCCTCCGGTCATTCCTGCTGCTCGCCGTCTATATCGCCGTCATCGCGGCCATGACCCTGGCCTGGACCCGCTTCGAAAACGACAAGGCCCTGCAGGCGACGGACCTGCGGCTGAACGCCGCCGCACGAAGCCTGAGGCTCCTCCTGGCCCCGGACTTCCACGACCGGGCGGTGGACAACAGCTCCATCGGCTTCGAGGAGGAGATGGCCAACCGCGAAAGGTTCAACGCCTTCGCCAAGTCCAACGAACTGATCTACGTCTACACCCTCGTCATGAAGGATGACGCCCTCTTCTTCTCCGCCCCGACGGTGACCGAGGACGAGGCAAGGGAACGCAAGGTCTGGTACTTCTATCCGTACGAGGAGGCTCCGCCCGAATTCTTCGCGGCCCTGCGCAACGGCACGGACGCCTCAGTGTCGTACAAGGACGAGTGGGGCGCCTTCCGCACCACCTGCGTCTACGAGACCAGCCCGACCGGAAAACCGTACCTGAGCTGCGCCGACATGGAGATCCGCGACCTGTCGCGCATCAACGCCACCCACGCGCTGATCGGCTCCGGGGCGGCCCTGCTCTTCCTGAGCTTTCTGGTTCCGGCCTCGGGGATCATCCGCCGCTTCTACCGCATGCACATCGACGATCTGAACGCGTCGCACCAGGAAATGCGCGTCCATCTGGACATGCTCGACACCCTGGTCCAGCGGCTGCCCATGGGCCTCATGGTCATCCAGCCCGACAACCGGGTCAGCCTGGTCAACCCGGCCTTCACCAATCTCACGGGGTACGATCTGGGCGACATCGGCACCCGCAACAGCTGGTTCCGCAAGGCCTTCCCCGACATCCCGCGCAGAACGGAGATGCTCAGGATCTATGCCCAGCGACTCAAAGGGATCGAAGGGCCCGGCACCCAGGCGCCCGTGACGTGCAGGGACGGGTCCGAACGGCTTTTCGGCATCCAGGCCAGACGCCTCGAGGACGGCCGCACCCTGGCCATCATGGAGGACGTGACCGAGCGCGTGCAGGCCCAGGAAAAGCTGCGGCGCAACGAAGAGCGCCTGCGCCTCATCCTCGACAACCTGCAGGTCGGCATCGCCGTGGTGGACACCGAAGAACGGAGCGTGAGCTACATCAACCCCAAGCTCATGGACATGACGGGCCGCACGGCCGAGGAACTGGTCGGATCCAGCTGCCAGGAGCACATCTGCAGCGCCTGCGACGGCACGTGTCCCGTCCTCGACAAGGGAATCCACCTCATCGGCAGCGAAGTGCAACTGAGGGACGCCGCCGGCAGGCCCTTCCATATCCTCAAATCGGCCATCCGGACCGAGATCGGCGGCAGGCAGGTGCTTATCGAGTCCTTCGTGGACATCACCAGGCAGAAGCTCGTCGAGGAGGAACTGCTCAAGGCCAAGGAGGCTGCCGAGGCGGCGAGCAAGGCCAAGTCGGAGTTCCTGGCCGTCATGAGCCACGAGATCCGCACGCCGCTGAACGGCATCCTTGGCTCCCTGCAGGTCATCCGCGACATCAAGGTCGAGGACGCCGGCGATTTCATCACCATGGCCATCGCCTCCAGCCGGGGGCTGCTGACCATCCTGCAGGACGTGCTCGACCTTTCGGCCATGGACACCGGAACCTTGAGCCTCGTATCGCATCCCTTCGTGACCGAAGAGCTCATCCAGCCCATCCGGAACACCCTCCAGGAGGAAGCGCAGCGCAAGGGCCTCGAACTGACCGTGAGCACGGGCCCCGACGTGCCCGAAAAGCTGACCGGCGACGTCCGCCGCATCCGGCAGGTGCTCTTCAACCTCGTCGGCAACTCCCTGAAGTTCACGCAGCACGGGTCCGTGCGCGTGGAGATCTCCATGCTGCCCCTGCGCAACGGCGCGGGCCGCGGCATGGTGCATTTCGCGGTCAGCGATACCGGCGTGGGCATCGACGACGACAAGCAGGCCGCCATCTTCGAGCCCTTCACCCAGGCCGACATGGCCGCAAACCGCGAATTCGGCGGGACGGGCATGGGTCTGGCCATCGTCAAGCGCCTGCTGCGCCTGATGGGTTCGAGCGTATGCCTGATCTCCGAACCCGGCCAGGGCAGCGAATTCCACTTCTCCCTGCCGCTTGTCCCGGCACCGGGCGAAGAGGAGGGGCTGGATTGACGGCATCCGGACGCCTGCAGCGCGTCTACGTGGAAATCACCAACGTCTGCAACCTGCGCTGCCGTTTCTGTCCTGGCACGCAGCGGGCCGCCGCGTTCATGGACCCGGCCTTTTTCGGACGCGTCCTGGAGCAGGTCGCCCCGCTGACCGGCCAGATCTGCCTGCACGTCCTGGGTGAACCCCTCCTGCACCCGAAGTTCCCCGAGATCATGGAACGCTGCGCCGCGTCCGGCATCGAGGTCAACCTGACCACCAACGGCCTTCTGCTGGAGCGGCGGGCCGAGCTTCTGCTGACGGCCCCGGCCCTGCGGCAGGTCAACTTCTCCCTGCAGGCCCTGCGGACCCCGGACGGCTTCGACCGGGACGCCCTGGAGCGCATCCTGGCCTTCTGCCTGCAGGCGACGCGGCTGCGGCCCGAACTCTACTTCAACCTCAGGCTCTGGACCCTGGACGACCGGCACGACCCCATGCTGGACGACTTCAACGCGCCCGTCCTGGACCTCGTCGCCCAGCGCCTGGGCATCGCCCGCCCCGCGCCGCCCGCCGGGCGCAAGAGCCTGCGCCTGCTGGGGCGCGTCTACCTCCACGCCGACACGGTCTTCGACTGGCCTGGCGGCCTGACCGGCGAGGCACGGGCGCAGGGCTTCTGCCACGCCCTGTCGACGCATTGCGCCATCCTGGCCGACGGCACGGTCTGCCCCTGCTGCCTGGACGCCGACGGGCGCCTGGCCCTGGGCAACCTGCACGAATCCTCCCTGGCCGACATCCTGGCCTCGCCGCGGGCCCGCGCCATGGGCCGGGGTTTCGCCCGGGGCGAACTGACGGAGGAGGTCTGCCGCCACTGCACCTATTGCCGCAGGTTCCAAAGCAAGGCACAACGGCTGCACGCAACGCACCGCGCCCAACGCAAACACAGTGAAGAAGCCTCATGGACCACTACAGCCGTTCCGCCCGCAACGCCTTCTCGGGACTGATCCTGAACCGCAAGCCCGCCCGTCCCGCCGGGGACGCCCCGGGCACGGACCAAGGTGAGCGCGAAGCCTACATCATCGTCAAGGGCGACGAAATCCTCTTCGACGAGCTGCTCGGCGAGCCGCTGCTCCTGTCCGCGCGCATGCTCGAAGGCTGCGACGGCATCCGCCTGGAGACCATGCTTCTGGGCGACGACGGCCAGACGAGCTATTTCGCCGTGAGCATCGACCGTCTGCCCGAACGCACCGCCCGCTGCCTCTCGGGCCTGGGCTCCTTCCAGCCGCTGCGGCCCCGGGCGGCGACCCTCCCGCCGCATACGACGGCGCTGCTGGGCTATGCCCGCTCCGTGGCGTCCTGGCACAACCAGACCCGCTTCTGCAGCCTGTGCGGGCACCCCACAGCGCCCCGCCCCTTCTCCCTGGCCCAGGTCTGCACCAACCCGGCCTGCGGCATGGAGCACTACCCGCGCGTCAACCCGGCCATGATCGTGCTGGTCCATCACGAGGACGGGGAGGGCGAGCGGTGCCTGCTCGGGAGACAGTCGGGGTGGAAGCCTAGGGTCTATTCGGCCGTGTCCGGCTACGTCGAACCCGGAGAAAGCGCCGAGGACGCCGTCCTGCGCGAGGTCCTGGAGGAAACGGGCATCCACGTCACGGACATCCGCTATTTCTGCTCCCAGCCCTGGCCGTTCTCCAACTCCCTGATGCTCGGGTTCCACGCCAGGGCGACCTCCACCCGCATCCGGCTGAACGACGAGGAGCTCGAGGACGCGCGCTGGTTCACCCGCGCCGAGATCCCGGCCCTGCTCGAATCCGGCGTGCTGGCCCTGCCCGCGGCCGAGACCATCTCCCGGCATCTCTTCGACGCCTGGTACTCGGGCCGCGTCCCGACGACCTGACGACCGGCGCCCCCTGCGGCCAAATCGTTGCATCGCCCCAAAGAGTATGGTTAAAGATGACGCGGCGGCCCTGCCGCCTCGTCTCCAACTTCAGCACGGAGCACAGACATGGGTAGACTCGTCCTGGCCGGAGGCGGCCACGCGCACATGACCATCCTGGCCCACATCCGGGACCTTGTCAGGGACGGTCATGAGGTCGTCGTCATCCAGCCTTCCGATTTCCACTACTATTCCGGCATGGGACCGGGCATGCTCGGCCTGAGCTATTCCCCCGACGAAATCCGTTTCGCCACCCGCTTCGTGGTCGAGCGCCAGGGCGGCTCCTTCGTCCGCGCCAAGGTCACGGGCATCGACGCCCGGGGCCGCACCGTGACGACCGACTCGGGCCAGGTCATCCCCTACGACGTGCTGTCCTGCAACGCGGGCAGCTTCATCCCCTTCGACAACATCCACGGCGACACGTCGAACATCTTCACGGTCAAACCCATCGAACGCCTGCAGGAGGCCCAGCGGGCCGTCGTGTCCCTGTGCGCCGCCAGGACCAGGGGGCACATCGCCGTGGTCGGCGGCGGGCCGGCCGCCCTGGAGATCGCGGGCAACGTCCGCAGGCTGGCCAGGCACCGCGGACGCCACGCACCGCGCATCACCCTCTTCGCCGGCCGCGGGCTCCTGGGGCGCCTTCCGGAGAAGATCCGGGACATGGCAAGGCAGTCCCTTTCCTCCCAGGACATCGAGATCCGCGAGGACGGCTACGTGCAGGAGATCCGGGACGGCGCCGTGCTCCAGGGCGGGTTGACGCATCACCCCGATCTCGTCTTCGTGGCCACGGGCGTACGCCCTTCGCGCATCTTCGCCGAATCGGGCCTGGCCACGGGACCGACGGGCGGCCTCCTGGTCAATGAACGGCTGCAGGCCGTCGAGCATCCGGAGATCTTCGGCGGAGGCGACTGCATCGACTTCGCGCCCCGTCCCCTGGACAAGGTCGGCGTGTACGCCGTGCGCCAGAACCCGGTCCTGTACCGCAACGTCCGGGCCAGCCTGAACGGCAGGCGCCTGACGACCTTCGACCCGGGAGGCAGCTACCTGCTGCTCTTCAACATGGGCGACGACACGGCCATCTTCAGCAAGGGGCCCTTCGCGTTTCGCAACTCCCTGGCCTTCACGCTCAAGGACTTCATCGACCGGCGCTTCATGCGCCATTTCCAGGCCCTGGAGAATTAGCGCTCCCATGCGCCTGGCCATCTCCAACCTGGACAAGTCCTTCCAGGGCGTCCCCGTGCTCCGCGACGTCAGCTTCGAGGTGGGGCACGGGGAACTGGTCTCCATCATCGGCCCGTCGGGCGTGGGCAAGACCACCCTGCTGCACATCATCGCCGGCCTGGAGCGGGCGGACCGCGGCGACGTGGCCACGGACCGGCCCATCACCCGCGAGGAACCGGCTATCCTCGTCTTCCAGGATTACGTCCTGTTCCCGAACATGACCGTGTTCGAGAACGTGGCCTTCGGCCTGCGCGCCAGACGCCTGCCCCGCGCCGAAATCCGCCGGCGCGTCACGGACATGCTCGGCTACTTCCGCCTGCAGGACCGCGCCGAGGCCTACCCCGCCCAGCTCTCGGGCGGCCAGCGGCAGCGCGTGGCCCTGGCCCGGGCCATGGTCGTTGAACCGGCGCTTTTGCTCCTGGACGAACCCTTCGCCAACCTCGACCGCAACCTGAAGATGGAGACGGCCCTCTTCATCCGGGCCACCCAGCGGGAATTCTCGACCACCACCGTCAGCGTGACCCATGACCTGGAGGAGGCCCTGGCCATGTCCGACCGCATCGGCATCATGCTGGACGGCCGCCTGCGCCAGTACGCCAGCCCCCGGGAGGTGTACCTGCGCCCGGCCGACGAACAGACCGCGCGGTTCCTGGGGCCCGTGAACCGCCTGGAGCCGGCCCAGGCCGCCCTTCTGGGCCTGCCCGCCGAAGCCGCCCTCCTGCGCCCGGAATCCCTGTGCCTGACCGTCGACGACGACGGCCCGGGACGCATCGAGAGCCTCCACTTCGCCGGACATTACATCAGCTACCAGGTCAGCCTGCACGGAACCGCGCTGACCGTGTACAGCCTCGCCCCGGTGGGCGAAACCGGCCAGCGCGTGCGCGTCGGCCTCTGCGCTTCAGGCGCCGACCTGCGCGAATCCATCGACAACCACACCTTTCCGAAACACGGGAGTTGACATGCCGAGACATCTGATCCTTGCCCTTTTGTGCATTCTGTCCCTGGCCGGGGTAGCCCACGCCGCCGGGATCGATTCCATGACCCACGCCGACATGCTGTCCGCGGCCCGGGGCACCGAGGTACGCTGGCACATGTGGGGCGGGGGCGATCAGATCAACGCCTGGGTCGACGGCTACGTCGCAAACGAGGTCGACAGGCGCTTCGGCATCAGGCTGGTGCGCGTGCCCATGGACGCATCCGTCTTCGTCAACAAGCTGCTGACCGAGAAGGCCGCAGGCAAAGGCACCGGCACCATGGACCTGCTGTGGATCAACGGCGAGAACTTCAAGAACGCCCGCCAGGCCGGCCTGCTCTACGGCCCCTTCCTGGACCGCATGCCGAACTTCAAGGCCTGGTACGACCCGGAAGCGTCCCGCTTCGACTTCGGGTTCCCCGTTGAAGGCTACGAGGCCCCCTACGGCCGGGCCCAGTTCGTTTTCGAGTACGACAGCGCCAGGGTCAAAAACCCGCCGCGCAGCTTCGCCGAACTGAAGGCCTGGATTCTGGCCAACCCGGGCCGCTTCACCTACCCCCAGCCGCCGGACTTCACGGGCTCGGCCTTCGTCCGCCAGGTCTTCTACGCGACCACGGGCGGACACGGGCAGTACATGCAGGGCCTCGACACGGGCCTCTACGCCGCAAAAGCCCCCAAGACCTGGGCCTGGCTGAACGAGGTGGCGCCGGCCCTGTGGCGGCAGGGGAAGACCTACCCCAAGGACGCCGCCGCCCTGGACACCCTTTTCGCCCGCGGCGAGATCGACATGGGCATGTCCTACCACCCGGCCCACGCCCAGATGAAGATCCTGGAGAAGACCTACCCCGACACCGTGCGCACCTTCGTCATGCAGGAGGGGACCATCTCCAACACGCACTTCACGGCCGTGCCCTTCAACGCGCCCAACAAGGCCGGGGCCATGGTCGTGGCCGATTTCCTGATGAGCCCCGAGGCCCAGCTGTCCAAATACCTGCCCGCCAACTGGGGCGACCTGCCGGCCCTGGACATGAAGCGCCTCCCGGCCGACATGGCGGCCGCGTTCGCTGCCGTGGACCTCGGCGCGGCCACCCTGCCCGCCGACGCGCTGGCGGCGGCCGCAGTGCCCGAAATCCCCTCGGACTATCTGGAGTTGCTGGAAAAAGACTGGGAATCAAACGTCCTGGACCGGTGACATGACCCGTAGCCCGCTGACGTCGCGCGCGCTGCTGCCACTGCTCGCGCCCTTCGCCGGCATCTTCGCCGCCGGACTCTGCCTGACCGCGCTGCAGAGCCTGGGACTCTTCCTGCCGACCGCGTCCGGCGGCCCCACCCTGGAACACTACGAGACGGTCCTGGGCAGCGCTGCCATGCGGCGCTCCCTGGCCTTCACCATCTACGTGTCCATGGTTTCCGCCCTGGGCTCCGTCTCCCTGGGCACGAGCCTCGGGTACATGGTCTGGAAGCTCCCGGCTCATCTGCGCCAAACGGCCGTGGTCTACAAGGTGGGCCTGATCCTGCCCCACGTGGCCGTGGCCTTCCTGGTGCTGCTGTGCTTCGGGCAGACAGGCCTGCTGGCCTCCCTCGCCCACGCGCTGGGCCTGGCCCCCACCCCGCAGGACTTCCCGCAGCTCCTCTACGCCGGCGACGGCCTGGGCATGATCCTGGCCTACATGTTCAAAGGCACGCCGTTTGCCATGCTCATGGTCCTGGCCGTGCTCTTCGGGTTCGACACGCGCCTGCTGCAGACCGCGGCCATGCTCGGCGCCGGCCCCCTCGAAACATTCCGCCGCGTGACCCTGCCGCGGCTGCTGCCGGCCATGCACAGCGCCTTCATCATCCTCTTCCTCTACGCCTTCGGTGCCTTCGACATCCCCTTCCTGCTGGGCGAGTCGCGGCCGGGCATGCTGTCCATGCGCGTCTACGACATCTACTTCCAGAAGGACCTGACCGACCGCCCGCAGGCCATGGCCATCCTGGCCCTCATGTTCGCCTTCACGGCCCTCTTCACCATGCTCTACAACGCCCTTGCCCGCCGCGTGGACGACCGGGGGAGGAAGCTGTGACGGGGGGAGAAGGCATGCCTCCGGCGGGCAGGGGACGCGTCCCCTGC
>JANJWV010000013.1 GCA_024709365.1 Desulfomicrobium sp. | reverse complement strand
TCCGGCCCGGTCTCGGCGATGCCGGGGACAATATTTTCGGCACGAAGTTATTTTCGGGCTAAGCGCCCCGACAGATACCGATACAACGAGAAACGCCCGGTCGCATGGCCGGGCGTTTCATTTTTTCCATGGCGGGAAGAGCTAGGCCTGTGCGGCGAGCCAGTCCAGGGCGGCTTTCAGGTCGAGGCTGCCGGCGTAGATGGCCTTGCCGGTCACGATTCCGGCCAACCCCTTCTCGCGCAGGGGGTAGACGGCCTGCACGTCCTCCAGGGTGGAGATGCCGCCGGCGATGAGCACAGGCAGGCCCGTCATGCCGAGAAGGGCTTCGAGGGCCGGGATGTTCACCCCGGACTGCATGCCGTCGCGGCTGATGTCGGTGTAGATGAAGAACGACGCGCCCGCGGCCTCCAGTTCCGGGACCACGTCGGCCACGGTCTTGCCCGCGTCCTCGACCCAGCCCTTGGTCTTCAGGCGTCCGTCGCGGGCGTCCAGGGAGACGCCGATGCGCCCGGGGAAAGCCGCACACAGTTCGCGGAACAGGGGCGGGTCTTCAAGGGCCACGGTGCCGATGATGAGGCGTTCCACACCGGCTTCGAGATACTTCGCCGCGACGTCGACGCTGCGGATGCCGCCGCCGAGCTGCACCGGGATGGACACGCCGGAGCACAGTTCGCGGATCAGGTCCATGTTGCGCGGGATGCCGCTGAAGGCCCCGTCCAGATCGATGACGTGCAGCCACCGTGCGCCGACCGCAACCCACTGACGGGCCATGGCCGCAGGGTCGTCCGAAAAGACCGTGACCTGATCCTCAACGCCCTGTCTCAGGCGGACGCACTTGCCGTCCTTGATGTCGACTGCCGGAAAGATGTTCATAACCCAAGCGCCTTCGTACCTTCTTCGATTGCTTCCGCCGCGATTTCCAGCGGTGTGACCCAACGTCCCTTGCGCTTCACGAAGCGCCTGCCCTGGAGCAGATTCTCGGCCAGCCCCTTCTGCTCCTCCTCGAAATGATACCGTCTCAACTCTCCGCTGGCCGTCGCGATCAGATAGAGATCCACGGTCAGGCTGGCCGGACGGGTCACGCCCCACTCGCCGCCGTCACGCTCCTGCCAGCGCGTGACGAAGGGCACGAGCAGATAGTCGGCGTTCATGCATTTTCCGACTTCCTTCCAGTATTCGACGGACTCGAAGCGTTGCCGCTCCTTGCTTGCCGTCACGATCTCCTCGCACTGCCGGACCATGGCCTGGTTCATGACCACGCGCCCGGGGGCCTTGGTCAGGGCGGAAAGCAGCTGTTCGTCGATGGCGTCCATGGATTCGGGCGAAATGACGGACGGCTCGTCCGGGAGGACCCCGGCCATGAGCTCCCAGTCGTTTTCGGGATGGACGAAGTGCGCCACGGCCAGAGTCGCCGAAGTCGGCACGGCCTGCCACTGCGTCGGCTTGGCGCAGGCGGCGCAGAGCAGCACGAGTGCCACGAGATAGTATTTCATGCGTCAAGACCTCCCTTGGTGCTGAGCACATCCCCGCGCTCCAGCCGCACCGCCTGCCGCAGGGCCAGCCCCAGGCCCTTGAAGACCGATTCGAGCAGGTGGTGTCCGTTCTGGCCGTAGAACATGCGGACGTGCAGGTTCATGCCCGCTCTGGAGGAGAGCGATTTCAGGAACTCCCTCCACAAATCCTTTTCCTGTCCGGCGATGATGGCGGGCAACACAGCCTCCTCATACACCAGATATGCGCGGCCGGAAAGGTCGAGACACACTTCGGTCAGCGATTCGTCCATGGGCACCTTGGCGCAGCCCACGCGGGCGATGCCCTTGCGGTCCCCCAGGGCTGAACTGATGGCGCTCCCCAGGCACAGGCCGATGTCC
Organism: Desulfomicrobium sp.; assembly: GCA_024709365.1. GTDB lineage: Bacteria > Desulfobacterota > Desulfovibrionia > Desulfovibrionales > Desulfomicrobiaceae > Desulfomicrobium. The sequence continues at coordinate 27,235 of JANJWV010000013.1, read as the reverse complement.
TCCAGCGAATGGTGGGCGTCGATGTGCATGTCGCCCTCGCAGGAAATGTCAAGATCGAAACCTGCCCAGTGGCCCATCAGATCGAGCATGTGGTCGGCAAAGCCGAATCCGGTGCGGATGCGGCATGCCCCGGTCCCGTCGATGTTCACGGCCACGGAGATCTTCGTCTCGCGGGTTTCGCGGTCCATTCTTCCTGTACGAGCGTTCATGACGACTCCTTGTCAAAGCAAAAGGGCAGGTCCTGGGGCCTGCCCGTTCTCCTTGCGGCTTACGATGCGGCGGCCTCCGCCTCGGGTTCCTTGGGTTTCTTGCCGAAGATGTAGGCCACCCAGATGCCTATCTCATAGAGGATGCACAGGGGGCCGGCCATGAGACACTGCGAAACCACGTCGGGCGGGGTGAGGATGGCCGCGACGACGAAATTCCCGAGAATGGCGAATTTCCTGTACTTCCGCAGGGTCTTGTGCGTGACGATGCCCATGACCGAAAGGAAGAACATGAACAGCGGCAGCTCGAAAATGAACCCGAAGGCGAAGAGCATGCTGGTCGAAAAGCTGAAGTACTCTTTGACCGACGGCATGGGCTTGATGAATTCCGTGGCGTATCCGAGGAAAAACTGGAAGCCGTACGGAAACACGACGTAATAGCCGAACAGGGCGCCGAGCACGAAGCACAAGGCCGAAAAGAAGGCGATGGGAATCATGTACTTGCGCTCGCCCTCGTAGAGGCCCGGCGCAATGAACATCCAGAGCTGATAGAAGATGTAGGGGCTGGCGACGAACACGCCGGCGATGGCCGCGACTTTCAGGTGCGTGAAGAACGCTTCGGGCAGCCCCGTATAGATGAGCGCCCCGCCGGTGGGCAGCAGCAGATCCATGAGAGGCTTCATGAGCAGTTCGAAGAGCTGCTCGGCAAAACCGTAACAGATCAGAAAACCCACGAAGGCGCCGATGATGCACCGCACCAGACGAATGCGCAATTCGTTCAGGTGCTCGGTGAAGGTCATCTCGTGGACTTCCTCCTTGCCGCCTTCGGCGGACTCGTCCGATGGCTGGACAGGGACGTCCGAAGCGAGTTCGGGACTGCCCCCCTCCTTCCCGGCGGGCACATTCTCTGCGGCCTCCGGCGGCTCCGGGGCAGCATCGGAACCGGAGTCTCCGTCGACGGCAACGTCTTCGGCCTGCGGCTCGGCCACCGGCACAGTCTCTGCGGACCCGGCCTCGTCGGAGGCCGGCAGATCGTCCCGTTCCGTGGTCCGCTCCTCGCTCATGCCTTGTCCTTATCCGGCCCCGCGGCCGGAGCTTCGGCCTGGTCCTGGACTGGCGCCGCGTCCTTCTGGGCGGCCGCGGGAGCAGCCTGCGGCGCATCCGCCTCGGGGAAGAGCTCTTTCTTGGCCTGCTCGGTGCGGGCCTTCTGGTCGGCCTGTTCGGCCTCCATTTCAATGGTCCGCTTCACGTCGGTGCTGACACGGCGGAATTCGCCGAGGGCCTTGCCCAACGACTTGGCCATTTCGGGGAGCTTGGCCGGGCCGATGACGATCAGCGCGACGATGAGAATGACGATGAGTTCCGTGGAACCGATTCCAAACATAAGCGCGTCTCCGGAAAAGGATTGTTGCGGTCGCCTATTCCCACTCGATGGTGCTCGGCGGCTTGGACGAAATGTCGTAGACCACCCTGTTCACCCCTTTGACCTCGTTGATGATCCGGTTGGAGATGCGGCCGAGGATTTCCGTGGGAATGCGGGACCAGTCCGCCGTCATGGCGTCGATGGAATCGACGATGCGCAGGGCGATGACGTGCTCGTAGGTCCGCTCGTCGCCCATGACGCCCACGGTCTTCAAAGGCAGCAGCACGGCGAAGCCCTGCCAGACCTTGTAGTACCAGTTGGAGGCCATGAGCTCGTGCTGCACGATCTTGTCGGCCTGGCGCAGGATTTCGAGGCGCTCGTCCGTGATCTCGCCGATGACGCGGATGGCCAGGCCGGGACCGGGGAACGGGTGCCGCCAGACGATGAAGTCGGGCAGGCCGAGTTCCTGGGCGACCTTGCGCACCTCGTCCTTGAAGAGTTCGCGCAGGGGCTCCACCAGGGCCAGGTCCATCTTTTCGGGCAGGCCGCCGACGTTGTGATGGCTCTTGATGACGGCCGAGGGGCCCTTGAAGCTGACGGACTCGATGACGTCCGGGTACAGGGTACCCTGGGCCAGGTATTTGACGCCGGGAATCTTCTTGGCTTCCTCCTCGAAGACTTCGATGAAGGTGTAGCCGATGATCTTGCGCTTCTGCTCCGGGTCGTCGAGGCCCTCCAGACGGGACAGGAACCGGTCCTGGGCCTGCACGTAGTGGAGGTTCAGGTCGAAGTGCTCGCGCAGGTAGCCGACCACTTCGTCGCCTTCGCCGGCGCGCAGGAGGCCGTTGTCGACGAAGATGCAGTGCAGGTTCTTGCCGATGGCCTTGTTCAGGAGCACCGCGACCACCGTGGAGTCGATGCCGCCTGACAGGCCGCAGACAACCTTGTCCTCGCCGATCTGGACGGGCAGGGCGTGCAGCATGGAGTCGACGAAGGAGGACATGGTCCAGGTCGACTTGAGGCCGGCCACGTGAAAGAGGAAATTGCGCAGGATCTCGTCGCCCTGCTCGGTGTGCGCCACCTCGGGGTGGAACTGCAGCGCGTACATCCGGCGCTCGACGTCGGCCATGGCCGCGATCTCGATGCTCTGGGTCTTGGCCGTGACCGTGAAGCCGGGCGGTACTTCGAGGACGTGGTCGCCGTGGGACATCCAGACGGTGAGCTTCTCGCCGTCCGAGACGCGGTCCCACAGGGGGCACTGCTGCTGGAAGCGCAGCTCGCTGCGGCCGTACTCGCGGTCCAGGGAGGGGTTGACCTTGCCGCCCAGGACGTGGGCCATGAGCTGCATGCCGTAGCAGATGCCCAGGACCGGCAGGCCCCAGTCGAAGATGACCGGGTCCACGCCGGGCGAGTCGGGGCTCGTGACCGAGGCGGGACCGCCGGAAAGGATGATGGCGCTGGGCTGCAGGGCCTTCAGTTCGTCCGCGGTGATGGTGCAGGGGTGAATCTCGGAGTAGACGCCGGATTCGCGCGTGCGGCGGGCGATGAGCTGCGTGTATTGTGACCCGAAATCGAGGATGATGACTTTTTCTTGAATATCCATGTGGTTCCTCCATCCGTATTGTGGATGGTCATGTTCTCGAAAATTCTAGTACGCGTCCACCCTGTAGTTGGGCGCTTCCTTGGTGATGATGACGTCGTGGACGTGGCTTTCGCGCAGGCCGGCGGCCGAGATCTCCACGAACTGGGCCTTGTCCTGCAGGGCCGGAATGTCCCCGGAGCCGAGGTAGCCCATGCCGGAGCGCACGCCGCCGACCAGCTGGTCGATGGTTTCCAGCACCGACCCCTTGTAGGGCACGCGGCCGACGATGCCTTCGGGCACCAGCTTCTTGGAGCCCTCCTGGAAATAGCGGTCGCTGCTGCCGTCCTTCATGGCGTCGATGGAGCCCATGCCGCGGTAGATCTTGTAGGTGCGGCCCTGGTAGAGGATCTTCTCGCCCGGGCTCTCCTCGGTGCCGGCGAACATGGAGCCCATCATGACCGTGTCGGCCCCGGCCACCAGGGCCTTGACCACGTCGCCCGAGAACTTCACGCCGCCGTCGGCGATGCAGCACTTGCCGGCCTCGCGGCAGGCCCGCACGCATTCCATGATGGCCGTGATCTGCGGTACGCCCACACCGGCCACGATGCGCGTGGTGCAGATGGAACCGGGACCGATGCCGACTTTGACCGCGTCCACGCCGGCCGCGATGAGGGCCTTGGCCCCTTCGTAGGTCGCCACGTTGCCGCCGATGATCTGCGCGTCCGGCCATTCGTCGCGCGTGGCCCGCACGGCGTCGAGGATGTTGCGGGAATGGCCGTGGGCCGAATCGAGGACGATGACGTCCGCGCCGGCCCTGATCAGGGCCTCGACGCGCTCGGCCCTGCCCTTGCCCACGCCCACCGCTCCGCCGACGCGCAGGCGGCCGAGGTCGTCCTTGCAGGCGTTGGGGTACTTTCGGACTTTGTCGATGTCCTTGATGGTCAGAAGGCCTTTGAGCTTGTTGCTCTCGTCCACGACCAGGAGCTTCTCGATGCGGTTTTCGTGCAAGTGGCGCTTGGCCTCCTCCAGGGAGATGCCCACGGGCACGGTGACCAGGTTGCGGCTGGTCATGACGTCCCGCACCAGGGTCGACATCTCGGTGACGAAGCGCACGTCGCGGTTGGTGACGATGCCGACCAGATGGTCGCCGGCGATGACGGGCAGGCCGGAGATGCGGTAGTCCCGCATGAGCTCCAGAGCGTGCCCGACGGTGTCGTCGGGGTCAACGGTGATGGGGTCGACGATCATGCCGGATTCCGACTTCTTGACCTTGACGATCTCCAGGGCCTGCTGCTCGATGGACATGTTCTTGTGCACGATGCCGATGCCGCCCGAACGGGCCAGGGAGATGGCCATGCGCGACTCGGTGACCGTGTCCATGGCCGCGCTCAGGAACGGGATGTTGAGTTCGATGGCGGCGGTGAGCTTGGTGTGCAGGTTGACCTGGTCCGGCAGGACCTCGGAGTACGCCGGAACAAGCAGAACGTCGTCGAATGTCAATGCCTTGCCGAGAAATTTATCCATATTCCACCTCTCCCGAAATGCGGGAACAAGGGTTTTTCGTTGATGAACCGGGGCGTCTAGAGCCCCAGATAGGCCTTCTTGACATCCTCGTTGGCCAGCAGCGCCGCGGCGGTGTCCTCCAGGGTGATGCGCCCGTTCTCCATGACGTAGGCACGGTGGGCGACCTTGAGGGCCTGGTTGGCGTTCTGCTCCACCAGGAATACCGTGGTTCCGGACTCGTTGACCTTGCGGATGATGTCGAAAATCTGTGCGATGATGATGGGCGCCAGGCCCAGGGACGGCTCGTCCAGAAGCAGCAGGCGCGGCCGCGCCATCAGCGCGCGGGAAATGGCCAGCATCTGCTGCTCGCCTCCGGACAGGGTGCCGCCCATCTGTTTGCGGCGTTCGGCCAGGATGGGGAAGAGTTCGAAGACGTACTCCAGATCCTGGGCGATGCCCTTCTGGTCGTTGCGCAGGAAGGCGCCCAGGTCCAGGTTCTCCATGACCGTCATGTCCGGGAAGATGAGCCGGCCCTCGGGCACCTGGGAAATGCCCATGCGCACGATGCGGTCGGCCTTGAGGGCCTGGATGGGCTGGCCGTCGAAGACGATCTCGCCGCTGCGAGGCGGCACGCCGCCGCAGATGGACATGAGCGTCGTGCTCTTGCCTGCCCCGTTGGCCCCGATGAGGGTCACGATCTCGCCCTTGCCGATCTTCAGGGAAATCCCGTGCAGGGCCTGGATGTTGCCGTAGAAGGTGCTGACGTTCCTGAGCTCAAGCATGGGCTTCCTCCCCGAGGTAGGCTTTGATGACCCGCGGGTCGCTGCTGACCTCGGCCGGGGTGCCGTGGGCGATGAGACACCCGTATTCCATGACGTAGATGCGCTCGGAGAGGCTCATGACCATGCTCATGTCGTGCTCGATGAGCAGGATGGCCATGTCCATTTCGTCGCGGATCTTGAGCACCAGGTGCTTCAGGGACTCGGTCTCCTGCGGGTTCATGCCCGCGGCCGGCTCGTCGAGGAGCAGGAGCGCCGGGTCCGTGGCCAGGGCGCGGGCGATCTCCAGCCTGCGCTGGGCGCCGTACGGCAGGTTGCAGGCCTGCTCGTTGTAGAACTTGTGCAGCCCGATGTACTTGAGGAGTTCGTAGCTGCGGTCGACGATCTCCTTCTCCTCCCGACGCACGGCGGGCGAACGCAGCAGCGCGCCGAGGATGCCGCTCTTGGTGCGGCAATGCCTGGCGATCATCACGTTTTCTAGCACGCTCATGTTCTTGAAGAGGCGGATGTTCTGAAAGGTACGGGCCATGCCCAGCGCCGTGACCAGGTTGGGCTTCATGCCGTTGACCCTGGTCCGGACACCCTGCTTGGGCGTGAACCAGACTTCGCCCTCGGTGGGGGTGTAGATGCTGGTTATGCAGTTGAAGAACGTGGTCTTGCCAGCGCCGTTGGGCCCGATGAGGGCCACGATCTCGCCGGAGTTGACCTTCAGCTCCACGTCGTTCAGGGCCCGCAGGCCGCCGAAGTTCATGGACACGGCGGTGACGTCGAGTACCGGTTCCATCTAGTTCTGCCCTCCTGTGGCCGCGTTCAGTTCGGGGTCCGACACCGTGTAGGTCTTCCGCTTCTCGGGGATGAGCCCCTGGGGCCGGAAGACCATCATCAGCACCATGGCCGTGGCGAAGAGGATCATGCGGTACTCGGAGAAGGCGCGCATGTATTCCGGCAGAAGCACCAGGAAGGCCGAACCGAGAATGACCCCCAGGTTGGAGCCCATGCCGCCCAGAACGACGATGGACAGAATGATGGCCGATTCGAAGAACGTGAAGCTGGCCGGGTTGATGAAGGTCGTCTTGGCCGCGAAGACCACGCCGGCGAATCCGGCCCAGGCCGTGCCGAGGCCAAAGGCCATGAGCTTCACGCCGACCCGGTCGATGCCCATGGCCTCGCAGGCGATCTCGTCCTCGCGCAGGGCCTGCAGGGCCCGGCCGATGCGCGAATCCTTGAGCCGCGTGACGGCGACGATGGTCACGAGGGCCAGGGCCAGCACGATGTAGTAGATGTAGATGTTCGCACCGGCCACGGACAGCTGCATGTCCAGGAGACCGGGACGGGGGATGTTGGAGATGCCCGAAGGCCCGCCCGTGATGTCGCTGAAGTTTTCGAGCAGCAGCCGCACGATCTCGCCGAAGCCCAGGGTGACGATGGCCAGGTAGTCGCCGCGCAGCCGCAGCACCGGGAAGGCCAGGGCCACGCCGGCCAGGGCGGCCACCACGCCGCCGATGGGCAGGGCCACCCAGAACCCGAGGCCGAAGTACTGGTTCAGCAGGGCGTAGGAATACGCGCCGATGGCGTAGAACGCGGCATGACCGAGGAAGAGCAGGCCGGCCACGCCGACGATGACGTTCAGGCCAAGGCCCAACACCACGTACAGCAGGAACGAGATGAGGATGTTGGTCTGGTAGGTGGTCACGAACAAGGGGATGGTGCAGAACACGGCCAGCAGGACAACCTGGATCGGCAGTCTCAGCGCGGGGTTCTCCAGCAGGGCGGAGAGCCGGCCGGCCTCCTTGCCGCCGGACGCGGCCGCGGCGTCACCGGCTTCCTTGCGGCGCAGGGCCCAGCGCCAGATGAAGGACAGCACGAAGCTGCCGACGCCGACCAGGGCCAGGTTTTCCCAGCGCCAGATCACGGACTTCTCGATGGCGTTGACCCGGATGACCATGATCGGGAAGGTCAGGAACATGAACCAGATGCTGACCTGAATGGATTTGATGAGTTCGTTCATTATCGTCTCCGTCCGTCGAGAAAATGTCGCCAGCCGATCATACCTTTTCCACCTTGGCCTTGCCCATGATGCCCGAAGGCCGGAAGATCAGGAAGACCACCAGCAGGGTGAAGGCGAAGACGTCTTCGTAGTCGCTCGAAATGTAGCCCGTGGCGAAGCTCTCGGACAGCCCGAGGAACAGGCCGCCGAGCATCGCGCCCGGAATGGAGCCGATGCCGCCCAGGACCGCCGCGGTAAAGGCCTTGATGCCCGCCAGGAAGCCGATGGCGAAGTTGACCATGCCGACGTGGGAGGCGATGAGCACGCCGCCGAGAGCCGCCAGGGACGAGCCCAGGATGAATGTGATGGAGATGACCTTGTCGGAATCGACGCCCAGGAGCATGGCCATCTTGCGGTTCTGGGCCGTGGCGCGCATGGCCTTGCCCATCTTGGTGTACTTGATGAAAACCGTCAGCCCGGCCATGAACAGCGCGCTGGTCGCGACGATGACGAAGTCCGAGGACCCGAAGACATGGGCCACGGGCTCCAGGAAATCAAAGTCCGGGATGAGGCGCGGAAAGGGCAGAAAGTCCGAGGTCTGGGCCAGGATGATGTAGTTCTGCAGGAACAGGGACATGCCGATGGCGGAAATCAGCGGAGAGAGGCGCCCGGCCCCGCGCAGGGGCTTGTAGGCGATCTTCTCCATGGTGTACCCGTAGCCGGCGCAGTAGATGATGGCCACAACCGCGGCTATGACCAGGATGGCCGGGGCCGGGAACCCCAGGATGCCCAGCACGCCGGCCACGATGAGTCCCATGAAGGCTCCGAGCATGTAGACCTCGCCGTGGGCGAAGTTGATGAGCTCGATGATGCCGTAGACCATGGTATAGCCGATGGCGATGAGCGCGTAGATGCTGCCGCGCGTCAAACCGCCGAGAAAAAGTTCTGTGAAATACTGCCAGTCCATGTTTCCTCGTCCGATCCGGACCGGATCGCTCCTTGCCGTCCTGTTGAAAGAACCGAGGGACAGGCTAGCCTGTCCCTCGGTTGAATCTCGATAACCCTGAAGACCTCTACTTCAGTTCCACGTACGCGCCGTTCTGGACCTGGTACATGGAGAAGCCCACACCCTCTGCGTCGCCGCGGGCGTCGAACTTGATGGTGCCGACGGTGGTGTCGACCTTTTCCGTGCGCAGCACGTTCATGATCTTGTCGGCGTCGGCGGAGTCGGCCTTGTCGATGGCGTTGACCAGGGCCTGCATGGCCGCATAGGCGGCGTCGAAGAACGCGCCGGGCTCGGTGCCGAACTCGGCCATGTGGGCGGCCTTGGCGGCCTTGTTCATTTCCAGGCCGCTGACGTCCTGGGGACCGGAAGCGTACACGCCTTCGGCGTCGGCACCGGCGACCTTGATGAAGGTGTCGTCCTTGACGCCGTCATCGGAGATGAACTTCACGTCGACGCGCTTCTTCTTCAGCTGGGCCACGATCTTGGAGGCTTCCGGATGGTAGCCGCCGAACATGACGGTGTCCGCGCCGGACTGGCGGATCTTCTGGACCACGGAGGAGTAGTCCACGGCGCCGGGGGTCACGCCCTCGAAGAGCGCGACTTCGGCCTTGCCGCCTTCCTTGATGAACTTCTGGGCGTATTCGGCATAACCCTTGCCGTAGTCGCCCTTGTCGTGCAGCACGGCGATCTTCTTGGCGCCCAGCTTTTCGAGGGCGAAATCAACGCCGAGTTTGGCCTGGGCGTCGTCGGAGGCGATGGTGCGGAAGAAAGTCGGGTACTGGCCGCTCTGGGTCAGCTCGGGGTTGGTCGCCGAGGGGGACATGGTCACGACCTTGGCCTCGGTGTAGATGGGCAGGGCGGCCTTGGTGGCGCCGGAGCAGATGTGGCCGAGCACGACGATGGCCCCGTCGGAAACCAGCTTGGTCGCCGCGTTGGTGGCCTTCTCGGGCTTGCACTCCTCGTCCTGGACCAGCAGCTCGATCTGCTTGCCGTCGATGCCGCCCTTGGCGTTGACGTCCTTGGCCACCAGCTTGGCGGCGTTGACGGTGGGCAGGCCGTAGGAGGCCAGGTCACCGGTGTGGGCGCCCGCAACGCCGATCTTGATGGTATCGGCACCGAAGGCCGAACTGGTCAGCAGGGACAGACACGCAGCGATCACGAGACCAGAAAAACGTTTCATCAGTTCCTCCACAATGTTCGGGTTAAGGGCAACAGATCACGGCTCGGTGCGAGCCTTTGTTCATGCGGAATCGAATCGAAACCCGTTAGCATCAGCCCCTTGCCGGTGTCAAACAGGATGGGGGGATGTCCCCCCCTGCATCCTGCGCAAGGAGCGGCCGGCAGGAGGCGCCGGCCTGCGGCATCACTTTGCGGACAGTTCGCGGCGCGCGTTCTCGACGAGCTCGGGGTCGTCGGGAGCGGCATCGACGACGGCCTGGAAATGCGCGGCCGCCTTGTCCGGTTGCGCGAGGTAATGCTTGTAGATGACGCCCAGGTTGTAATGGGCGTGAAAGTTCCCGGTCTCAATGGTCAGCATGCGCTCGAAGAGTTCGGCCGCCTCGGCGTACTTCTGGAGTTCGAAGAGGCAGAACCCTTTCTGGTTCAGCGCCATGACGTCGTTTGGGTGCTTTTCGAGGACCATGTCCCAGAAGGACATGGACTTGTCCCAGGCCTTCATCTCCATGAAGGCCATGCCGAGGCCCCGCATGGCCTCGACATCGTCGGGGTTGGCCTGCAGCTTCTGCATCATGGACGAGATGCCGGCCATGTCCCCGCCCATCTGGCCCATGCCTCCGGGCATCTCCCGACGTTCCTCGTGCTGCACGATGGACGGGTTCTCCACGCGGTAGACCACGGCGGCGAAGACAATGGCCCCCAGGCAGGCCAGAAGGAAAAAGACGACCCTGCGGCGGGCGGTTTGGGGAAAAGCGTTATTCGTCTGCATCGAGTATCTCCAGCTGCCGAACGCGGCGCTCCAGGACGCTGTGCTGCCGGGCCAGGAAAAGGACGTATCCCCCGACACCCAGCCAGACGCACACATTGGCGATAAAAAGGTAATTCATGACTGTCCTCTCATTGCAAGGTCTTTTCCTGAATCCGAACCAGGGCCGCCTCGACCCGGCGCGCAAACCCCGCGCCGTGGTAGCGGGCCAGGACGATGGCCGCGAACAGCGCGCCCCAGGCCAGAAGGTTGATCCACACCGTCGTCCACATCTCGGGCTCCAGCCCCCCGCTGCGCGAAGCCAGCACCGCCGGGTGGATTGACCGCCACAGCCGGGCCGACAGGAACACCAGCGGGACATCGACGAAGGCGACGATGCCGAGCACGGCCCGCATCCTGGCGCCCTTGGCGCCGCCGGCGTCGGCGGCCCGCAGGACCAGATAGCCCGAATAGACGAACCACATGACCAGCGTCGTGGACAGCCTCGGGTCCCAGGTCCACCACGTGTTCCAGGCTGCCCTGCCCCAGATGGAGCCGGTGATCAGCGCCAGGCCGCTGAAAAGCACCCCGGCCTCGGCCAGGACCCCGGCCAGGACGTCCCACTTCTCCTTTCCGGTCCACAGGACCATGACGCTGGCCGCAAAGACGCCGAAGAAGGCGACAAAACACCACCAGGCCAGGGGAAGGTGGAAATAGAAGATTTTCTGCACCGGCCCCATGGTCATCTCTTCGGGTGCGTAAAACCAGATGGCGTACTGCCCGGCGGCCATCAGTACCATGGCGGCGGCCGCGAACAGCGTCAGCGTTTTCGGATAGATGCGAAACATGTCTGCCTCTTCATTCACCCCGGAAAACATGGGGAAAGAGAAATAGCGCCGCGCCGGAAAAAACCGCGTCGAACGCCAGGACGAGCCCGAACCACTCACCGAGGTCGGCCAGGGGGAGGCCCTGCATGAGGCCGACGCCGATGCGGATGCCCCCCAGGAGCAGCGGGACCTGCAGCGGAAAGACGATGATGGTCAGCAGCGCGTCCTTGGCGCCCTGCCCATGCCCCATGGCGCCGATGAGGCCCCCCAGGATGCACAGCCCGAGATCGACGCCCAGCACCATGAGGACGAGCCCGCCGGGGCTCCCCCCGGGATCGAGGCCCAGAAAGACCAGGGCCGCCGGGAAAAAGAAGACCTGACACAGGACGAGCAGGACGAGCCCGGCCAGGGTCTTGCCCAGCCACAGTCCCTGCACCGGCAGCGGGGACAGGAGCAGGGCCGTGGCCGTGTCGTTCTCCTCCTCGAAGCGGAAGAGGAGCGAAAAAATGAGGACCACCGCGAAGGAGCTGCACAGCCAGAAGATGGCCATGGCCTGCTGGGGAGAGAAACGGTCCCCGGGGGCCGCCGAGAGGCTGAAGATGAAGACCAGCAGAAGCCCCAGCAGCACTGCCTGCACGGGCCCCTGGCCGCCGGCGAAGGCCAGGCGCAGGTCTTTGGCCGCGATGGCCAGCCACGACGCCCTCACGCCGCCACCCCGGGAAACTCCCCGGCAGGGCCGAAATAGGTCATGGACCTGCCGGAAAGCTGCAGTACCGTGTCCGCCCGGCCCAGATCGCGCTCCAGGTCGTGGGAGATCCAGACGATGCCCGCGCCCCTGGTCCTGGCCGACTCGAGCTCGGCGTGCAGCAGGGCCTGGGAGGCCGTGTCGAGGCCCGTGGACGGCTCGTCCAGGAAGAGGAGCTGCGGTTCGACGAGGAGCACCCGGGCCAGGGACAGACGCTGGGCCATGCCCCGCGAGAACGTGCCCGCGGCCTCCAGGGCGAACCCCTTGAGCCCCACCCTTTCAAGGAGCCCGAGCAGCCCCGCGTCGTCCAGCCCGCGACCGTAGACGCGGTTCCAGAACTCGAGGTTGCCCAGGGCCGAAAGGGCCGGATAGACGAAGGTCTGGTGACCCATGAAGGCCATGGCCCGGTCCTCGACGCGGCGCTGCACGGAGCCGGAACGCGGCGGCAGCAGCCCGGCCATGATCTTCAGGAGGGTGGACTTCCCGGCGCCGTTGGGTCCGGCCACGAGCATGATGCTCGCCGGCTCCAGGACGCAGGACACCCCCTTGAAGATCAGCCGCGAGCCGAAGAAGTGGCTGACGGCCCGCAGGTCGAGAAGCGTGCCGGAAGCCATCATCGACGCTCGATCTTTCTCCAGCACAGGAAGGCGATCAGGCAGGACAGGGTGCCGCCGATCCAGATCCAGTTGACCAGCGGGTTGAGGCTGACCTTGAGGCTGACCTCGCCGGCCTCGTTGAACCCAAGCAGGGTCGAGTAGATCTCCTCGCCCAGGGAGGGGATGACCGAGACCTCGGCGAAGGTCGACTGCTGGAAGCTGGCGTAGAGGCGCTTCTCCGGGGCCAGCTTGCCCACCTCGCGGCCGTCGCGCAGCACGGTCAGCTCGGCCGAGTGCATGTCCATGGCCGGGTTGTCGTGATGATGCGTCAGTTCGTCGAAACGCACCTCATAGGCGCCGACCGTCATGGACTGGCCCTTGGTCAGCACGGCCTCCTCCTCCACCTTGTACGGTCCGGAGAAGGCCACGCCCACGACCATCAGCGCCACGCCCAGGTGCACGCCGTAGGCGCCCCAGGACGGCATGAAGGACCGCAGGCCCTTGGTGCGCACGAAGACCAGACCCACGGAAACCGCGATCATGATGCCCGACACGGCGGAAAGGAGCGCCAGGGGCTGCCTGTAGCCCAGGGCGAAGATGACGGCGCCCGACGCGGCCCCGACACCCAGGACCAGCCCCAGGGCGAGCTTGTCGCCTATGCCGCTCTTCTGGGAGAACCAGGGGCACACGGACATGATGAAGGCCAGGACGCTGAAGAGCGGCAGGCAGACCCGGTTGTAGAACCCGGCGTCGAGGCCGACGGGGTTCTCGCTCCAGAGGCTGCTGATGACCGGCCAGAGCACGCCCAGGAAGACGATGCCGGCCAGGCAGAGAAAGAGCCAGGAGGCCAGGAAGAGCATGCCGGGCCGGCTGGTGAAGTCGTCGATGGCCGTCGTGTCGTCCTTGCGGGAGACCAGGCAGACGTACAGGGTCAGCGCGGAGCCCGCCACGAGGAAGACCAGGAGCGGAATGCCCATCTTGCTGCCGCCGAAGGCGTGCAGGGATTCGATCATGCCGCTGCGCACGACGAAGGTGGCGAAGAAGCACAGCAGAAAGGTCAGGGCGACCATGAACACGTTGGTGCGCAGCAGGGTCTTGCGCGTGCGCCCGACGATGGCCGTGTGCACGAAGCCGGTGCCGGCCAGCCAGGGGATGAGGGACGCGTTCTCGACCGGGTCCCAGGCCCAGTAGCCGCCCCAGCCCAGTTCCATGTAGGACCACCAGGCCCCGAGGATGATGCCCGAGGTCAGGAAGACCCAGGCCACGATGTTCCAGTTGCGACACAGGTCAAGCCACTCGCGGCCGTTGCCCGAAAGGCGCGAGGCCAGGGCCAGGCAGCACGGGATGGTGTACCCGGCGTAGCCGAGAAAGAGCAGGGGCGGATGGAAGATCATGCCCGGGTTCTGCAGCAGGGGGTTGAGGCCGTGGCCGTCGGCCGGGACGGGGTCGAGCTTCGTGAAGGGGTTGCTCGGCCCGGTCAGGGCGAAGAGGAAGAATATCTCGACGAGGAAGAAGAGGATCCAGAAATAGACCTTGGTCCGGTTGTCCAGGTGCGAGTAGCCCGGCGTGTAGATCATGCACCAGCCCATGAGGGCCACGCACAGGTACCAGAACAGGAAGGACCCGTTCTGCCCGGCCCAGAAGGCCGTCACGGCGTAGAACATGGGCAGCAGGTTGTCGGTGTAGTCGCGGACGTAGACGTAGGAATAGTCCCTGACGACCAGGGCCTGGAGAAGAATGACGGAAACGCCGAGAACGACCATGGTCAGTAGGATCTGGCCCTTCTCGAACAGGGCCACGGTGCCGTAGTCGTCTTTGAGGGCCTTCATTCCGGCCATGACGGTCAGACCGACGGCGGCCAGCATGCTCAGGAGAAGTGCGGTGAAGCTGATGGCGTGCATGAAACGGGGTATCCTCGCGGGGTTCTGGTTGCGGAAGAAAGAGACGAGCCTAGCCCTGGTATCCGGGAGGACGCATCTGTCCCTTCTCGTTCTTTTCGTATTTGGAGGGGCACTTGGTCAGCAGGGTCGTGGCTTCGAACTGCTTTGCGCCGGCCTTGAAGCGGCCTTCGAGGATGACTTCCACGCCGGCTTTGAAGGTGTCGGGGACGGTCCCGCGATAGGTGACGCGGATGGACTTGGTCGGGTCGTCCTTGTCCTGGACGTTGAAGTCCACGCCCATGGACGCGGGGTCGCGGACGATGTCCTCGGCGGCCACGTTCCCGAAAAGCCGGGCCTGGGTCAGTTTTTCTGCCGGCATGGCCAGCGCCTCGGAAACGTTGAGGAAATAGACGGAATTCTGGGACAGCCCGCTGAAGATCAGGTACCCCACTCCGGTCGCGACCAGCAGGACGGCGGCCAGATAGACCCATTTCTGATTCTTGGAAGTGCTCATGCAATCTCCGGTTTCAATGTGCCCCGGCTCCTAGCATGAACCGGCGCGACCTGTCACGACGCGAAGCGCGCTCGTCGCACGCGCTATCCACAACCAGACCCGTTTCGTCAACATTTTCGTCCGCCGGACCCGGATTCCCCGGGGAGACACGGACCATTTCCATTCTTGACCTGCCTGGGCGAAGGGATCAAAAAAGCCCATCGCAAGCCGCTTTCAAGGATACCCATGACCCGCATCGAAACGATCCTCCTCGACCGCGACGGAACGCTGATCGAGGAGCGCCACTACCTGCGCGACCCGGAACTGGTCGCCCTCATCCCCGGCGCGGCCGCACCCATGCGCCGCTTGGCGGACCTGGGCTGCCGCTTCTTCCTGGCCAGCAACCAGAGCGGCATCGGCCGCGGGCTCCTGACGCCGGACGACTATTTCGCCGTGCACGCCAGGCTGGAGGAACTGCTGCGGGCCGAAGGCATCAACCTCGGCGGCGCGGCGTTCTGCCCCCACGGCCCCGGGGAGGATTGCGCCTGCCGCAAGCCCCGCACCGGCATGTGGGACGACCTCGCGGCCCGCTTCGGCCTGCGCCCCGAAACCACGGTCATGGTCGGCGACAAGGCCGCGGACATCGCCTTCGGACAGGCGGCGGGCTGCGCCGAGACCGTCCTGGTCCTGACCGGCCACGGCCCTTCGGAAGCGGCCGGGCTGGGGCTTGAGCCCGTACCGTCGGGCGTGCGGGCCTGCCCTCCCGGACCGGGCCGGCCGGACCGGATCGCCCGGGACCTGGGCAGCTACCTCGAACTTCTTGTGCAAAATAAGGGACGTGTGCATGCACATCGGCTTTGACGGCAAACGCTTCTTCCAGAACGTCACCGGGCTGGGCAACTACGCACGCAGCACGGTTCTCGGCCTGGCGGAACACTTCCCGGAAAACCGCTACACCCTGTTCGCGCCGCGGCTGACCGGCCCCTTTTGCACAATGCCCCTGCCCGAAGCCCTGCATGTGCAGGAAGCGTGCCCCGCGGGCCGCGTCTTCCCGGCGCTTTGGCGCAGCCTGGCCATCCCCGCCGCGGCCTCCCGCGACCGCGTCGACATCTTCCACGGGCTGTCCCACGAGCTGCCGCTGACGAATTTCCCGCCGCAGGTCCGCACCGTGGTCACCATGCACGACCTCCTTTTCCTGACGCACCCCCAGCTCTACCCCTGGATCGACCGCAAGCTCTACGCCTGGAAATACCGGCGCAGCTGCCGGCGGGCGGACCTCGTCGTGGCCATCAGCGCGCGGACCGCCGAGGACGTGCAGGAACTCTTCGGCGTCAGACCCGAACGCATCCGCGTGGCCTACCAGAGCTGCAGTCCCGCCTTCTCGGCGCCCATGGACGCATCAAGCCTGGAGAGCCTGAGCAGCCGCCTCGCCCTGCCCCGGGATTTCGTCCTCTTCGTCGGCTCCCTCATCGAGCGCAAGGGCGTGCGGACCCTGATCGAGGCGGCATCCCTTCTCCCGCAGGGGGAACGCCCGCACCTGGTCATCGCGGGCACCGGACCCCTTGAGACCGCACTGCGCGACCAGGCCAGGTCCGCGGGGCTCGAAAGCCGGACCCGCTTCCTCGGCCGGGTGGCCGACGCGGACCTGCCCGGCCTCTACAGGCTGGCCCGCGTCTTCGCCTACCCGTCCGTGGGCGAGGGCTTCGGCATTCCCATCCTCGAAGCCCTGGCCGGCGGCACCCCCGTCATCACCTCCACCGGCTCCTGCTTCGCCGAGGCGGGCGGGGACGCGGCCCTCTACGCCGCGCCCGCGAACGCCGGGGAACTGGCCGCGGCCCTGGCGCGGGTCCTGGGCGACGAAGAACTGCGCCGCGGCATGATCGAACGCGGGTTGCGGCACGCGGAAAATTTCCGGATCGAGCGCACCTCGGCCCGGCTCATGGACATCTATAAGGAACTGGCCGCAGGGGGAAAGACCCGATGAGCGCGCGCCTGTCCAACCGGGAATGCGTGGCCGTGCGCCTGAGCGCCCTCGGAGACGCCATCCTGACCACGGGAGTCCTCGAATACTGGCGGCAGCAGGCCGGGCTGACCTTCCACGTGCTGACACGGCCCGCCCTAGCCCCGGTCTTCGACCGCCACCCCGCCGTGCGCCGGGTGCTGACCGTGGGCGAGGAGGACCTGCGCGGCCTGCGCTGGGCGCGCTTCTGCCTCGGCCTGGCCCGCACCCACGGGCACATGCCGCTCATCGACCTGCACTCGAACCTGCGCACCATGATACTGCGCACCCTGTGGCCCGGCCCCACCCGGACCTACGCCAAGCGCTCCCTGACGCGACGCCTGTTTCTGGCCACGCGCCGCCCATCCCTGGCCGCGCGTCTCGGACGCGAGAACGTGCCCCAGCGCTACAGCCTGGCCCTGGAGGAATCGGCGCCCGACGCCGCGCTCCTGCGCCCGCGCATCTTCCTGGGCGAGGACGAGATCGCCTGCGCCCGGGAAACCCTGGCGCGCCTGGGGCTTTCGAACCCCGTGGCCGTGCACCCCTACGCAACGCACCCGGCCAAGAGCCCGTCACCCGACGTCTGGCGCGCGGTGATCCAGGAACTGGAAAGACGTGGGCGGGAGGTCCTGGTCATCGGCCGCAACCCGGCCCCGCTCCTGCCGGGCTCCCCGCGCGACCTGACGAACGCCACGGACCTGCGGGCCACGGCCGCCCTCATCGCCCGGTGCCGCTGCCTGATCACGGGAGACTCGGGCCCCATGCACCTGGCCACCGGCGTAGGCACCCCTGTCGTCGCCCTCTTCGGCCCCACCACCAGGGAATGGGGCTTCTACCCCTCCGGCCCCCGCGACATCGCCCATCAGATCGCCTGCCCCAAGGCGCCCTGCTCCCTGCACGGGCAGGACGCGTGCGATCTCGGCAACGCCTGCATGAAAAGCGTGAAGCCGTCGCTTCTCATTGAACTCCTTGATTCTTTGGATTCCGTAAACTAATTTCCCGTTCTCCTTGACGCCGCACCGGGATTTTATTAGTAATAATTATTAAATTTTGACCGAGGTGCCCCATGAAGGAACTTTTGGGTAAAGACATGCGCCTGACCAACCAGCGCAAGATCATCATGGAACAGCTCCAGTCCGTGACATCCCACCCCACGGCCGATGAAATCTACGGCATGGTCCGCGAAAAGATGCCGCGCATCAGTCTCGGCACCGTGTACCGCAACCTCGAAGTGCTGAGCACGCTGGGCCTCGTGCGCAAGCTCGAGAACGCGGCCGGCCAGAAACGCTTCGACGGGGACATGTCTCCCCACCACCATATCCGCTGCCAGGTCTGCGGCAGGGTCGGCGACATCTTCGACGCCCCCGACATTTCCGGGATCGAGGACGGCATCGCCACGGATTTCGAAATCACCGGCGTCAGCCTGGAATTCTCCGGGATCTGCCCCGAGTGCCGCTCCCATCGCGATCCCGAGCAATAGCAGCTCCTTCGCTGCCAAAGCCAAGCAAACGCAAAATGACTGGAACAGTGCGCCGTTCTCTGCTACAGGTTCGGTGTATTCCATCTTTCGAACTTCACGGAGGTAACAAATGGCTGAAAGACTTGAAGTGTACAAATGCGATCTGTGCGGCAATATCGTTGAGGTCATGCATGGCGGCGGCGGGACCCTGGTCTGCTGCGGCGAAGACATGAAACTCATGGTCGAGGGCACCGTGGACGCGGCCCGCGAAAAGCACGTCCCGGTCATCGAGAAGACCGCGACCGGCTACAAGGTCAAGGTCGGCGCGGTGGCCCACCCCATGATCGACACCCACTGGATCGAGTGGATCGAGCTCATCGCCGACGGCAAGGTCTACCGCGAATACCTGAACCCCGGACAGGCCCCCGAGGCCGAGTTCTGCGTGCAGGCCTCCAAGGTCACGGCCAGGGAATACTGCAATCTTCACGGACACTGGAAAACCGAAAACTAGGAGAAACCCGACATGGACAAATACGTTTGCACTCTCTGCGGCTACGTCTACGACCCCGCCATCGGCGACCCTGACAGCGGCGTAGCGCCCGGCACCAAGTTCGAAGACATCCCCGACGACTGGACCTGCCCGGTCTGCGGGGCTGGCAAGTCCGATTTCGTCAAGGAAAGCTGATCGACGCTTCCTCTCAGCCCAGGCCTTCCTGGGCTGAATTTGTTTGCAGCACAACCATTTCCCCCGCCGGCGGCGGGTTAACATATCCATAAGGAACACCAGCCATGCCTGTCACCGAGATCAAGAAAGACATCTACTGGGTCGGCGTCGTCGACTGGAACATCCACGACTTCCACGGCTATTCCAGATCGCCCCAGGGAACGACGTACAACGCCTATCTGGTCATGGACGAGAAGATCACCCTGTTCGACTCCGTCCCGGCCAAGTACCAGATGGACCTGTACCACCAGATCCGCTCCATCATCCCCCTGGAGAAGATCGACTACATCGTCTGCAACCACATCGAGCCCGACCACTCCGGGGCCATGCCCTTCCTCATGGAGAAGATCCAGCCCGAGAAGGTTTTCTGCTCAAAGCTTGGCCACCGCATGCTGCTCGACCATTTCCACCAGCCCGACTGGCCGTACCATCCGGTCCAGACCGGCGACTCCATCAGCCTGGGCAAGCGCACGGTGCAGTTCATGGAAGCGCGGATGCTGCACTGGCCCGACTCCATGTTCTCCTACATCCCCGAGGACAAGCTCCTGATCTCCAACGACGCCTTCGGCCAGAACATCGCCTCCAGCGAGCGCTTCGACGACGAGGTCGACCTGGCCATGCTCATGAAGGAGAGCTCCCACTACTACCACAACATCATCCTGCCGTACTCCCAGCGCGTCACGGCCGTGCTCGACGACGTGGCCAAGATGGGCATCGAGATCGACATGATCGCCCCGGACCACGGCATCATCTGGCGCTCCAACGTGCCGCTCATCCTGCAGGCCTACCGCGAGTACGCCGAGCAGCGGCCCAACAAGAAGGCCGTCATCGTCTACGACACCATGTGGCATTCCACGGAGAAGATGGCCAAGGCCATCGCCGAAGGCATCATGGAGGAAGGCGTGTCCGCCAAGATCATGGCCCTCAAGCAGTACCACCACAGCGACGTCATGGGCGAACTGGCCGACGCCACGGGCATCGTCTGCGGCTCGCCGACGCACAACAACGGCATCATGCCGCTGATGGCGGACTTTTTGACCTACATGAAGGGCCTGCGTCCCGTCGGCCGCGTCGGAGCCGCCTTCGCCTCCTTCGGCTGGAGCGGCGAGTCCCTCAATGTCCTGACGGACTGGCTCAAGTCGGCCAAGGTCGAGGTCGTGGAGCCGGGCGTGAAGGGCAAGAACGTGCCTGACCACGCCAAGCTGGCCGAGTGCAAGGAACTCGGACGTCAGGTGGCCAGGGCCATCAAGGCCAAGGTCGCCGAGGCCGAAGCCTAGGAGATGGATGTGGCACGGGGCAGGGAACTCAAGCGGCGCATCCGCGACCTTCTGGCCGGCGACGGCTGGGAGGACGGGCTGACCGGCCTGGCCGAACTGGGCCAGGCGGCCGTGGCGCCGCTGTTCTCGGCCCTGTGCAGCTCTTCGCCCCTGGTGCGATGGCGTGCCGTGACCGCCTTCGGGCTTGTCGTCGCCGCTCTGGCCGCCCGCACGCCGGAAAAGGCGCGGGTGGTCATGCGGCGCTTCATCTGGAGCCTCAACGACGAGTCCGGCGGCATCGGCTGGGGAGCGCCCGAAGCCATGGCCGAGATCATGACCCAGAGCCCCCTCGTGGCCGCCGAGTACCACAACCACGTCCTGGCCTACATTCATGAAGACCACTGCCGCCCCGACTGCTACCTGGAGCACGCCCCCCTGCGCCGCGGGGCGGTCTGGGGAGTGGCCCGGCTGGCCCAGGCCCGGCCGGACCTGGCCGGCGCGGCCGAACCGGACCTGCTCTGCGCCCTGGGCGACTGCGACGCGGGCATCCGCGGCCTGGCGGCGTGGGCCTGCGGCCTGCTGGGCCTGACCTCGGCCCTGCCGCAACTGGAGGCCATGACCACAGACGCCTCCGCACTCGAAATCTATCGCGACCGGGCCCTGGCGGAGACCTCCGTCGGGGCTCTGGCCACCGAAGCCATCACGCGGATCACGGGTTCCTCACCCGCACTCAACTAAAGGAGACTCACTATGGATGTGCTCATGTTATCCAGGCTTCAGTTCGCCATGGCCACCATGTTCCACTTCATCTTCGTGCCCCTGACCCTCGGTCTCTCCATCCTGGTGGCCATCATGGAGACCAAGTACGTACGCACCGGCGACGAGACGTACAAGCGCATGACCAAATTCTGGGGCAAGCTCTTCGTCATCAACTTCGTCCTGGGCGTGGTCACGGGCATCACCCTGGAGTTCCAGTTCGGCACCAACTGGTCGCGCTACTCCGAATACGTGGGCGACATCTTCGGGTCGCTCCTGGCCATCGAGGCCACGGTGGCCTTCTTCCTCGAATCCACGTTCCTGGGCGCCTGGATCTTCGGCTGGAACGTGCTCTCCCCCAAGATGCACGCCCTGTGCATCTGGCTGGTGGCCGGCGCGTCCAACCTCTCGGCCCTGTGGATCATCATCGCCAACGGCTTCATGCAGAACCCCCTGGGCTACGTTATCCGCAACGGCCGGGCCGAACTGGCCGACTTCTTCGCCGTGGTCGGCAACCCCTTCGCCTGGCAGCAGTACGTGCACGTCCTGAGCGGCGCCTTCGCCCTGGCCGGCTTCTTCGTCATGGGCGTCTCCTCGTACCATCTGCTCAAAAAACAGAACGTCGACTTCTTCACCCGCTCCTTCAAGCTGGGCATGGTCTTCGGCCTGGTCTTCTCCATCCTCGTCGCGGTCCAGGGCCATCACCACGCCCAGGAAGTGACCAAGATCCAGCCCGCCAAGCTGGCGGCCATGGAATCCCTGTGGGAAACCCATGAGGACGGCGCGCCCATGTACCTGCTGGTCGTGCCCGACGAGAAGAACGAAAAGAACGCCATCGAGCTGTTCGGCATCCCCGGCGGCCTGTCCTTCCTGGCCCACAACGACTTCAAGGCCCCGGTCCAGGGCCTCAAGGACTGGCCGGCCGAAGAGCGCCCGCCCGTCATGCTGACCTTCCTGTCCTTCCGGGCCATGGTCGGCCTTGGGACCCTCATGCCGCTCCTGTGCATCTGGGCCTTCCTGCGCCGCAACAGGCTGACCGAGACGCCCAAGCTCCTGAAGGCCATGCTCTTCGCCATCCCCGTGCCCTACCTGGCCATCGAGGCGGGCTGGGTCGTGGCCGAGGTGGGACGGCAGCCGTGGATCGTCAACGGCCTCATGAAGACGGCCGACGCGGTCTCGCCCATCGTCACCTCCCAGGTGGCCTTCTCCCTCGTGGCTCTGACCCTGCTCTACGCCCTGCTGGGGGCCGCGGACATCTACCTCTTGTTCAAATTCGCCAAGAAAGGCCCGGCCGAGGCATAACCGTTCGGATCACAAGGAGGATTGACTCATGCTCGAAACCATCTGGTTCCTACTCTGGGGTGTGCTCTGGGCCATCTACTTCATTCTGGACGGCTATGATCTGGGCATCGGGACCCTGCTCCCGTTCCTCGGCAAGTCCGATACGGACCGCCGCATCATGCTCAACTCCATGGGCCCCTTCTGGGACGGCAACGAGGTCTGGCTGATCACCGCCGGCGGCGTGACCTTCGCCGCCTTCCCCAAGGCCTACGCGGTCATGTTCAGCGGACTCTACACCCCGCTCATGCTCCTGCTCTTCGCCCTGATCATCCGCGGCGTGTCCCTCGAATTCCGCCATCAGGTCGACAGTCCGGCCTGGCGCAGGGTCTGGGACTGGGGCGCGACCATCGGCAGCTTCCTGCCCGCCCTGCTCCTGGGCGTGGCCTTCGCCAACATCTTCATGGGCCTGCCCCTGGACGAGAAGGGCGTGTTCCAGGGCAACCTGCTGACCCTGCTGAACCCCTACGGCCTGGCCGGAGGCGTCCTCTTCGTGCTGCTCTTCGCCATGCACGGCGCCCTGTGGCTGACCATCAAGAGCGAGGGGGACCTGCAGCGCCGCGCGGCAAACCTGGCCCGCACGCTGTGGCCCGTGCTCGTGGTCCTCATCGGAGCCTTCGTGGTCCTGACCGTCGTCTACACCAACCTGCTGTCCAACTACCTGACCAACCCGCTGCTGCTGGTGCTGCTGGTCGCGCCTGTCCTGGCCCTGCTGCTGCTGCGCCGGCAGATCGGAAAGGAGGACTGGTGGTTCGCCTGGGGCCTGTCCGCGGCCATGATCACCGGCCTGACCCTCTTCGGCGTGGTCGGCCTGTACCCGGCCCTGCTGCCTTCGAGCATCAACCCGGACTACTCCATCACCATCGCCAACGCCGCCTCCAGCACTCTAACCCTGTCCATCATGCTGGGCGTGGCCCTGGTCTTCGTGCCCATCGTGGCCGCCTACCAGTTCTGGCTTTACCGGACCTTCTCCCACAAGGTGACCGAGAAGGAACTTGGGCACGACGGCGCGTACTAGCTCCCGCCCCTGTTTGAAACGCACATGAAAAAAGGGTGGCCTCGCGAGAGGTCACCCTTTTTTTTCCGCACATCCCAGGCACTGTCCTGCCCATTTCCGAAGAACGGACTCCTGACGGACAGCGCTCCGCCCGCATTCCTGCATCACTGAAACGTCATTGCGAGGAGTCTTCGATGAAGCAAGCCGTCTTCATCGCGCATGCCCACGCGAAAGCCACAAAAATGGATTGCCGCGCTTCGCTCGCATTTCCTAAAACAACTAAGTCATGGCTCGCTCCGCGCGGCAATCCATCCCACCTTCTCCCGCATACCGGTGACGCGGAAGGCTCTCCATGCGGGAAGAGCGGGCCCTGCCGGCTAACCTAGAACACCCTGGCCGCGATCCAGCTCCCCGAAATGAAGACGCCGATGGTCGCCCCAAGGTTGGCGAAGATGACCACCAGCAGGATGCGGCTGACCGGGTTCACCCAGAAGCCCTTGACCGTCATGACGCTCATGGGCAGGTCTTCGAGGTCCGAGACCGTGGGCTTCTTGACCCAGGCCTGGACCAGGCCGGCCACCCAGCCCGCCGCGATGAGGGGGTGCAGGGTGGTCACGGGCGCGGCCAGGAAGCTCGAAAGGATGGTCAGGGGATGCCCCAGGGCCGCCAGGGACCCGAGGGCCGCACCGACGCCGGTCACCAGCACCCAGATGGACAGGGCGTCCACGGAGGTGTCAGCGCCGCCGCGGAAAAATCCGATGACCAGCAATGCGACGAAAAAACCGGGCAACCCCCATTTCCAGAAGGCGCCCCACCGCGACGGCGGGGGCAGTTCCTCCAGCGGGGCCAGGTCGACCTCGCGGCCGAAATGCCGCTGCATGCCCGGCACGTGTCCGGCGCCGACCACGGCCACGATGTTCTCGCCCGGGGCCTTGCGGATCTTCTGTGCCAGGTAGACGTCGCGCTCGTCGATGAGGCGCTCCTTGATCTGGGGGAAGTTCTCGGCAAAGGCGCCCATGATGGCGGCCAGCTGGTCCTTCTTCTTCATGTCCTCGATGAGCGCCTTGTCCACGTCGTCGTCGACGAAGATGCTGGTCAGCATCTGGGTCAGGAGCTGGCACTTCTTCCAGAAACCCAGGAACCCCCAGACCCGCTTCAGGGTGACCTGCACGTCGCGGTCGGCCAGGACCAGGGTCGCCCCGGTCTCCTCGGCCAGACGCACGCCCTCCATCATCTCGGCGCCGGGCTGCACGCCCAGCTTGTCGCCGATCTTGCGGTAGAAGGCCTGCAGCACGAGCTGGATCATCAGGAAGACGGCCTTGCCCTCCTTGATGACCTTGTAGATGTCCATGCGCTTCCAGTCGTCGCGGCGGGTCATGGCCTGATGGCGGGCCGGACAGAGTTCGACGCAGATGGAATCGGGCCGGACGATCTCCACCGTCCGCCGTACGTCCTCGACGCTTTCCTGGGAGACGTGGGCCGTGCCGACGAGGAAGAAGCGCTTTCCCCCCTCCTCGACCACGGTCACGCTCTCGGGCAGATTTTCAAATTCCACGAAATACCTCACGGGCCTGGCCCCGGAAAACGTCCCGGACAGGGCCCTGTTGCGTGATCAGGATGGGTTCCGTTATCCGGCCGCCGGGGGGAAAGCAAGCCCGCCGGGGCGCCGTCGCCGGTCCGCAACATTTTTCCTTGTCAAATCGCGCACCCTGAAGCATGCGGTCACATGCAGCACCCGGAGAACACATGACCACGAGCGATTTCGATCGGCGCATGGAGCGCGCCCCCTACTCCACCATCTGGAACCTGGCCTGGCCCCAGGTGGTCATGATGTTCTTCCATTTCCTGATCGGCTTCGTGGACGTCTGGGTGGCCGGCCGCATCGGCCGCGAGACCCAGGCCTGCATGGGCGTCATGAGCCAGGCCATGTTCTTCTTCATGGTCGTGGCCATCGCCCTGGCCAACGGCAGCGTGGCCGCCATCAGCCAGAGCTCCGGAGCCGGGCTGCCGAAGCGCATCAAGCGCTTCGTGGGCCTGGGCGTGGGCCTGGGCGTGGTCACGGGCCTGGCCATCCTGATCTTCGGGCTGTGGTTCGACGAGCGCTTCCTGAACCTGCTGCAGATCCCGCCGGAGCTCATGCCCATCGCCGGGTACCTGCTGGAGGTCAGCCTGTACCTCATGCCGGCCTACTACGTCTTCACCATCACCAACGCCTTCTTCCGGGCCCAGAAGATCGTGACCCTGCCCCTGTATTCCATGATCCTGGTCACGGGCGTGAACACCCTGGGCGACCTGGGCCTGGGCCTGGGCCTGTGGGGTCTGCCCGAACTCGGGTACAAGGGCATCGCCTGGGCCACCTTCGGCTCCGTCGTCTGCGGCACGATCTACAACGTCGTCATGCTGCACCGCTGCGGCCTGCTCTGCGCCCAATGCTTCGCGCCCTGGCGCTGGACGCGCCTGGCCCTGCCCTACCTGATCAAGGTCGCCTGGCCGGCCGGGCTCATGCAACTGGTCTGGCACTCGGCCTACATGGTCCTCTACGCCATCACCGCGAGCCTGCCCGAAGGCAGCGTCGTGGCCATGGCCGGCATGAGCGCCGGCGTCCGCGTCGAGGCCGTGCTCTTCCTCCCGGCCATGGCCTTCAACTTCACGGCCTCCATCCTCGTCGGCCATTACCTGGGCCAGGACCGCCGGGCCGAGGCCAAGCACGTGGGCTACCGCATCATGGCCGTGGGCGTGGCTGTCATCAGCGTCTTCACGGCGCTCCTGTGGACGGTCATCGGCCCGGTCACGGCCTTCATCGCCCCGGACCCCGAGGTGCAGGCCGAGGCCGTGAACTACCTGGCCTGGAACATGGCCGCCCAGCCGCCCATGCTGGCAGCCATGATCCTGGGCGGCGCCTTCACCGGCGCCGGCGCGACCATGTACCAGGCGATCATATTCGGCACTTCGGCCTGGCTGGTGCGCCTGCCCCTGGCCTACGTGCTGGGGCACATCGTGCTGCGCTCGTCCGACGGCGTATGGATGGCCATGTTCGCCTCGGTGCTGGTGCAGTGCGGCACCATGTTCTATTTCTACCAGTGCAAGGACTGGTTCCGCTTCACCCTGCGCAAGAACAGGAGACCCGCGTGAGCGAATTGCCCGGACACTACCTCGGCTCCGTAGCCAACTACGCAGCCGACACGCCCTGGGACCTGGAGTATTCCCTGACCCTCGACGCCCACGGCCATTACCGCTTCTACTCCCGCAACCCCGAAGGCCTGGTCCGCCTGCGCCACGCGGGCACCTCGGGCCGCGCCTTCGCGCAGTTCGCCGTGCAGAACGGCTTCGACGCCGACGATCTCCAGCGGGACCTGCGCTACATCGACAGCGGTTTCGCCGCGGACTTCACGTCCTTCATGGACCAGCGCAACACCAGGGCCTGAAGCCATGACCGAAGCCATCGAAAGGACGCCCCCGACGGCCCCCGCCGTCAGAAACGAAGCCCCGCGCCGCGACCGGGACCGCCCGTCCCCGCCCCCGTCCGAACCCGGGCGCCCCACCCAAGACCCGCACAAGGGCTCCCTCGTGGACGTCTTCGTCTGACCAGCCCACGGCCAAGAAAGAATTGACGCTCCAGACAGCCCTGTATAATTGAAAAACCTCCCTGCCCGGGTGGTGGAATTGGTAGACGCCAGGGATTTAAAATCCCTTGTCCTTCGGGGCGTGCGGGTTCGAGTCCCGCCCTGGGCACCATGATAATTCATAAAAAAAACGGATGGTTACCGAAAGGCAGCCATCCGTTTTTGTTTTTTCGCCAGAGAAATAGCCTGGGAAAC
>JANJWV010000115.1 GCA_024709365.1 Desulfomicrobium sp. | reverse complement strand
CACCCCCACCCCCCCGCCCCCCCCCACCAACACCCCTCCCACCCCGCGCCCCCCCCCCCCCCCATCTGTTTGCGGGGGCGCCCTCCAAGCGGCCGGGCTCCCATTCCCAGAGGGGCAGGCGCATCTCGACCAGCTCTTCCTCGTAATTGTGGGTCACGGCCAGGCCGAAGCGCTTGGCCAGGCCGATCATGCCCTTGTTGCGGGGCATGGTCTGGCCTTCGAGGTAGCGGGTGCCGCGGCTCTTGCAGTAGCGGATCATCTTTTCGAAAAGCATCGAACCCAGGCCCGTGCCCTTCATGTCCGAACGTACGATGATGGCGAATTCGGCCGCGGAGTTGTCGGGCTTGGTGGAGGTGCGGACCACGCCGAGGGTCTCGGGCTTGCCGTCGACCAGGTGGGTGGCGATGAAGGCCATCTCGCGGTCGTAGTCGATCTGGGTGAACTTGGGCATGTCGCTCAGCACGAAGTTCTGGACCAGGCCGAAGAAGCGCAGGCGCAGGTCCTCCTCGGACAGGCCGTGGATGAAGTCCAGGTGGGCCTGGGCGTCCTCGGGGCGGATGGGCCGCAGCAGGATCTGCTCGCCGTTCTTGAGGCGCACGCACTCCTCCAGCTCGCGCGGGTAGGGGCGGATGGCCAGGCGCTCGGGGCCCGTGACCGCGGCGGGCTGGATCCAGATGCGCGCGCCCAGGGCCAGGACGCCCTGGTCGTCGGCGAAGATGGGGTTCATCTCCAAAGTGGTGATCTGGGGCAGGTCGATGACCATCTGGCTGATCTGGATCAGGGCCAGACAGATGTCGTCGATGTCGGCCGCGACCTGGCGGCGGGAGCCCAGCAGCAGCTTGGAGATGCGCGTGCGGTAGATGAGTTCCCGGGCCAGGCCCATGTTCAGGGGCGGCAGGGTCATGGCGTGGTCGTTGATGACCGGGGCCGAGACGCCGCCGTGGCCGAAGCGCAGGATGGGCCCGAATACCTTGTCGGTGAAGACGGAGATGAACAGCTCGTGGGCGCCTGGACGGCGGCCCATCTTCTGGACCGTGAAGCCCTCGATGTAGGCGTTGGGCACCTGGGAGTGCACGCGGGCGGACATGTTGGCCGCGGCCTCGAAGACGAGGTCCGGGGTGGTCAGGTCCAGGGCGATGCCGCCGATGTCGAAGGGCTGGGCGATCTGCGGCGAGCGGATCTTGAGGGCCACGGGGAAGCCGATCTCCGAGGCGGCGTCCACGGCCTGCATGGCCGACTTGCAGATGCGGGTCTCGACCACGGGCACGCCGTAGGATGCCAGGACCTGGCGGGACTCCTCCTCGGAGAGCTGGGCGCGCCCCTCGTTCAGGGCGTTCTTGATGATCTCCAGGGCGTGCTCCGTGTCCGGGAAGAAGTCCGCGGGCAGGGAGTCCGGGGTCTGCATGAGAATCTTCTGCGTGCGCTTGTAGCGCAGCATGTGCAGGTAGGCCATGATGGCCTTGCCCGGCCGGTCGAAAACCGGGATGGCCGCGTCCTCGAAGACGTCCTTGGTGTCGCGCACGGTCTCCTCGCCGAGCCAGTTGGCCAGCACCAGGCAGCGGCTGGTCTTGGCAACCTGGGTCACGGCCTGGGCGATCTCCAGGCTCGACGTGCCCTGGAAGGGAACGTGCAGGATGAGCACGCAGCCCACGTCCTTGGCCCGCACCAGAATGCTCAGGATGCGGGCGTAGTCTTCGGGAGAGGCGTTGTACGGCAGGGTGACCGGGTTGTCGGAGCAGCGCTCGGGGCCGAGGATCTCCTCCAGCTTGAGCTGGGTCTCCTCGGTGATGGCGGCCAGCTCCCCTCCCCCCTGGATGAGGGTGTCGGCGGCCAGCAGGCCGATGCTCTGGCCGTTGGTCATGATGGCCAGGCCGTTGCCGCGCAGGGGCTTGTAGTTGGCCAGGGTGCGCGCACCCTCGAACAGGGAGTCGATGTCGTCCACGCGGACCATGCCGGCGCGGCGGAAGGCGGCGTCGTAGATCTGGTCCTGGTCCATCTCGGTCAGTTCGCTGGCCGCGTCGCGCAGCTCGCACGGCAGGCGCCGGGGCCTGATGACGAGGATGGGCTTGTTGCGGGCGCTGGCCCGGGCCGCGGACATGAAGCGCCGGGCGTCCTGGATGTTCTCGATGTAGAGCAGAATGGCCTTGGTGGCCGGGTCGGAGCCGAGGTAGTCGAGGACCGAGCTGAAGTCGATGTCCAGCTGGCGGCCCAGGGAGACGCAGTGGGAAAAGCCGACGTTGTTGGTCCGGGCCCAGTCGAGAACGGACTCGAAGAGGCTGTCGGACTGGGTGACGAAGGCGATGCGGCCTTCCTTGGCGCCCACGCGCGACAGGCTCGCGTTGACGCCCGAAGCGGGCACGATCATGCCGAGGCTCCCGGGGCCCAGGACGCGGATGTCCTTGTCGCGGGAGACCTGGCGGATGCGCTCGTCTATCTGGGCCTTCTGCGGGCCGTCCAGGAGGGCGTAGCCCGGGTCCATGATCACGGCCACGTGGGTGCCGTTATCGGCCAGTTCGGACAAACGGTCCGGGGCGTCGAAGACCGAGGAGCAGATGATGGCCATGTCCGGGGTCAGGGGCAGGGACGTGACGCTGACGTAGGACAGCACCCCGAAGATGGCCTCCTGGGCTCCGGACACGGGCAGCACCGGGCCCAGAAATTTTCCGGACATGAGATTGCGCATGAGTATGGCGCTGACCGAGTTGGGGTCGCGCGAAGCGCCGATGATGGCCAGGGAATTGGGCTTGAACAACAGATCCAGGTGTTTGACGCTCATCGTCCGAAAAGCTCCGTTTACCGATGGGGGAAAGTCGCGGCTTCCGTTAACCGCCAATATCAGCCATTTACCAGAAAAGGCGGGAAAACAAAATTCATTTCTTCTAGACGTAATTCCTGATAGTACCCGGACACGAAGAATCACCAGCCTTACCAAGGAGGAAGCACCACATGAGTCCTGAAAATATCCAGAGCCTGCAGCACGAAGAGCGCCTTTTCACCCCTCCCGCGACACCGCGCGCCCACATCCCGGACATGGCCACCTACGAGGCCCACTACCGCCGCGCCGACCAGGACCCCGAAGGCTACTGGGGCGACCGGGCCAAAGAGCTCGTCAGCTGGTTCAAGCCCTGGGACAAGGTCATGGACTGTGATTTCAAGGAGCCCCGCATCAACTGGTTCGTGAACGGCAAGCTCAACGTCAGCTACAACTGCCTCGACCGGCACGTGGAGAACGGCCTGGGCGACAAGACGGCGATCATCTGGCAGGGCGAGCCCGAGGAGGACGTCCGCCACATCACCTTCCGCGAGCTGCTGGCCGACGTCGTCCGCTTCGCCAACGTCCTGAAGAAGCATGGCG
Source organism: Desulfomicrobium sp. (assembly GCA_024709365.1). Classification (GTDB taxonomy): domain Bacteria; phylum Desulfobacterota; class Desulfovibrionia; order Desulfovibrionales; family Desulfomicrobiaceae; genus Desulfomicrobium. The sequence goes on along the minus strand of JANJWV010000115.1, from coordinate 6,934 downwards.
TTTCCCGCGGCGACCGCGTGGCCCTGTACATGCCCATGGTGCCCGAGCTGGCCGTGGCCATGCTGGCCTGCACGCGCATCGGCGCCACCCACTCCATCGTCTTCGCCGGTTTCTCGGCTTCGAGCCTCATGAACCGCATCCAGGACTGCGAGGCCAAGGTCCTGGTCACGGCCGACGCGGTGCTGCGCGCCGGCAAGAAGATCCCCTTGAAGGGCAACGTGGATGAAGCCCTGAACGGCTGCCCGAGCGTGACGAGCTGCATCGTGCTGAGGCGCGCCGGCAACGACGTGAACATGGTCGTGGGCCGGGACCTCTGGTGGCACGACGTCATGGCCGACCCCAACCTCCCCGCGACCTGCCCCTGCGAGGAGATGGACGCCGAGGACCTGCTCTTCATCCTCTACACCAGCGGTTCCACGGGCAAGCCCAAGGGCGTGGTGCACACCACCGGCGGCTACCTGACTTACGCGGCCCACACCACCCAGTACGTCTTCAACCTCTTCGAGGACGACATCCACTTCTGCACGGCCGACGTGGGCTGGATCACGGGCCACACCTACATCGTCTACGGGCCGCTGACGCTGGGCGTGACGTCCCTCATGTTCGAGGGCGTGCCCTCCTACCCAGACCCGTCGCGCTTCTGGCACATCGTCGAGAAGTTCAAGGTCACGAGCTTCTACACCGCGCCCACGGTCATCCGGGCGCTGATGCGCGACGGCGTTGAGTGGACGCAGAAGAACGACCTGTCCTCCCTGCGCGTCCTGGGCAGCGTCGGCGAGCCCATCAACCCCGAAGCCTGGATGTGGTACCACGCCAACGTCGGCAAGTCGAAGCTGCCCGTGGTCGACACCTGGTGGCAGACCGAGACGGGCGGCATCCTCATCACGGCCCTGCCCTTCGCCACGCCCTTGAAGCCCGGCTCGGCCTCGCTGCCCATGCCCGGCGTGCACGCCCGCATCGTCGACAACGACGGCAACCCCACGGGCGCCAACGAAGGCGGCAACCTCGTCATCGAACGCCCCTGGCCGGGCATGCTGCGCGGCGTCTTCGGCGACCCGGCCCGCTTCCGCCAGCAGTACTTCGAGCGCTTCCCGGGCCGCTACGAGTCCGGCGACGGCGCCCGCCAGGACACCGACGGCTACTTCTGGATCATGGGCCGCCTGGACGACGTCATCAACGTCTCGGGGCACCGCCTGGGCACGGCCGAGATCGAGTCGGCCCTGGTATCCCACCCGGACGTGGCCGAGGCGGCCGTGGTCGGCATGCCCCACGACATCAAGGGCCAGGCCATCTACGCCTACGTCACCCTGCGCGCCGACGTGGACGAGTCCGACGACCTGATCAAGGCCCTGCGCAACCACGTGCGCAAGGAGATCGGGCCCCTGGCCTCGCCCGAGGTCATCCAGTTCACCCTGGGCCTGCCCAAGACGCGCAGCGGCAAGATCATGCGCCGCGTGCTGCGCAAGATCACGGCCGGTTCCACGGCCATGGAGGACTTCGGCGACACCTCCACCCTCGCCGATCCGACCGTCATCCAGGATCTCATCGCCGGGCGCCACATCTGACCCCACGGATTGCCGGCACATCTCCCTCGGGGCGCGTCCGCACGGACGCGCCCCTTTTTCTTGACGCGGACGCAAAATGAGTAAATAAATGCTCACCCATGTAAGGAGGAAGCACCATGTCACGACCCGTCATGAAACGCGAAATCATAGAGGAATCGGCCATCCGCCTGTTCGCCACCAAGGGGCTGGCGCGTACGACCATCAAGGACATCGCCGCCGCCGCGGGGGTGACGGAAGGCGCCCTGTACCGCTGGTACGACGGCAAGGAGGAGATGGCCTGGAAGCTCTTCAACCGCGAACTGGACCAGTTCACGCACCTCGTCTCCGAGATGCTCTTCGACGACCGGCTGCCCTTCGCCCTGCGCCTGGGCCAGGCCGTGCAGACCATCTACGACTACTATCATTATAACAGCGACCAGTTCGCCTTCATCCTGCTGACCCAGCACGGGTTCCCGGAAGACAGGTTGCTGTCCCGCGAGACCGAGCCCCACGGGCTGGCCGAGCGTTTCGTGGGGCAGGCCGTGGGCCTGGGCGAGATCCCGCCCTGCGACGCCGATCTCTTCGCCGGGCTGATCATGGGGGCCATCATGCAGCCCCTGGTCCTGCACCGCTACGGCAAGATCGAGCTGACGCCCGAAACGCCCGAACTGGTCACGGCCGCATGCCTGCGCATGCTGGGTGCGCGGGCATGAGCGCCGGACGCCGGCTCCTCGGCATCCGCGGGTTCCTGCCCTACCTGACCGTCGTGCTCGTCAACGCCATGATCGACCTGGGGCACAAGATCGTCATCCAGAACACGGTCTTCAAGGTCTACGACGGCTCCACCCAGATCGGGCTGACGGCGCTGGTCAACGCCTGCATCCTGCTGCCCTTCATCATGTTCTTCACGCCGGCCGGCTTCCTGGCCGACCGCTTTTCCAAGCACCAGGTCATGCGCTGGACGGCCTTCTTCGCCGTGCCCCTGACGGCCCTCATCTACGGCAGCTACCTGCTGGGCTGGTTCGAGGCGGCCTTCGCCCTGACGCTCATCCTGGCCGCCCAGTCGGCCTTCTATTCGCCGGCCAAGTACGGCTACATCAAGGAGATGGCCGGCAAGGACAACCTCGGCATGGCCAACGGCGTGGTCCAGGCCGTGACCATCGTGGCCATCCTCCTGGGCGGCGTGCTCTTTTCCGTGGTCTTCGAGGCCCTCATCGGCGAGGCCGTCACCAAGTCGGACATCCTGCAGGCCATCGCACCCAGCGGCCTGCTCCTCTTCGCCGGCGCCGTGGCCCAGACCCTCGTGGCCCTGCGCATCCCGCAGTACAAGGCCGGCGACGCCACCCTGCGCCTGGACCGCACGGCCTATGTCCGCGGCGAATACTTAAAGAAGAACCTGAAGAACATCTGGGACAACCAGACCATCCGCCTTTCGGTCCTGGGCCTGTCCCTGTTCTGGGCCGTGAACCAGGTGCTCTTCGCGGCCTTCGGCGCGCACCTCAAGGAATCGGCCGGCGTGACCTCCACCGTCATCGCCCAGGGGCTGCTGGCCATCGGCGGCGTGGGCATCATCATCGGCTCCGTCACGGCCGGGAGGCTCTCGAAGACCTACATCGAGACAGGCGTCATCCCCCTGGCGGCCGTGGGCATGACGGCCTGCCTGGCCCTCATCCCGGCCATGCACGACACCGTGGCCCTGGGGCTCCTGCTTACCGTCTACGGCTTCTTCGGCGGCCTCTTCGTCGTGCCGCTGAACGCCCTCATCCAGTTCAATGCCGAGGACTCGGACCTGGGCACCATCCTGGCCGGCAACAATTTCATGCAGAACGTGGCCATGCTGGCCTTCCTGTGCGGCACGGTGCTCGCCTCCCTGACGGGCCTGGCCAGCGTGCCCATCATCCTGACCCTGGCCTGCGTCATGGGCTTCGGGACCTTCCACACCCTGCGCCATCTGCCCCAGTCCCTGATGCGCTTCCTGCTGCGCGTGGTCTTCGCCCAGCACTACCGCCTGACGGTCAGCGGCCTGCAGAACATCCCGTCCAAAGGCGGCGTGCTGCTCCTGGGCAACCACACCAGCTGGATCGACTGGGCCGTGCTGCACCTGGCCGTGCCCCGGCCCGTGCGCTTCGTCATGACGCGGCGCTACTACGACCGCTGGTACCTGCGCTGGTTCCTGGACCTCTACCGGGTCATCCCCATCACCTCCTCGGCCGCCAGCAAGTCGGCCCTGCGGACCATCACCGAGACCCTCAAGGCCGGGGAGTGCGTGGTCCTCTTCCCCGAGGGGGCCATCAGCCGCAACGGGCAGCTCGGCCCCTTCCGCCGCGGCTACGCCATCCCGGCCACCCAGGCCGACTGCCCCATCGTGCCCTTCTACCTGCGCGGCCTGTGGGGCAGCCGCTGGTCCGCCGTGAGCCGCCATTTCCGGCGCAACACCGACGGCGCCCTGACCCGCGACGTGAACCTCTGCTTCGGACCGGCCCTGCCGCCGTCGGCCTCGCCCATGGAGGTCAAGGACGCCGTGCACCGCATGTCCATCCTGGCCTGGCAGGAGTTCGCCGACTCCCAGCCCTCCATCCCCGTCAGATGGCTGCAGGCCGTGCGCCGCGCCCCGGGGCGCTTGGCCGTGGCCGACTCGGCCGGCGTGCGCCTGACCGCCGAGGAGCTGGCCCTGTGCGCCCTGCGCCTGGCCCGCGTCCTGGCCAAGCGGCCCGAGGGGGCCGTGGGCGTCATGCTGTCCCCCGGAGCCAGGGGGGCCGTGGCCAACATGGCCGCGCTCATGGCCGGCAAGGCGGTGGTCAACCTGGACCCGGGGCTGGGCGAGGAAGAGCTGCGGAGCTGCCTGCGGCAGGCCGGGGCGGGGCTGGTACTGAGTGAAGAAGGCGCGCCGGTCGTGGACGGGATGGACTATATGGACTGCATGGACTTTGTGGACGCGCGCAAGGGCATGGTGCGGGAGCGTCTGGCGCGGGTGCTGCTGCGCCTGCTGCCCGGGCGGCTGGTGCGGCTGGCCCTGCCCGGCCGTGCGGCGGGCGCGGACACGGCGGCGGTGGTCTTCGTCGAACGCGGCGGAGAGCGCGTGGGCGTGCGCCTCAGTCACGCCAACATCATCACCAACGGCCGCCAGGTGTCCTCGCTCTTCACGCCGCGCGGCGACGACGTGCTGCTGACGGCCATGCCCCTGCACGAGGCCCTGGGGCTGACCACGACCATGTTCCTGCCACTGCTGGAGTCCGTCCCCGTGGTCTGCCACCGCGACCCCATGGACGCGCGGGCTGTCGGCCGCCTGTGCGCGGAGTTCGAGGCCACCCTGCTCTGCGCCGCGCCCGAGGCCCTGGCCGCCTATGCCGCCGCCGACGCCCTGCACCCGCTCATGTTCGCCTCCCTGCGCTTCGTGCTCTCGGGCGGCGAGACGCTGGACTCGGCCACGGTCCGCGACTTCCGCCAGAAGTTCGGCCTCATGATCCACGACGGCTACGGCACCACCGAAACCACGCCCGTGGCCACGGTCAACGCCCCCGACGTGTTGAACCCCGCCGACCTGAGCATCCAGCAGGGCCGCAAGCCCGGCACCGTGGGCCTGCCCCTGCCCGGTTCGGCCCTGCGTATCGTGGATCCCGGCACCCTGGAGGACCTGCCCCACGGCAACGTCGGCCGCATCCTCATCGGCGGCACCCAGGTCATGCAGGGCTACCTCGGCCGCGACACGGGCTCGGCCGTGATCGAACGCGACGGCATCCGCTGGTTCGTGACCCAGGACCAGGGGCGCCTCGACGAGGACGGGTTCCTGATCCTGGCCGGCCGCGACGGCGACGAATCCGGACAACCTCAGTCCGAAAAATCTTGATCTTCGGACCGCCTCGACTTAGCTGACTGCTGATAAACTCGAAAGTCGCAGGCCGTTCAAAAACGGCGGCCTGTCAGGGGCGGAAACTTCCTGACGCGGCCCGCCGCTCTCCCCGTTTCTGCCGGAAACCCACAACCATGAACAAAAAACGCATGATCACCGTACGCATCGAACCCGAAAACCGGGAATTTACCATGGACCGTCCAGGCACGGTCGCCCAGCTTCTGCTCAAGGTCGGCCGCAAGCCCGGCCGCGCCCTCGTCATCCGCGACGGAGGCCTGCTCACGCACGACCTGAACCTCAAGGACGGCGACCACATCACCGTGCGCGACGTCGGGTCCAGGGGGTAGCTATGAAGTGCAAACGCTGCCACGTCCCGGCCGTCGTCGCCCTGCCGAGCCACCACACGGCCTTCTGCAGGGAGTGCTTCCTGGTCTTCGCCCGCCGTCTGGTGGAGCGGGCCATCAAGGAACACGACATGTTCACCTTCGAGGACCGCATCCTCATCGCCATCTCCGGCGGCAAGGACTCCCTGGCCCTGTCCTGGATGCTGCAGGATCTGGGCTACAACATCGAAGGGCTGCACATCGACCTGGGCATCCCCGAGTCATCGCCCATCGCCCGCGGCTACACCGAGCGCTTCTGCGAAAAGCAGGGCATCCGGCTCCACGTCATCGAGACGGCCTCCATGGGCCTGGCCATGTGCGACGTGAAGAAGCGCGTGAAGCGCCCCATCTGCTCGGTCTGCGGCCAGACCAAGCGCTACCTTTTCAACCGCTTCGCCATGGACAACGGCTTCACGGCCCTGGCCACGGGCCACAACCTCGACGACGAGACCTCGCGCCTCTTCGCCAACGTCATGCGCTGGGACGTGGAGTACCTGAGCGACCAGGGCCCGGTCATGCCGGCCGAAGGCGGCTTCGCCAAAAAGGTCAAACCCCTCTTCCGCATGTCCGAGTTCGAGACGGCCAACCTCTGCTTCCTGGCCGGCATCGACTACGGCTACGCCCCCTGCCCCTACAGCTCCAAGGCGAGCTTCCCCATCTACAAGAAGCTCCTCTCGGACCTGGAGGACATCCAGCCCGGCCGCAAGATCCGCTTCTACGACGGCTTCCTGAAGGACGGCCGCCCCGGCTTCGCCCCGCGCGGCGAAACCACCCTCGGCATCGCGCCCTGCACGACCTGCGGCTACCCGACCTCGGCCGGGGAATGCGGGTTCTGCCGGCTGAAGGGTATGATGAACGGGGACGGGGAGTGATGGGCGGTCAGTGAGCGGTGAAGGGGAAGAACCGTTTCTTTCCGCTCACCATGCACTCACCTGCAGACCGTGGTGTTGCGGCCGCACTTTTTGGCGGCGTACATGTTCTGGTCGGCGCGGTCCACGAAGTCCGAGACGGACTCGCCCGGATCGTGGCTGGTCACGCCCAGGCTGACGGTCACGTGGACCTCGGTCCCGGGGCGGGGGAAGAAGGCGTGCTCGCCGAGGGTGCAGCGGATGCGTTCGGCCACGCGAGCCGCCTCTTCGCGGTTGGTGCCCGGCAGG